>PLGI01000172.1 GCA_003139775.1 Syntrophaceae bacterium | reverse complement strand
GGAGAGATACCGGTCTATACTTGATGAGATGGAGGATGCATATTTTGAGGTAGACATCACCGGTAATTATACCTTCGCTAATGATTCAGTCTGCCATCATTTAGGATATACCAGAGAGGAACTGATCGGAACAAGCTTCCGAGATCAAATAGTTAAAGAGGACTTGGGAAAAGTGTATAAAGCTTTCGGCAATATATACATAACCGGTAAGCCCGAAAGGGGCATTTTGTACAAGATTCTCCGTAAGGATGGAACAACGGGATTTGGTGAAATGACAGGTTTTCCTCTGAAAAACCAACAAGGAGAGATCATCGGCTTCAGGGGTATTGGCCAGGACGTTACCGAAAGCAAGCGGGCAGAGGAGGTTCTAAGGGAGAGCGAATCCAAATTCCGGACCCTTTTTGAGTCTGCCAACGATTCTTATTTAATGATGGATCAGGATATCTTTATTGACTGCAACCCAAAGACCTTGGAGATGTTTGGTTGTACCAGAGAACAGATCATCGGGCAGCCTCCGTATCTGTTCTCCCCGGAAGTTCAGCCGGATGGAAGGAAATCCAAGGAGAAAGCACAGGAGAAGATACAGGCGGCGCTCGGGGGGCAGACGCAGTTCTTTGAATGGAAGCACAGCCGTTACGATGGGACTCTATTTGATGCAGAGGTCAGCCTGAACGTATTTAGCAATATGGGTAAACACTACATTCAGGCTATTGTTCGCGACATTTCCGAGCGCAAACAAGCGGAGGAAGAACGTCAACAGAGCTTTGATCGGCTAAGAAAAGCTCTGGGAGCCACGGTCCAATCCATCTCTATGATCGTGGAAATGAAAGATCCCTATACTGCGGGTCATCAGCAGCGGGTATCCGATCTGGCCCGGTCGATTGCCACAGAAATGGGTTTATCGGCAGACCGGCGGGACTTCATTCGCACCGCATCCTCCATTCACGATATCGGCAAGATATCCATTCCTTCCGAGATTCTCAGCAAGCCGACGAAACTGACTGATCTGGAATTCAGTTTGATTAAAACACACTCCCAGTCAGGGTATGATATTCTAAAAGACATCGACTTTCCCTGGCCCGTGGCTGATGTCGTCCTTCAGCATCATGAGCGGATGAATGGATCCGGTTATCCTCAGGGTCTTAAGGGAGATGATATTCTCCTGGAGGCACGGATTATAGCTGTTGCTGACGTCGTGGAGGCTATCGGTTCCCACCGTCCCTATCGGCCTTCACTGGGAATCGATTTTGCTCTGGAAGAGATTTCCCGGAATAAGGGCATCCTTTATGATGCAGATGTTGTAGATGTCTGTCTGAAATTATTTCGAGAAAAAGGTTATACTTTGGTTTTTAGAAAGTCGTGAAGCATAACTCGTGAAACGCACCTGTAGTATATCGATCACGATGGGGAAGGATAATAAAGAATATGCTCGGAAAAATGTTTGCTTCATGGAGTGGTACTAAGCTTAAAGTATTTCTGCTCATAATTTTTCTGGTTTTAACGCTGGCTGCTTGCGCCACTACGCCGCCGCCACTACCACCTGCGCATCCCAAACCGGCCACGATTGCGGTTGTCCTGGGGGCGGGGGCATCCAAGGGCTTCGCGCATATCGGGGTCCTGAAAGTGCTGGAAGCCCAGAATATCCCCATTCACATGGTCGTTGGTACGAGCGTCGGCAGCCTGGTAGGCAGTTTATACGCCTCGGGCAAGACCGCCTTCGAATTGCAGGGGATCGCCATGAAGATGGAAAGGGACAATATTATCGACTATGATTGGAAGATCTGGAATGGCGGGCTAATTAAGGGTGAAAAGCTCGAAAATTTTATCAACGTAAACATTCAGAATACCCCCATAGAAAAACTGAAAATACGTTACTATGCGGTGGCTACCAATGCCGCTACCGGGGAAGAAGTTGTCTTTGCCAGTGGCAATACCGGTATGGCCGTGCATGCCAGCTGCTCCGTGCCGGGCGTGTTCAAGCCCTTGAAGATCGGAAACAGCACCTATATGGACGGTGGCGTGGTCAGTCCTGTGGCCGTTGATGTGGCGCGCCGTAACGGGGCGGATATCGTCATTGCCGTGGATATCTCCGGCGGTATCAATACCGATGTGCCCAGTGGAATTATGGACACCATGAGGAAATCAGTAAACATCATGTATTCCAGGATCGCTGAATATCAGATCAAGAATGCCGACATCGTGATCCGCCCGAATTTGAGGAATATCGGGTCCACCGATATGGATAAATTTAACGAGGCAATTTTTGAAGGTGAAAAAGCGGCCAGCGCAAAAATGCCGGAGATCCAGAAAATTATTGACAGGCTGAAACAAGAAGGCCGGCTTTAAAAAAGTCCCGCCATTAAATAACAGGGTTTAATGGTGTCAATATTTTATATACCATTTCGATTGGAAGCTGCCGCCTGCAATGCGTCACTTCCCGGTAGGGTAAAAAGTTATTATTTTATTGCGCGCCCTTTGGTTGCGCATCCGGTCACAGGATAACGCGGCGGCAAGGAGGAGGCTCCGCAGGCGTATTTCTAATACGTTGAGGAAGCTGACGACGCAGTTAACAAAGTTAGTCGAAGAAAGCGAATTGGTACAAAAGGTTAACCAGCATGATCATGATAGGAGGAAGGGCTCACTCAATTGAAGAGCTTCTTGAAGTAGCAAAGTTCGGCTACCCGTTCGTGGAGATTTCCCTTGATGATCCTGCGACAGTGGCCGGTTGGATTCCTCAGCTCCTGGAAATAAAAGATACATACGGCATCTCGTTTCTTGCCCATTATCCCAACGAGGATAATCCTCTTGACGTGGATGTGCTTCGCAACAAGTTCCTTCCGCGCATCAAAACCCTGATGGACCTGTCACGACAGCTTGACATTACCAAGGCGACCCTGCATTTCTGGATCGATCAGAGATGGGCTCCGGCGGAACTCATCCCCAGGAAGCTGGACCTGCTCTCCCGGATAGTGGACTATGGCAATGAGTACGGGATTACTATCTGCATAGAAAACTTGAGCGAACGCACGGAGAGTTTCGGACCGGCATTTAATGCCATTCCTGATCTCAGGATGACTCTGGATATCGGACATGCCCAGCTTCTTTCTCAACATAACACATCGTTTCGTTTCATAGAAGATCACTTTTCCAGAATTGCTCACCTCCATGTTCATGACAACCATGGCGGAACAAGCGTTAAAGATGATCTCCATCTTCCACTGGGAGACGGGATTGTGGATTATCCTGCCATTATAGCATCCCTCATGAACAGAGGGTATGACTCAACTATTACCATGGAGGTAAAGCCCAGGGACATGTCTCGAACCAGACAGACTCTGGAAGATTGTATGCGTGGTTGACATGCAGAATCGTTCTTCTTATAATTCCTTCCAATCGCCAGAAGGGAGAGTAGAATGAGGCAATTTTTGAGGAGGAGCAACTATAAACATATTTTCACGGGCGGAAAATTTCATCAGCCAAAGGTCCGATTCCAATATTCTCATCATAATATTCGGGATCATCTATTTTACTTCGCAGTTCATCATCGGCTCGATCATACAGCCATTGGGCGTGGGCAATGTTTTGGCTCTCCAGATAACTCTGTCGAGCAATATATTCAAAGAGATTGCTTCAGGCTGGATCGCGTCGGGCCAAATCGCAATTTATTATAAACACTTCTACTTCGATAATTTCCATCCGATCTGGTACAGTATATTTTTAAGCCTGCTGATAGCCAGAACATTCAAAATCAACGGCGTAAGTCCGAGTTTCAATTTTATCATTCTGACACCATTTATCGCCGGGATCTGCGATCTGATTGAAAATGCGATGCACCTGTACTTCCTGAGCGATCTCAGGCGCGCAACACCCGCGCTCGTCGCGCTGTCCGGAACCGCGACGAACACCAAGTGGTTTCTGTCTCTCTCTGGTGTTGGAATCGTATTTATCTTGACTATCGCCTGGTTTGTGAAAACATTTATAATAAAGACAAAGTAATACGAACCCCGCGAAGCGGAGGGTAATGAGACTCAAACTTCAAAAAGCGAAGCGAATAGAAGTTTGTTAGTCGAATTATCCCGTATAAGCAGGGATACAATACCCAGTAGCTTGCTTTGGGGTATTGTACCCGTGATTTCCTTTTCACTTTGAAGCTTTCATTGCGAAAGTATTTAATTCTTGATATATATCTTCCGTAAAAATAATAAGGAATTAAATCATGCTTTCCATCAACAGTCAGAATCCACAAATGCGCCTCATCAGGAAAGCTGTTGATATACTGCGTCAAGGCGGGATAATAATTTATCCGACCGATACGGTTTACGGTTTAGGCTGTGATTTGTCCAATAAGAAAGGTATCGAAAGAATTTACGAATTAAAAAGAAGAAACAGAAAACAACCGTTGAGTTTTATTTGTTCGGATTTGAAACATATCAGCCAATACGCCAAAGTTACCGACTATGCGTACAAAACAATGAAAAGGCTTTTGCCGGGACCGTATACTTTTATTTTAGAAGCTTCACGTTTGGTGCCTAAAATAATTTTACCGAAAAGATCGACGACAGGAATAAGAGTGCCGGATAATCAAATTTGCCTGGATTTAATCAAAGAACTGGGACAACCGATAATCAGTACCAGTGTAAAAACAGCAGATGGCGAAGATCTAGGCACTCCTTATGAAATCGAGGAACACTTTGGGCGAATGGTTGACTTAATTATTGATGGTGGTATTATTATTCCCGAACCATCGAGCGTCATCAGCCTTGTTGATGACAATATTGAAATTATAAGAAATGGTAAAGGCGATGTCAGCGCCTTTCTATAAATACAACTGGTCGCGCCGCATATTTAAAGAATAGACTCTAAAAAGTCTATTCTTGTGCGAATTCGCACAAAAATGGCGGCCGGTCAAAAAGGACGTTTATGAAACATACGATGCTTATCAACGCTGTTCACAAAGAGCAGATGCGTATGGCTACCGTTAACGAAAAGGGTAGTCTAATTGAATTCAACATTGAGATGTCGGTAAGAGAGCCCATTATCGGCAATATTTTTAAAAGCAAGGTGCTTAAAGTTGAACGCGGCCTGCAAGCGGCCTTTGTCGATTATGGCGGCGACAAGGATGGTTTCCTTCCTCTTAAGGATGTTAATCACGAATATTTAACCGAACAGGGAAACGGCCAGGCCAACGGCAACCCTGTGCTCAAAGCTGGGCAGGAAATCATTGTCCAGGCGGTAAGAGAAGCGATCGGCAATAAAGGAGCTCTTTTAACTGCCCATATTTCTCTTCCCGGCAGATATTTAGTCCTGCTTCCCAACAAACCCGGTAGCGGTATCTCCCGCAAGGTAGAAGATGAAGAAGATCGGCAAAAAATAAAAGATATTATGAAACAAATTAAAATTCCTGAAGATATGGGATTTATCGTGCGGACAGCCGGATTCAACCGCACAAAGCAGGAAATTTTCCGCGATTACCAGCTTCTTATGCGTCTTTGGAAAGAGATATGTAAGAAAGCAATCAGCATTAATGCACCTTCCCTGATTTACCAGGAGACCGACTTTGGCGTGCGCAGTTTACGCGATTATTTGACGCCGGAAATTGATGAAATTTTGGTTGATGATCAGGAAACATTCCGCAAAATGCGCTCTTACTTAAAGGCTGTGGCTCCACGTCATTTAAGAATGATCAAACATTATAAAGAAAAAACTCCCCTTTTTGACAGTTTTCAATTGGAAGAACAAATACGCGTTATCTATCAGGAACGAGTGGAAATCAAATCCGGTGGGTACATTATAATCAATCCGACGGAAGCAATGATTACAATTGATGTAAACTCCGGCCGTGGTTCCCACAAAAAAAACATTGAGGAAACCGCCTTCAAAACAAACATTGAAGCCAGCGAAGAAATTGCCAGACAACTGCGTTTACGGGACTTAGGCGGATTGATTGTCATCGATTTTATTGACATGATGGATAAAAAACATATTGCCGAAGTGGAAAAATCTTTCAAAAAAGCGCTCAGCATAGATAAGGCAAGGATACAGCTCTCCCGTATTTCTAAATTCGGGATGCTTGAATTATCGCGGCAAAAGAAACAGTCAACAATTCAGGAAATCAGTTACACAAAATGTCCTTTCTGTAAAGGCAGCGGTTTGCGTCCATCTCTGGAATATGCCGCACTGGGAGCGTTTCGCAAAATTGAATCGGAAGCGGTCAAAGGCATTTATTCCGAATTAAGAATAATTCTTCCGCATGAAATTGCCGATTACATCCTCAATCGCAAAAGGAGCGAACTTCTAAATTTGGAATCAACATTCGGTCTTAACTTGCATATTGCGGGTATTATGGAGACATCGTGGGACAAGGTGGAAATACAGCAAACCATCAAAGAAAAAACTGTGGACGCTCCTGAGCCACGCGAGGAAACTTCCCTGAAAACAGAGGAAACTTCAGTGTTAGCCACTGACGAAAAAGGTTCAGCAAATGGGGATGGTCCCCCTAAAAAGAAAAGCCGCCGGAGACCTCGTCACAAGAAAAGAAGACCGGCAGAAACAGTAATGGAAACTGCTCCATCGACGGATATTGCGCCGGTAGCAGCTCTGATAGCACTTATGCCTGCTGACGAAAATCTGCCGGTAGAGTCGGTTTCGTTTACCATTGAACCGGCTAAGCCAAAAGAAGTTGTTGTTACTCCAGAGACGAACGAACAAGCAACTCACATTATCGAAATAGAAAAAAAGGATGAAGCGTAATTCCATTCCTAAATCAAAGCGCTATTTTTGTTGGCGTCGTCATCGGCTTCCTCAACGTATAACCTGAAGGTCACACGTATAAAATACGCCTCGTTGCCTCTGCCTAGCCACCTCAATATCATCTTTGATTTAGAGATGGTATAAGAGGTGAAACCGCTAAGTGGATTAGAATTGGTATTATTTACCGCCTGCTAATTCTTTAGATCGCTTCGTCGCCGCTTCAACGGCGGAAATAATTGTTGCCCGGATTTTTCCTTCTTCCAGCGCTTTGAGTCCGGCAACCGTAGTGCCTCCGGGCGACGTAACCATCTCTCTTAATTGCGCGGGTTGTTTATCACTCTCAAGGCACAGGCGAGCCGCTCCCAGCATGGTTTGCATGGCAAGTTTTGCCGCCAAATCACGCGGTAAACCCATTTGTTCTCCGGCGTCGATAAGCGCTTCAATGATCAAAAAACAATAAGCGGGTCCGCTGCCGCTCAATCCGGTTACGGCATCCATCAGCTTTTCCTCAATTTCGACGCTGATGCCCACGGCATCGAAAATAGCCCGCGTAAGTTTGACATCATCAGCCTTAGCGCAGCTTCCCTTGGCCACTGCCGCCGCTCCCTCGCCAACAAGCGCGGGCGTATTGGGCATCACCCTTACAACACGGACGCCTTTGGTCAAAGAGCTTTCAATAAAAGTTGTCGTGATTCCCGCAGCGATGGAAATCACAACTTTTGACTTATCAATAGCAGAGCTAATCTCTTTCAATGTTGACGCCATGCTTTGCGGTTTAACAGCGAGAATAATTATGTCCGCACCTTTTACGGCTTTTTCATTATTATAAGAAACCTTTAACTTCATAGTCGAACGTAAGTAATCCAGTCTTGCGGCGTCAATGTCCGTGACGATAATATCCTTGGCAAAAATAATTTTATGAGCAATTAAACCCTGAGCAATTATACTGCCCATTTTCCCGCCGCCAATGATCGCTATCTTTTTATCTTTAAGCATTAGCTAAACCTCCCCGCCACCATTATTGCATTTATTTAAAACAAAATCACAGGTTAATACCTGCTGTCAATCTGCTTCGGGGATAACCCCAAGTCACTTCGCTCCCGAGATCAATTCTATTTACGCTTCAAATTTCACTTCATTCGTTTTCAGCGAGTCTCATTAAGATTAGAGTTTCACTAATGAAATATTAACCGCAAAGTGTGAGTTTGGTATTGATGTTTGCCATCGGGCGTGAATCGTAAGTTAAATGCTGAGGTCCCCTTTATTTAGACTTTTAAACTTTTGTTTCCACGAGATGTATTCTGTCAGTTTCTTGATCGCTTCGCTGGAGGTATTGAATAATTCCACACCCGCTTCATAAGACTCATCTTCAAAGACGACTTTGATCCATTTTACTTTTCCGAGGACAGTTATCATTTGGCGCAGAGTCTTTAATGTCATTTCTATCTTGAGGAGGGAATCGACGGGTAAAAAAATATGGGCCTGAATTCTGGAACCGGACACAGAAATATCCTTGCTGTAATTATAGATAATTTTTTCTTTAGGAGGGTTTTTCCCTCCGGAGACGATAGTTATGGTGATCTCGTTCTGCTCCTCCAGTCGTTGCGCTCTCCTTCTTTCGTCCATAACGATTCACTCCTCTTTATTTACTTCATAATCCCAGTTTTTCACTCTTCACTCCTGAGAAATCCAAACCATGAATTGGTATATTATCTCAATAGGTTATCCAAAAAACAAGAATTATTTCGATATTTGACCAAACATTGCTTATTCATATTTGAACTATAAGAAATTCGGTTTTGTATTTCAGTTTGATAACTGGTTATTACTGTTGGGATACCCCCGATATAATCGTTTTAATCTTTACGGGTTAAATTCCCCGTCGCTTTCGACGACGAAGAAATTATAATCCAACAAGATACCCCGCTGCTTGCGGCGGGGAGTTTTATTATATCACTTCATCCGGCTGAACAAAACACTCCCCAATAGAAACATAACTACGGCAAAGAAAGTGATGACGCCAAAGTCGATATAAAAAGGAAACGCGTTCACATTGAGCAGAGCGCCGCGGACGCCGTCCACTGCGTAGGTCAACGGATTGAGCTTGACTAAGCTCTGCAGCCACAGAGGCAATTTATTATCTACCGGAAAAAGAGCGCCGGAGAGGAAGAAAAGCGGAAAAACAACAAATGTCGAAACGACCTGAAAGCCTTCCAGACTCTCCAGCATTGAGCCGATAGCCAATCCCAGAGAAACAAGCGCGATTGATGTTATCAGCAAAAATAATAATGCCATCGGAATTCCCCAGGGATTGACTGAAGGAAATAAAAACGAAAAAATGAAAAGTATAAGAATCTGCAAAGTAACATCCGTGCAACCGCCCAGTACTTTGCCCATAAAAATACTGATGCGCGACACCGGCGCTACCAGAACAGCTTTGAGAACGTCCAGCTTTCGGTCCCAGACAATATAAAGTCCAAAAAATACCGAGCCAAAAAGCACCGACATGGTCAGTATGCCCGGATAAATGTAATCCCGATAATTGATATCGCTGATATTGATGCTGGCTCCCACACCGCTGCCGAAAAGGAACAGCCACATCAGCGGCTGAACAACGCTGGATACGATTCTGCTTTTTTCCCGCCGGAATACTATAAACTCGCGCCACCATAAGGCGTAAATTCCCATCAATTCTTTTTGCAGACGATTATCGTTCATCAGTTTATTGTTGAAACTCCAATTTAATGAGACCCAAACTTCAGAAACAAAGTGCACTGAAGTTTGTTGGTCGAATTATCCCGCAAAGCGGAGGGTAATGAGACTCAAACTTCGAAAGCGAAGCGAATAGAAGTTTGTTAGCCGAATTATCCCGTATAAGCAGGGATATAATACCCCTCAGCTTGCTTTGTGTTTCATACCCGTGATTAATGAGACTTGATTTTTGCAAGCAATAGGTGAAGCAAAAATCTTAGTCGAATTTATCCCGCAAGCTCCAAGCTTTGCGGGGTTTGGTTTAATACTACTAATTTACTGCGTTACATTATTTGAGTCCAGAGCTTATTCTGGGGTTCATACAATTCATTTTCCCCTTTGA
Source organism: Syntrophaceae bacterium (assembly GCA_003139775.1). GTDB lineage: Bacteria > Desulfobacterota > Syntrophia > Syntrophales > Smithellaceae > Smithella. The sequence goes on along the minus strand of PLGI01000172.1, from coordinate 7,201 downwards.
CGGTAGCGCGCCACGGAGTCAACCCAGCTGCCGGAGTCCTCCGGTGAATCTTCTCGGATATCGTGGCCGGTCAGCTTGATAAAGACATCACTGAGTGTCGGCACTCTTGTTTCCACGCATTCAACATGGGGAATGATGGAAAGCAGTTCCGGCAGGTGGAGATGGGCATCCTTCATGGTTATCTCAACAGTGCCGTCATTTAGTTTCACGTCCTTTACATAAGGCAGGGTTTGTATCTTTTGCAGGGGTGGTTCTTTTGCCCGAATAACGACCAGATCACCGCCCATGGATTCCTTGAGATTATCCGGAGCATCCAGCGCCATGATCTGCCCGTGGTCGATAATACCCACGCGGTCGCACACCTGCTCCGCTTCTTCCATATAATGAGTGGTCAGGACAACTGTAGTCTGCTCTTTTTGCGCCATTTTTTTGATATAGTCCCAGGTGCGGGCGCGTGTCTGCGGGTCGAGGCCGAGCGTCGGCTCGTCCAGAAAGAGCACCGCCGGTTTATGCAAAAGGCCGCGCGCCAGTTCCAGCCTGCGGCGCATTCCACCTGAATAAGTACGGGTTATGTCGTTACTGCGCCCCTTGAGGTCAACAAGTTCCAGCATTTCCGTGATTCTTTTTTCCCGCTGGCCGGCAGGCACACCATAGAGGCGGGCATGAAGTTCAAGATTTTCATGGCCGGTAAGAACCGTATCCAAAGTCGGATCTTGAAAAACGATGCCCACCTGGCGCCGGACATCGGCTGGATTTTTTACGACATCAAAACCAGCCAATATAGCGCTGCCCGAAGTCGGCCGGATAATAGTACAGAGCATCCCGATGGTTGTAGTCTTTCCCGCGCCGTTGGGGCCCAGTAGCCCGAATATCTCACCTTTCTCGATATTCAAATCTATGCCCCGCACAGCTTGAATCTTGTCGAAAGTCTTGGTCAGCGTTTTGATTTCAATAATTGACATAAAAAATTGTCACTTTGATAAGATTCAAAAAATTACCGAATTAGTGAACTAGCACACAGGCCCCTTTTATTTTAGAAGATGGAAATCATGCAGCAGGGGCGGGTTTGCAGCCCGTCCCTTCAATGCACATGATTATAAAGATGGTATTTGCTTAAACTATTGCTTTGATTTTGCCTTGGGTGTCGATGTTTTCTTGGGAGTGGGGGCCGCTGCGGCAGGATGCTTCACGCCCAGCAATTCCACTTCAAAAACCAGTGTCGCACCACCGGGAATAAACGGCGGTCTGCCTGGGTCGCCGTAAGCGATATCCGAAGGACACACCAGCTTAGCCTTGCCGCCGACTTTCATTTTCCCGACGCCTTCCGTCCAGCAGGGAATAACCTGTCCCAGCGGAAATTCCACAGGCTGACCACGCTTGACGGAGCTGTCAAATTCCTTGCCGTCAGTTAAAGTCCCGATGTAGTGAACTTTGACGATATCCGACGCTTTAGGTTGAACGCCGGTTCCGACTTTGATTGGCTGGTAAATAAGACCTGAATCCGTCTTCTGCGCACCTTTTTCCTTGGCGGCATTCTCTAAATAGGGTTTGTCCAATTCTTTTTGCTTTTGTGCGGCGACCTGCACTCTTGCTTGAAACAATTTATTGATATTCTGCGTATAGGCTTCAGGTTCTACCTCCAACTTTTTACCGGCGCCGACATCGCTCATGCCTTGCTTGACAAATTCATACTCTTCAACGGACAAGTTAAAAACGGAAAGCTTCTTTGCTAAGTCAGCACCCAGCGCATAGAGGGTCTTCTGGTCTTCAGTTTGCAGCTGGACGGCCCATGCCGGAACAGCCAACAGAAAAACAAAAACACAAATAATCAGTTTACGCATAAAAATTCCTTTCTTGAATCATATTTATTTTGATATGATATTGTTTATTACTCGTTGAACTATAAAATTGTCGGTTCTGAATGTCAATGAGAATTTTTGTCTTGTATGTCAATTAAATATTGACCCCCAAAAGTGAGGGTAATGTCGATGTTTTGTTGGTAGGAAGCTGCCCTAGTTCAACTAATTCACAAGGATTTTATATTCCCAGATTAGAGAGCATAGTGCAAAAGGTATTGATAATACCCACTAGCTTTGGATGAGATAATTCGAAGCCCTGAACCGATGAGGTCAGACCTTCAATCGACAAATTAAAAAGCTCCGGACTCTTTTCGCTACGTGTGGCTTCATAGGCTGATAATTCGGCAAATCCTGCAATGCTTTCCGCCTGCTCATGGTGAGTCTGGGAAAGGCCGGCAATTTCCGTTCTCAGGGTTGTCAGGAGGGTCAGGAGCTCGGCTTTGTCACTCTCTTTGACCGTTTTACTCTGCTTCAGCCTCTCTTCAATCTTGTCAAGATGATCCTGAATCATTTTCTTCCACCTTTATTCGCTTTCATTCCCAATATTCCCCGAATCTCTCCACCACACAGTTAAAAGTATACGATGAGTAGTCTTGTATGTCAATGAAAGACTGATCATAAAAAAGCAGGCCTTGGGAATGTTCCCGGAAATGGCGCCAACGTTGATGAGGCGACTGGCGTTGCATCTGTGATAAAAATCATAATGGCTCATTAGTATTTGCGATATATCACTAACGCGACAAAAGGACTTTCCCGAGCGTCATGATCTCAGCTTCCTTGGTTCCCTCGTAGAGTTCGAGGATCTTTGCATCACGATAAAATTTCTGCACCTTGTATTCTTCGATGTATCCGTATCCGCCGTGAAGCTCCACTGCAAGATTGGCGCAGAATACCGCTGTTTGCCCGGCAAGGTATTTTGCCATTGCGGAGAGGTGATAATTCGGATGGCCGGAATCAAGCAGCCAGGCGGCCTTGTACGTAATATTTCGCAGGGCTTCTATCTTGATCCACATCTCGGCAAGCTTTTGCGATGTAATCTGGAATGAGCCCAGCGGCTTCCCAAAAGCAGTCCTCTCCTTACAATATTTGACTGACTCGTCCAGACATGCCTGAGAGAGTCCCAAACCCTGGCCCGCCACCATCACCCGTGTGGTGTCAAAAAAGTGCATGAGCTGGTGGAATCCAGCCCCTCTCTTACCGATAAGATTCTCCTTGGGAACCCTCACTTCATCGAGAGCTATTTCTGCCGTGTCGCTGGCCCTGATCCCCAATTTTCCTCTGATTTTTGTCCTCGTGATCCCCGGCGCATCGGCAGGTACGATAAACTGGCTGAAGCTTTTGTGAACTTTCTGGTCCGGGTCGGTGATGGCCTGCACCACCATCCAGTCACACACAGTACCGTTCGTGATGAACATTTTATTGCCGGTGATTACATAGTCATCGCCATCCTGAATGGCCCTTGTCTTGTAACCTGCCACATCCGTGCCCGCATTCGGTTCCGTATAGGCGCCTGCAAATACCGCGTCTCCCGCGCAAACAGGAGGAAGGTATTTCTCTTTTTGCTCTCGTGTTCCATAGTAGTGAATGTTTTCAGCTCCAAATGTGGCCGCAGTGATATTCAGTCCTATGCCCATGCATACCCTGGCAATTTGTTCCGTTATGATGGTGTTGCCGAGAAAACCAGCGCCGCTTCCGCCATATTCCTCAGGTATCCAACAGCCGATTAAACCATTAGCGCCTGCTTTCTTGCGAATCTCAGGAGTATATTTTTCTTTCTCGTCTGCTTCTTTGGCCACAGGTTCTACTTCTTGAACGGCAAACTTGTATGCCATATCGGCGAGCATTTTCATTTCGTTAGATAATTCAAAATCCATAGTCATCTCCTTTTGATGGTTTCTTTTCAGTCATATCATCCATAGTTCTGATCTTTCAGAAGCTCCCTCGCAATGACCAGCCTCTGTATCTCAGATGTGCCTTCATATATCGAAGTGGCTCGGGCATCACGATAGAGCCTCTCTACCTTGAAGTCCTTGAGATAGCCATACCCGCCATGGATCTGCAATGCGAGATAGGCACTCTTGTTCGCCAATTCCGAAGCAAAAAGCTTGGCCATGGAGGCCTCTTTTGTGAAAGGCATGTCCTGGTCTTTTCTCCAGGCAGCGGACAAGGTAAGTAAGCTCGCCGCCTCAATCCCTGTCCCCATGTCAGCGATCATCCACTGAATGGCCTCAAACGAGCTGATGGTCTTGCCGAACTGTTTACGTTCCTTGGCATATCTGATGCTTTCATCCAGACATGCGCGGGTGATGCCCAAAGCCTGCGATGCTATACCGATGCGGCCGCTATCGAGGGCTGTCATGGCTATTTTGAAGCCTATACCTTCTCTTCCAATCAGGTTTTCCTTCGGAACCTTGCAGTCATTGAAGAGAAGCTCCACTGTATTGGAAGCCCTTAGCCCCATCTTATCTTCGCGTGCGCCTATGGAAAATCCGGGTGTGCCCTTCTCAACAATAAAAGCTGAGAGACCTTTGCTGCCTTTTTCCGGGCCGGTCCTGGTAATGAGATTCACTACATCAGCATATTGTCCGTGGGTAATGAAGGTCTTTGTCCCGTTGATCAGATAATAGTCTCCTTTATCCTCTGCCTTTATAGAGAGGCTTCCGGGGTCTGATCCGGCACCGGGTTCAGTGAGAGCAAAACATCCAAGCAACTCTCCCTGTGCAAGCCCAAAAAGATATTTCGCCTTCTGGTTTTCATCACCGAATTTGAGTAACGGCTCGGTAGAGAGATTGGCCACAGACATTGTCACTGCAGTTGATGCGCACGAATAGGCGATTTCCTGAAGAGCCAGACAATAACTTACCGCACCGGCGCCAGCTCCGCCATACTTAACAGGCACCATCATTCCCAGCAGGCCGAGCCGACCCATCTTCTTCACCACATCTACTGGGAATATCTCTTCCTTGTCCCTTTTGGCAGCCTCAGGCTCTAATTCCTTCCTGGCAAAATCTTTAGCCATGAGTCTGACCATTTTCTGTTCTGCAGTCAGTTGAAAAGACATTTCCCCTCCTTACGGCACATATATGACAACCAGTAGCTCTGCCTTTTCCCGGGTTGGATTGCTGAGCTTATGGGAAAGAGAGGAATCAAAGCTGATGCACTCTCCTTTCTTCAAGGTTGAAGTGTTCTGACCCACCTGAATCGTGAGACCCCCATAAAGGACGTAAATGAATTCTTCGCCCTCATGGTGATACTCAACACCTTTATGTTCGGTCTCCGGATCAATGGTTACACGATAAGCCCTTAAGTGTTTTTCCTCTCCGGGCGTGGTAAGAGGTGCATACGCATACGATGCAACTCTCTTCTTGTGGCTCTTTGTCCTTTGCTTGGATGCTTCTTTATTACGATTTTCCTGTAATTGATCCATGTCGATCTTAAGGACGCGGCCCAACTGGAGGACTACCGCAACAGGCGGGGCTATTTTACCTTCCTCAATCTCTTTCAGAAAGTCAACCGTATAACCGGTATCGTGCGAAAGAACATCCAAACTGAGACCTTTTGCCTCTCTCAGTCTTCGGATTCTCCCTCCAAAGGATTCTTCGACTTTTTTTATCATATATCTCCCTTCATATCTTTTAAGAGTACAGTGAGCTGAAGTGAATTACGAGGGCTTCACCTGCGTCGAGCCGCGCGCAGCGAGGCGAAGATGTTAGGTGCAAGCGCTTGTTGGACTGGTGCATATTCTAGCCTTGAGATACTTCGAGATACTGATTGTATGATCTCGGATCTTTTCGATTTCTTCTGACCGCCCACATGCTATAAGAATAGAAGATGAGGGGCATCAAAAGCCAAGCCACATAAACAGGATAAACACAGACAAAGACTAGTCGCATCGTGACGACAATGATTAGCGGAGGATATAGCCACAGACGCGCAATCAGTTTGACTCCAGCAGGTTCGATGTCATCATCGAGCAGTTTGCCTGGATGTGACGCATACTGCCACATTATCCAAGAAGCTAGGCAAAGTAACGCAGTATTGATACCGAAAAATACCAGTGACAAGGGCTGGAGAGGATATCTTCCTAGGATATCTGCCGAGGCAGGCATCAAGACAACAAACATGAGCGATAAGAGATATAACCAAAGGAATGTCCTGTCCGAGCGAACAATATGCATCATTGTTCGCTGATGATTATACCATGCTTGAGCAATTGCCAGAAAAGAAAACACAAATACGAGTAGTTTCGGAAGAAGTGACAAAATTCCTTGAGCTAATGCGTTGGGTTCGATTACCGGCACCCTTATATCCATGGCTAGCAATGTTAGCGCGAAAGCGAAAATAGCATCTCCCAAAGCTTCAAGTCGAGACAAGTTAACGACTCGATGTGGTTGTCCGTCGACTTTTTCTATATGGATCGGCATGAATGTGATTCTCCGTAAATCGTGACCCGCCCAACGGCGGAGCTAAGCGATTGTCATTGCCGTTGCCGTCGCGCGCAGCGATCGGCTGTATTGACCTTGTTATAAATATCTATTCATTAGAATTAATTATTGAGCAACCTGATGTATAATTTCTGTAATATAAGATTGATATTTTATTCCCAATTTTTTTGCTTTGCCCTTAATTTTTTCAATATCTTCGCTATTCACTCTAATGGTCATTGTTGTGTCTTTTTTTCTTGATTTGAGGGCGTTTTCTATATTTTCCAATTCTTTTCCCTTTACCGGCTTGAAATCACCGCTCAGCAAAGCATTCTCAATTTCTTTTTCTTCTTTTGTTAATCTTAGTTTTTTCATACTTAAATAATATCACAAGTTAAATGTAATTACAAATGTATTTACATCTTGTTTTATAACGAAAAAATCAGCCGGAGCGTTAGCGATCGGCTGAATTGGTTTTGTTAGATTGTCTTTTCTTTTTATTTTCCTTGGCATCATTTGCCAGCAAAGTTTCAAGAGATTTCTTTGCACTGTTCAGAATGGCTATTATACTTGCGAAATACCACATGAATGTTTTTTCTACTGCTTCTAGTTCAACATCAGAAATAATTAAATCGTTGGTACTTTTTGGGTGAGTAAGTCGGTCTCTTATTTTTAAAGCTTCATTAAATGAACTCCACTCTTTACTATTTTTTTCTATTTTGAACGTGGTGTTGCTCACATGGGCAAACGTTTTCAATGTGAAGCACAAATTATCCTTTGTCCTAAGTTTGCTTTTCGTCGATATTGCTTCGCCTTTTTCATTAAGAGCATAGATCTCTTCCTTAAGCATAGCAATTTCTGCGTGTGATAGTTTAATTTTTTTAATATTAGCTAACATTACTGTCCGGTTAATAGTCG
>PLGI01000186.1 GCA_003139775.1 Syntrophaceae bacterium | reverse complement strand
TATGGCGGAGTAACTTTAAGTTACACTTTCTAAGAAATAGGGGATAGGGGGAAAAGGAACAGCGTTTTCCTTCTCATAAAAGCTAATTTAGACGAGAGTTAATTTTTTACAAAATCTTTATAGTTATGGAGGAAAAATTATAATGAGCGTTGGATTATGGGTAGCGGTGACAGTGGTCCTGGGTTTGGCTGCCATGGGACTGTGCTTTCTGTTCCTGAAAGCGTGCGAAAAAATATAAGAGATGAGGTGCAACAATGATTTATTTGACAGTGGTTGTAGCTGTGTTTTTGTTTGTTTATCTCTGCGTGGCTTTGGTCAGACCTGAATGGTTCTGAGAAGATCAGGCAGTGAAGGAAAGTATCGAAAGGAGATAGAATAATGATTATACAAACTTGGTTGCTTCCCGTTGCGCTCATGGCAGCAGCAACGATCATAGCATTCCCTTTAAGCAAGTACCTGGCCTGGATCATGGATGGAAAATACCGGCCCTTGCCGGTACTGGGCTGGTGCGAAAAACGCCTCGACAGCGGCCCTCAGGACTGGAAGCAGTATACCGGCTCCCTGCTGATCTTCGCTATTGTGATGTTTATCTTCGGCTATCTGGTGCTGGCCATTCAGCCCTGGATGCCGCTGAATACCGACGGCAAGGGCATGCTGTTTCCTACGGCCATTTTTAACAGCGTGATCTCCTTCATGACAAACACGAATCTGCAGCACTATTCCGGGGATCAGCATCTGTCGAACTTCAGCCAGATTTTCTTTTGCATCTGGAATATGTTCGTATCGGCCGCCGTCGGCTTCTGCGCGCTCGTGGCCATAATCAGGGCTTTTCGCGGCGCAGCCAAACTCGGCAACTATTTTGTGGACATGTGGAGGGTCTTGGTTTATGCGTTTCTGCCTGTTGCCCTGATCTTCGCTTTTATCTTCTTGGTGCAGGGCAGTCCGATGACCTTACAAAGCTCTCATAATGTCTCGACGCTCGAACCAGCGGCCATGGGGACCACGGACAAGGGTGAGGCCAAGCCTCAGAACATCGTGGTCGGGCCGGTGGCGGCTCTGGAGTCCATCAAGATGCTCGGGACCAACGGTGGCGGTTTTTTTGGCATGAACTCGGCGCATCCTTTTGAGAATCCCACGGGCTTAACGAACTTTTTTATCACGCTGGCCATGATGATCTTTCCCTTTGCGCTCGTGCTGATGTATGGCCGGATGCTGGGGCGGTTTCGCCATTCCCTTGTTATTTTTACCGTCATGAGTGTCTTAATGGCCTGCACCATCGTCTGGTCCGTTTACTGGGATACTTTACATCCGAATCCGGGCTTGACCGCCCATCGCACGGCCCGCACCTACCAGATCCCCAGCGCCGCGGCCAAGGGCGGGCAACTGCCGGTGACACTGCAGGCGGTGGCAGGCCTGCCTGTGGACCAGTACCTGGGCAACCTCGAGGGCAAGGAAATGCGCTTCGGCACCTCGGCTGGCGCCACATTTGATGCCATAACGACGGACGTGACCTGCGGCGCGGTGAATGCCGAACAGGACAGCCTTAATCCCCTTGCCGCTCTGGCGCCCATGGTGGGGATGTGGTTGAACTGCATTTTCGGCGGCAAGGGCGTGGGTATGATCAACATGCTCTTGTACGTAATCATCGGAATATTCATTGCCGGTCAGATGGTGGGACGGACACCAGAATATCTGGGAAAGAAGATCGGGGCCCGAGAGGTAAAGCTCGCCGTTATTGCCCTACTCGTTCATCCCTTTATGATCTTGTTTCCTACAGGGCTTTTTGCGGCCACGGCTTGGGGACTCCAGGCAATCAGCAATCCCGGCGCCCACGGGTTCTCCCAGATGCTGTTCCAGTTCTCCTCAGCCTCCGCCAATAACGGTGCGGCCTTCGACGGCCTGGGCGTGTCCTACGGTCTCGTCGGCAATACGAGTCCGTCGCCTATGGCCATCCCTTGGGATATCGCAACAGGGCTGGTGATGCTCTTTAGCCGCTATCTGCCGATTGTCGCGCCGATTGCCATGGCGGCCTATTTGGGAGCTAAGAAGGCAAGTCCCTTCGGTTTGGGAACACTGCGCGACGACAGTCTCACTTTTGGCATCCTCCTGTTCGGGACGATTGTGATCGTTGGCGCATTACTCTTTCTGCCCGTTGCCGCACTCGGACCAGTGGCTGAGCATCTTGGTCCCATCCCTTTCGGCGGCTGACAGGGTGGTTATTGATGATTAATTATGGAAACTCACTTGAGCCCTTAGTAAGTTAGAAATTGTTTACTTGTAAACAATTTCGTTAATGCACTTATCCCGTTTATCGGGATTAGGAGGAATTAGGAAATGAATAAAGCACCAAAGAATATAAAAAACCTGCAAGCGCCCCGTTTGCCTTTAGAACAGGCGCAGCCGGTGCGGCGTGTGAAAGCGCACCGCATACTAGAGAAAGAAACGGCCATGGCAGCGTTAAAACGGGCATTTGTCATGCTGCGGCCGGACCTTCAATGGAATAATCCGGTCATGTTCGTGGTCGAGGTCGGAGCTATCCTGACACTTTTGTTTATTGTGCAGGCGGTTTGGGGAAAAGTGGACAGCCAGCTGCCGATTACCTATTTTATCGCCCTTGACGTCTGGCTTTTCCTGACGGTATTATTTGCCAATTTCGCCACCGCTCTCGCCGAAGCACGCGGTAAGGCCCAGGCCGATTCGCTTAGGCGGGCGCGGCATGACACGATGGCCTATCTTTTGAATGCGGCAGGCGCCGTTGAAGAGATTTCCTCCTCGGTTTTGCGGGCTGGCGACCGGGTCGTCGTCCAGACAGGACAAACGATTCCCGGCGACGGAGATATTATCGAAGGGGTTGCTTCCATCGATGAGTCGGCGATAACCGGTGAAAGCGCACCCGTCATCAGGGAAAAAGGCGGCGACCGCTCCAGTGTAACCGGCGGCACCGTCGTCTTGTCCGACAGCATCGTGGTGGAGATCACCAGCAGTCCCGGCGAATCATTCCTAGATCGGATGATTGCCCTGGTGGAAGGCGCGATTCGCCAGCGCACGCCGAACGAGATCGCCCTTACCCTGTTCCTGTCTGGCTTTACGCTGGTTTTTCTGATCGTGGTAATTCCTTTGTGGGCCATGGCCTGGCATGCCGAGCATTACATGACGGCCTACCTCGGCTTGAACACCCCCCTGAAAAGCCTGGGCACCGACATCCCCACCCTTATTGCCCTCGTGGTTTGCTTGATTCCCACCACCATTGGCGCCCTGCTCGCCTCTATCGGCATTGCCGGTATGGATCGCGCCCTCCAGGCCAACATTATCGCCAAGAGCGGCAAGGCCGTGGAATTGGCCGGCGACATCGATATCGTGATGTTGGATAAGACCGGCACGATTACGATAGGCAACCGGAAGGCGACGACCTTCCATCCCATCGGCGCGTATTCCGCTACAGATGTGGGAAGATTGGCGGCATTGGCCTCGGCTGCCGATGAAACCCCGGAGGGGAAAAGTATAGTGCAGTTGTACGAGGAACAGAACAAGGATAAGGTCGATGTGCCGACAGGAGCGCAGTTTGTCCATTTCACCGCCCAAACGCGCATGAGCGGCGTCGATCTTGCCGACGGACAACGCATTCGCAAAGGCGCCCCTGATTCTATCATCAAATTTGTTGAGGCCAATCACGGCACTGTTCCGAAGGGATTCAGCGACCTGGTTGATTCTGTCGCTTCCAAGGGTGCCACACCGCTGGCCGTTGTGGACGGCGGCACGATTGTCGGCGTAATTTCCCTGGAGGATATTTTAAAACCCAACATGAACGAGCGCTTTGAGCGCTTGCGCAGTATGGGATTGCGAACCGTCATGATCACCGGAGACAATCCGCTCACCGCCGCGGCCATCGCCAAGCAGGCGGGGGTCGATGACTTTCTTGCTCAGGCTACACCGGAGACGAAACTCGCTTACATCCGAAAGGAACAGGCGGAGGGAAAACTGGTTGCCATGATGGGTGACGGCACAAACGATGCGCCGGCCCTGGCCCAGGCGGACGTGGGTGTGGCCATGAATGCCGGGACGCAGGCGGCCAAAGAAGCCGCCAATATGGTCGACCTGGACAGCGACCCGACTAAACTAATCGAAGTCGTGGAGATAGGCAAGCAGCTCCTGGTGACACGGGGATCTCTTACGACCTTCTCGATCGCCAATGACGTGGCCAAATATTTTGCCATCATCCCGGCGCTCTTTGCTGGCACCTTGCCCTGGCTGAAGGTGATGGACGTTATGCAGTTGCATTCGCCTACCTCAGCCATTCTATCGGCGGTGATCTTCAATGCCCTCATCATACCGGCGCTTATCCCGGTCGCGCTCAAGGGCGTCAGGTACCGGCCGCTCGGCGCCGATGCACTATTACGCAGAAATCTGCTAATCTGGGGATTGGGAGGAGTACTTCTCCCCTTTATCGGCATCAAACTCATTGACCTTACTATGGTGAGCTTGCATCTGGTCAGTTGATATTTTAAAGAATAAATCCCGCTAAACGGGATAAGTGCGCTAACGAATTTACTTCCCAACGAGAAGTAAATTCTAGCTTACTAAGGAGGTGTCTATTATGTTGCGTTATATTGCCAAGAGTTTCTGGCTTTTGTTTTTCTCGGTCGTCATCTGCTGTGTTCTCTATCCGCTGGTGTTGTGGTCCATCGGACAGGCCGCCTTTCCCTTCCAAGCCAACGGCAGCCTGCTGACAGGTCCCGACGGCAAACCGGTAGGGTCGCGTCTCATTGCTCAGCCCTTTACCAAGGACGAATACTTTCAGCCCCGGCCATCTGCGGCGTCTTACAATGCCGCCGCTTCGGCATCATCATCCCTGGCTGCTTCCAACTATGCCTTGCGCGATCGTGTCGCCCGCACGCTGGGTCCGATTGTGAAATACCGGAGCGGCGCCAGAGCCGGCCAGTTGGTGGCGCCGGATGTAGAAAGCTGGTTTGGGCAAGACAAGTTTCAGGGCAATCCCCACATTGTGGCGCAATGGGCGGATCTGCACAACTCCCTTGCTCAGGCCTGGGTTAACGCTGACCCGAAAAACGGCGCGTATGTGGACGATTGGGCGAAAAAGCATCCCGCCAATGTGGCCAAGTGGATAAAAGACAACCCCGGCACTCCTCAACCTAAGGCTGCCGATCTAGCCGTTTTGTTCTTCGAGACTTTCTCTGGGGAAAACCCCGGCAAATTTCCCTCCGCTGTGACCCATGCAGTTGCCGGAGGCAAGACCGAAACAACCATTGAACCGGTCGGTGTCGGAGCGGATATTCAGTCGATCTTTTTCGACATGTGGCGGCAGGAGCATCCCGATGCGGATATCCAGGACGTTCCCGGCGATCTGGTCACCACATCCGCCTCCGGTCTCGATCCTCATATTACGCTTCAGAGTGCTGAGTTTCAACTGGAGCGCGTGTCCTCCGCCTGGGCTGCCAAGAAGAAAACCGATGCTTCAGTAATCAGGAAAGACATCGGGAAGATACTGCAGAGAAATGCCGCGGCGCCCTGGGAAGGTTTAATCGGCGAGAAGTTCGTTAATGTGGTGGAAGTTAACCTCGAACTGCGCAAACTGTACGGTGCGCCATAATCATTCAGGTGCAATGCCCATACAGTGTGCAAAAGGGATCCCAATGGTAAACAGTGAGCCTATGTATAACAAAAGTTAAGATTGACAGTCTCAGCAAACATTACTAAACTGCCTTAGTTGCCAAACCCCGATAAACGGGATAAGTGTGTTTACGAAATTATTTTTTGCCGGAAAAAGCACAAAATAATTTCTAACTCACTAAGCCGACGGCTGGCATGATCAGGAAACAGGCTAAACCTTCAAGGAGAAACTTAAGCGCATGCTTAGCCTTCGTCAAAAGTTGTCACTGGGATTTGGTGGATTGCTGCTGATCATATTGATCGGCGGTGTGCAGAGTATCATCCAATTCAGATACCTTGGTAAATCCATCGATGTGATCCTGAAGGAAAATTACCACAGTGTTGTTGCCTGTCAGGATATGAAGGAAGCCCTGGAGCGCATGGACAGCGGTGTCTTATTTACGTCCCTTGGGTATCAGCAACTGGGAAATGAGCAAATTAAAAAGAATGAAGCAGCCTTTGAAAAGGCACTCCAGATTGAACTGCATAACATCACGGTTCCCGGTGAAGGGGAAAAAGCCACAGCATTACAGGAACTTTTCAACAGTTACAAAGTTAAAATCCATGATCTGCAGAAGCAGCCCCAATCAGGCAGCACCCGCCGCGTCTATTTAAATCAGATCCTGCCGCTCTTTCAGCAGGTGAAGAACACGGCGGATGACATTCTTCAGATGAACCAAAGGAATATGAATGAGGCCAATGACCGGGCCAGAAAAGATGCCGCTGCAGCTCAGAAACGAATGTATCTCTTTTTGCTGTGTGGTATTCTCGTCGCCGTCGCCTTCATGTTGTTTATTGGTAAGTGGATACTTCGTCCCATTGAACGACTGATTCGCTACACGGAAGAAATCCGTGACGGAAACCTCGATCTTGTTGTAAAAATCGATTCTGACGATGAGATTGGCCGGCTCTCGGAGGCCTTCAACGACATGACTGCCGGCCTGCGCAAATTTCGTCGTAGCGCTCAGGCAAAATTGCTCCGCACGCAACAGGCAACAAAAGAAGCCCTAAACAATCTACCAGATGCCGTAGTAATTGTCGATCCGGACGGCAAGGTTGAAATGTCGACAAATTCCGCCCAAGAATTTTTTGGGCTCAATCCAGGCGCTCAAATTCAATCCCTATCTGTTTCGCTATTTAATGAACTCTTCCAAGACATTGTTCGCTACGGATTTATTAAAGAAGCGGAGAAAAAAAAGAAAATTTTTCAGAAATTCATAAAGATGGAAGAACGTTATTTTCAACCGGAGGCAACAGCGATTACTGACCGGAATGGTCATCTGACCGGTGTTATTCTGATTATGAAAGATGTAACGGAACAGCGACACATTGACGAGATGAAACGGGGACTGATTTCCACGGTGTCTCACGAGTTGAAAACTCCCCTGACATCAGTTCGCATGGCCATTCATCTGCTGTTGGAAGAAAAAGTGGGCGTCCTTACGGAAAAACAGACGGAAATCCTTTTAGCAGCCAGGGAAGACAGCGATCGCCTTCATCAAATTCTTCAAAACTTGCTGGATATCAGCCGGATTGAATCGGGCCGGCTTCAGATGGCCTGTCAGGATACCTATGCACAATCTCTGGTTCTTGATGCCGTGGAGCCTTTCCGGCGGGCCGCCCAGGATGGCGGTATCGAATTGAAGATGCAGCTCTCCGATGATCTGCCTATGGTCTGTGCAGACTCGACTCAGATCGGCCATGTTTTTTCCAATCTGCTGTCCAATGCACTCCGTTTTACGGCGCCAGGCGGCAGCATCACCGTATCGGCAATACCGGAGGAACAAATGGTTCGTTTTTCCATAACCGATACCGGCAGCGGCATTCCCCATCAGTTTATGCAAAGGATATTTGAACAATTTTTTCGAGTACCCAATCAGAAATCGGAAACAGGCGCAGGGCTGGGTCTGGCCATTGCCAAGGAAATCGTGGAGGCCCACGGAGGAAACATCGATGTGGTCAGCCAGGAAGGGAAAGGAACCACATTTTCCTTTACACTAAAAATAGCAGAGCATTTTACAAAACCCCGCCAATTGGGATAAGTCCCACTGAGTGGGATAAGTGCGTTAACGAAATTGTTTACTTATAAACAATTTCTAACTTACTAAAAGATTTAATGGAGATGGTATCTGGTTTTTGCATGGTGAATCGTTATGGCTGCTGAAAGAGCGGATGACTTCCTGCGCATGATCCGCCGTTCCCAACGGGGACGGTTAAAGGTTTACTTGGGCTATGCGGCGGGTGTCGGCAAGACTTATCTGATGCTGCAGGAGGCGCACCGGCTTCAGCAGGAGGGTGTCGATGTGGTCGTGGGCCTGGTGGAAACCCATGGCCGTGCAGAGACGGCAAAACTCATTGAAGGTCTGGAGGTTATTCCCAGATTCCTGCAACAACATCGGGGCATCATCGTGGAAGAAATGGACGTGAACGCCATCTTACGCCGTAAGCCGCAGGTGGCCATGGTCGATGAACTGGCCCATTCCAATGTGCCGGGCAGCAAAAATGCGAAGCGTTATGAAGACGTTCAGGACCTGCTGGCGGCTGGTATCCATGTTGTTACAACCATGAATGTCCAGCACCTGGAGAGTCTCTACGACGTGGTGGAAAAAACTGTCAGGGTAAAGGTCCGGGAGCGCCTGCCCGATAGTATCCTGGCCGAGGCGGATCAGATCGTCAATGTAGACCTCACGCCCGAGGACCTGCAAGAACGCCTGCGGGAGGGCAAGGTTTATCCGGCGGAACGGATATCGACCGCCTTTGATAACTTTTTCAAAACCCCCAATCTGGAAAATTTGCGGGAACTGACGCTCAGGGAAATGGCGGCTCAGATAGATCTGAGAAGACACGAAACGCTGCCGGAAGATGGTTCCATTGTGCCGGATCAGATAATGGTCTGTCTCAGTTCCCAGGGTCCGAATAGTGAAATGCTGCTTAGGTATGCCTCGCGATTGGCCGGAAAGCTCAACCGGAACTGGTATGCAGTTTACGTACAGACTCCTTCCGAAGACGCTGTCGTAATCGACAGCCGGACACAGCGGCTGTTGTCGGGAGTGCTGACCCTGGCGAAGGAACTGGGCGCCATGGTCTTTACCTACAAAGGCGAGGATATTGCCGGCACGATTCTGCGCTTTGCCCGGGAATATCAGGTCGGCCACATCGTGACCGGATCCCCCGCGCGCATCTCCTTCTGGAAAAGAATCATGGGCAAGAAGAGCATTCCCGAATTACTCATGGAACAAGCCAGAGGGGTAACTATAGTCGCGCTGGATACAAAACCTCAGGAAGCGGTAGTCGCCGGACCGACGTCTTTTATTGAAGAAGAGCCGCAACAGGTGGTAAAAACTCCTTCTCAGATACCGCCGGCGCAGACGCAAAAAAATACCATGAGTTCCTTAATCAATGAATCGGAGATTATCATTTGGGACAAACCCGTCGATACTGCTGAAGTCCTCGAAAAACTGGTCAAATCCGCCTGCAATAATGGTCTCGCTTGCGATTTTACGACCGGATTAGTCTCCGTCAGGGAAAGGGAGGAGCAGGGTTCCACTTTCTACAGCGAAGGTGTGGCCTTACCCCATGCGCGAATCGCCGGTCTGGACAAACCACTTGTTGCGCTCGGCTTGACGAAAATGGGGATCAGCGATGTAGCTACGGAAAAACCAATAAAATATATTTTTCTGAGTCTTTCCCCTCTGGAAAAGCCGGAAGTACAGTTGCAGCTCTTGTCGCTTGCCGCCCGCACATTTCAGAACAGATATTTTTTAAAAAGCGTGGAGTTAGCCAATGACCCGCATCAAGTTTACTCCGCCATTAAAGAATGGGATCAATCAATATGATACCTTTTGGGCAGGTGAGCAGATTTCTCATAAGAGTGGACTTCGCAATATACCCCCGGCGCGCTCACTGATGTCACACCCCACATTTTGTGACCAAAATTTTCTTGGCATACAATGCTGAAATTATTATAGCTAAATCATGAACAAGCAATGGCTTATCAAAAAAATCACGTACCTTATGTGAACTATAAATTTGTCAGGTTTGATGTTTGATATGGATCGCCTTACACTTTTTGGATTATTTGCCGTGATCGCCATGCTAGTGTGTTATGCTTTCGAAACACGCAGCCATTGGTTTGTTCTGGGGTTCGCAGTAGCCTGCATACTCGGATCAGTTTATGGTTTCCTTCAGGGTGCTTGGCCGTTCGGATTGGTGGAAGCTATTTGGTCAATCGTGGCTTTTCGGCGCTTTTATCTCGAATGGCTCCGAATTAAGACAATGCATTAGAAGATATCTAAATACATACATTTCGTTTTAGAAATTTGAGTTTCATAGACCACGGTTGTCTGTTACACTCTCCACCTTTGGCGATATTGTTCGACTAACGCTTCCTATAGTCAGCGAGTTTCAAATCCCCTTTCTCTTTGCTCAGGGGATCAATTCGACCTGCAAGTTTCAGTGCGCTTCGCTTCTGAAGCTTGGGTCTCATTGATAAAGCAGCGGGGATCTTCCGCCAGATAATCTCCGCTATAAGCCAGGGCGCGTCCGCGGCAACCGCCGCAAACAGTTTTATAGTTGCATTCGCCGCAAACACCTTTTAAAAGTTTTTCCCGGTTACGTAAATTCCGGAAAACGGGTGATTCATAGTAAATCTTATTAAAATCCATTTTTTTGACATTACCAGCGCTGATTTCCACAAAGGGACATGGCCAGACGTCACCATTGGCTTTGATGTAGACAAAGCCGCGCCCTGCCGCGCAGCCATGGAAAACTTTGCCTGCAAGTTTTAGTATTAGGCCATCATGAATACCGTTTTTCTCCAGCATATAAGGCCAATATTGAGGGCCGGCGACCGGTTCGATCATTGTATGGGCGGACTTTTGTTTGAGCGCGATAAGTTCACTTAAGTATTTATTGGCAGTTTTCTTTAATGTGGCTTTCTCAATCTTTTCCCCACGGCCGACAGCAACCAGCTGGTACATGAGCATTATACCGGCGCCGCAGCCATCCGCAAAATCAATGAGCTCAGGCAAATGCGGCATATTGTATTCCATTGCCGTAGTATTTATTTGCAGAAGAATGCCCGCCTTCTTCGTGGCTTCAATTGCTCGTATGGCCAGGTCAAATGATCCCGGTTTGTTGCGTACCATATCGTGAATATCGGGATTGGCGGCATCAATACTAATGGCATTGCAGACAACGCCGTGGTCTTTCAGTTTAAAGGCCATTTCTTCATTAATCAGTGTGCCGTTGGTGGCGATGATATTGGCCAGACCGGCCTGTTGAGAGTGTTTAAGAAGTGTGAAAATATCCGGTCTCACCAGTGGTTCGCCGCCGGTATAAATCAGGGTGCGGAATTCGCTGACAGAGGCGATCATGTCAATGAGTCTTTTGCCTTCATCGGTTGTTAGTTCGTCGGGGTCAGCTTTGCCGCTTACTGCGTGGCAATGTATACATCTTAAATTACAGGCGCTGGTAACTTCCCAGACCGGATGACCGGGATAACCGATACAACCCATACCCCAGGCGCCATTGGCAACTGGTATGGATTTAAAACCGTACTTAAAAATCCATCCGGGGAAATTATGCCACCGGTTTAAATACCCCATGAGCAGGGAGCTGCCAAATTGTTTGAGCAGAAGGGAGGGTGGATTATAAAAAGCTTTTACTTTATTTTTTGTGTTCATCAAATATACGCCAGAATGTAAGACAAAGAAGTCCCCAGATTGACGGCAATATTAAGGCCGCATAAGATTTCCAGCTTTTTCCCGTCCTCATGCTTTTTCTGCATTATCATGGCAATGATATATAAGGATATAATGAAAAAGGGCAGATAAAAATAAACGACCTTGAAAGGAATTCCCCATAATGGGGATATAAACATGGTCAGCGATGTCAATAAGGAAAAGGCCACATAAAGCACCAATCCTTTTTGTTTCCCGATGCGGTAAAGTAAATTTTTTTTATCAGTGGCCTTATCGGCCTCATAATCCGGGTACTCGTTGAGAAATATTACATTAAAAATTGAAAGACTAATGGGTATTGCCAGCCAGTGAATTATAGGATGGATTGTGCCTGTCTGGATATAATAGGCTGAAGCGACCGGCAACCAGCCATAGCAAAATCCTATAAATATTTCTCCGACGCCTCTCTTTATCAGCCTGATCGGTTCCGTGGAATAAAAGAATCCGGGGAAAGCGCCCAGAAAGCCGAGAAGAAGTGTGTAGGGGCCGGTTTTTAAAATGAATTGCAGAAAAAGTCCAATAACAGCGGCAATGATTATAGCAATAATGCTTGTCCAAAGAGGCACTAGCGGTGACATTTTACCGGCAAGAAGTACGCGTGTGCCGCCGGCGAACTGGTTATCATGCAGTCTATTCGATATCATGTCTCCCCGGTAATCGAAATATTCGCCGGAATGGTAGGTGGAAAGCATAATCAGGATAACCCCTAAGACGCCAAGAATAAAAATTTCAAGGCCAAAGGTAGAATTAATTTTGTATGCCAGAATGGTTCCTAATATAAAAGGAAGGATGCCAACGGTATGAAAAGGCGGACGGGAGAGACCAACCCATGCCTTTATATTTTCTATATTTGAATTTTGCATAAATTACCCAAGTTCATTGCGGTGGTTTACTAACACAAAGGCTATTATTTGTAAAGAAGGGTGCTGTTGCTCTATAAAAATATTAAAATATTATTAAGGAAATAATCATTTTTTTCTTGATTGTTAATTTTTATTGTGCTAGTCGTAGCGTGAATTTAAAAGGAAAGGCACCTTTCCAAATGAGTAAACAAGCGGGTTTGAGTATTAGAAACTTTGATGATGGCCGCAAAAACGGTTGATAATAAAATTAAAAATTTTATTTTATGAAAGGGGGATTTTAGAAGATGACGAAGGCAGATTTAGTCGGGGTTATAGCAAAAGTAGCAGGTATTACCAAAGACAAAGCGGCAAAAGCATTAGATGCATACGAAGAAACAGTTACCAAAGAACTCAAGAAGACTGGTAAACTTGTTCTTGTTGGATTTGGTACGTTCTCAGTGGTAAAAAGGAAGGCGAGAGAAGGCAGGAATCCTCAAACTGGCAAAGCCATTAAGATTCCCGCGAAGAAAGTAGTAAAATTTAAGGCTGGCAAGACTCTGGCTGATAAAGTAAAAAAATAAATTATTCAGTTATAATACAACTAAGGCCTCCGCATTTTTATCATAATAACCGGAGGCCTTGGTGCATTAATGAGACTCAAATTTCAAAAACGAAGTGCATTGAAATTTGTAAGACGTAGTGAGACTATCTGAAAACGAGCATAGCGAAGTTTGAAGAGTTAGTCGAACTATCCCACAGTCAAAGGTTGTTGGAAACTATCGCGCTAGCGAAACTCAGCGGGATAGTACCGTAAAGCAGGCATCGAATACCTGTGATGGCGGGTAATAATCATAAGGAGTTTTTGTTTTGGCACTCAAAAGAATTCTCAGCGGAATGAGACCAACGGGGAAACTGCACCTGGGCAATTTACACGGCGCTCTAAAGAACTGGGTTGAGTTGCAGGAAAGCGGCAAATATGATTGTTTTTATTTTGTAGCCGATTGGCATGCCATTACCAGCGAATACAGCTCCACGGAAGGCATTAAAGATAACGCCATCAACATGGTGATAGACTGGCTTAGTGTCGGCTTGGATCCGCAAAAAAGCACTCTCTTTGTGCAATCAGCGGTAAAAGAACATGCCGAATTATTCTTATTGCTTTCCATGATTACTCCCCTGGCGTGGTTGGAGCGCAATCCCACTTATAAGGAAATGAAAACCGAACTGGCCACTAAAGATTTATCCACTTTCGGTTTTTTAGGGTATCCGGTGCTGCAGGCCGCCGACATTATTATGTACAAAGCATATGGCGTGCCCGTCGGCGTTGATCAGCTTCCTCATATTGAACTAACCCGCGAAATAGCTCGTCGTTTTAATTTTCTCTATAAAGAAATATTTCCTGTTCCTGAGCCGCTTTTAACAAGCGTGCCCAAGTTGCTGGGAATCGACGGAAGAAAGATGAGTAAATCCTACGACAACTCCATTTATATCAGTGATCGCGGCAAGATATTACAGCAGAAGATTTCATCCATGTTTACCGACCCGCAGAGAATGAGAAAGAGCGATCCTGGAAATCCTGAAATATGCAATGTCTTCGCTTTTCATGGTTTATATTCTCAGCCGGAGAAAGTGAAAGATATAGATGCCGCTTGTCGAAAAGCGGGAATCGGGTGTACTGATTGCAAAAAAATGCTGGCCGAGCGCGTTGCCGAAGAATTGAGTCCGGTTCACGAACGCATTGATTATTATGTCAGCCACATAGCTGAAATTAACGAGATCATAGAAGAAGGTAACAAAAAAGCAACAAAGATAGCGCTTCAAACAATGGATGAAGTTCGTACTGCGGTTAAAATCTGATCGATTATAAACTGATATGTGCTCTCAATCACGGGTATTAAACCCTTCGCTGCGCGGGATTGTTCAACTTACCAATTCCGCAAAGCCTATAGTGACCTTTAGGTTATTCGCTTTCGTAATTGGAGTTTCAACAATAAATTATGGATAACGAACAAACAATAAATTATGCTATTAAGCTGGACATTTTTGAAGGTCCGCTTGACCTGCTTCTATACCTGATAAAGAAAAACGAAATTGACATTTATAACATTCCCATAGCCCTGGTTACCGAGCAGTATCTTCAGTACCTCAAAATGATCAAAGCACTTAATCTTGATTTGGCTGGAGAGTATCTGGTCATGGCGTCAACCCTTATTCACATCAAATCCAGGATGCTTTTGCCTGTGCCTGAGGAACCGGAAGAAGAAGAGGAAGATCCCCGGGCCGAACTGGTAAGACAGCTTCTAGAACATAAAACTTTTAAAGAGGCAGCGGCAAATCTGGGGGAGAGGCCGCTTCTGGAGAGAGACGTGTTTACCAGGTCAGCGCTTTTGCCGGAAGAAGTTGAAAAAACAAACACAGATGAGGAAGAGCTTATGGAAATAAGTGTTTTTGAGCTTATCGAGGCTTTTCATCGTATTGTTTCCCAGATCGATAAAAAAGTACTCATGGAAATTGATTTGGAAAAATTATCCCTTACTGATATAATTAATAACATTATGGAACAGTTATCCGTGACAAAAAGTTTAACTTTTGAGGATTTGCTCAAGGGAAAAAAAGATCGCCGGCGCATCATCTATACTTTTTTAGCTTTGCTGGAATTAATTAAACTCAGGATGATTAAAGCTTATCAAACTTCAGTTTTTGGAGTGATCCGGATATTTCCGGCTGTGGAGTCGTAAATGGAAAACATAAAGGCAGTAATTGAAGCTCTGATTTTTGCTTCCGATGCACCGTTGTCACTCGAAAAAATTTGCATTATCCTTTCGGATGTTGAAAAACAGGAAATTAAAGAAGCCCTCGAAAAAATTGTATTGGAATATAATGAACGGCAAAGTGGGATTTACCTGCAGGAAGTTGCTGGCGGTTTTCAATTCCGCACCCGACCTGAGCTTAGCCCCTGGATTAAAAAGCTAAAAAGTACAAAGCCTCATTCTTTATCTCCGGCAGCGATGGAAACTCTGGCAATTGTTGCTTATAAGCAGCCTATTGTTAAATCCGAAATTGAGAGCATTCGCGGAGTAGATGTAGGCGCTCCTCTCAAGGGACTTTTGGACAAAAAGCTTATTCGCATTGTCGGACGCAAGGATGTGCCCGGTAAGCCAATTATTTATGGAACAACCAGAAAATTTCTGGAAGTTTTTAATTTGAAAGATCTCCTGGATTTGCCTAATTTACGGGAATTGAAAGAACTTAACCAGCAGCAGGAAATCGTGGAACAAGAAATAGTAGAAAAAACTACAGAAGATATTTCTAATTTATGAAAGAACGTTTGCAAAAAGTTATTGCGGCCGCCGGTATCGATTCGCGACGCCACGCGGAAAAACTAATAACCGACGGGCGCGTCAGTGTTAATAATATTGTGGTAACCAAATTGGGAGTAAAAGCTGATGCCGAAAAAGATATTATTCGGATTGACGGCAAAACTATTTCTGTAGAAAAAACAAAGCAGTATATTGCTTTAAATAAACCAGCCGGAT
Source organism: Syntrophaceae bacterium (assembly GCA_003139775.1). GTDB lineage: Bacteria > Desulfobacterota > Syntrophia > Syntrophales > Smithellaceae > Smithella. The sequence goes on along the minus strand of PLGI01000186.1, from coordinate 14,433 downwards.
TTGTTACCACCCTTCATGATCCCCAAAACAGGCCGACAGTTGTGGATTTGCTGCGTGATGTCCCGGAGAGGGTTTATCCGGTAGGAAGGCTTGATTATGATTCCAAGGGACTTTTGCTTTTGACTAATGATGGCGATTTCGCCCAAAAAGTGCAGCATCCCCGTTTTCAGAAACCAAAAATATACAGAGTCAAAATTCAAGGACGTTTGTCCAAAGATGAATTAAAACAGTTGGGTAAGGGAATTAAATTGCCCGATGGTGTTTTTAAACCGGAAAATGTGAAAATAGAAAAGATCAATGATCTGAGTTGCTGGCTACAGCTTACTCTGAAAGAGGGGAAAAATAGAATCATCAGGAGAGGTTTTGAAGCTATCGGTCATAGAGTTGCCGGACTTGTGCGGGAAGCAATCGGTGATCTGAACCTGGGCAATTTGAAGGAAGGTATGTGGCGGCATTTGACCAGAAAAGAAATAAGCCAACTGATTGATAACGCGGCAGGCGAAAATAGGTAAAATTTTCTTGACATTCGCTAAAAAATAAATAATAACTTCTAACGTAGAGAAAACAGACATAAATTATCATCTAGCGATTTATGGTTGCAATTAGTATTAAGGAGGGTCTATGAATAAATCCGGTCTTATTGAAACTTTAAGCAGTAAGTTAAACTTAACGGAAAAAAAGGCAATTGACGTTGTTAATCTTGTTTTCAAGGGTTTTACCGATGAGTTGAAAAAAAACGGGCGTATTGAAATCAGAGGCTTTGGCAGCTTTGTAGTAAAGAAATATGGCGCCTACACGGGGAGAAATCCTAAAACCGGCACTAAAATCAAGGTTGAACCAAAGAAATTACCATTCTTTAAAGTAGGAAAAGAATTGAAGAACAGAGTTGATAAGAAGAAATAACAATTCGTTGCCTGTTTCTGTAGAATATAAAAAGGAGGCTTTAATCAAGCCTCCTTTTCTTTGTTAAATGTTAATGCTGATTTAGATTAACCTAAATTAGCATTAACAAAATCCCAGTTAATTAGATTTTGAATGACAGCGGTGAGATAATCCGGCCTTCTGTTTTGATAATCCAGGTAATAAGCATGTTCCCAGACATCTATAGTTAAAAGCGGCTTTTGACCATGGGCCAGAGGTGTATCGGCATTAGCTGTTTTTGTTATTTTAAACTGGCCGTTCTCCAAGACCAACCAGGCCCAGCCACTGCCAAACTGAGTAACACCGGCGTTTTTCAATTCTTCGGCAAACTTGTCATAGCTTCCCCAAGCCGCGTTTATTTTTGCCGCGATAGCGCCTGTGGGCGAACCTCCTCCTGATTTTTTCAGGCATTGCCAGTAAAAGGAATGGTTCCAAATTTGGGCGGCATTGTTGAAGATGCCGGCCTTGGCAGAATCTTTAGCAGTAATTTTAATAATTTCTTCTAATGATTTTTCCGCAAGGTCGGTGCCGGCAATCAGCTTGTTTAAATTATCCACATAAGTTTTGTGATGTTTACCGTAGTGGAAATCTAAAGTATTCGCGCTGATGTGCGGTGCTAACGCATCTTTCCCGTAGGGTAGTTCCGGTAATGATATGGCCATGTTTATTCTCCTTTCTGTATTTTTCTGAATTCAATTTGCTATCTTTATAATAGGTCGCGATTTTATTTTGTCAAATTAAATTGTGTTTTTTTCCTTATTATTTGATTTGTTAATGATATGCCTCATTTTATATTTAAGCCAATTCATATAGATGAAAGTGAAAATAGCGAAAATCAACGATGGAAGAGCAGTCTCCTGGTTAAAGAGGATAAGCGCTATGCAGCCGGCCAGTCCACAGTCTTTCATAGTGCCCAGAAGAAGAAAAGAGGTATTTTTATTTTCGGGATCATGAAAATAATTTCCGATTTTTCCAATCGCGAAGGCGAAGAAAAAAATGCTTACAAAAGCAATTAAAGCGATAACAAAAAGATCGGAAGACCAATTTATAAGAAGATTTCTGCTGCTTGCCATTATGGTGTAAAATACAAGAAAGGAACTATAATCAATGATTGTTTCTTCGTATGGTTCAATAATTTTATCCCATGCTTTGTCCACGGCTAGCCGGGAGAGCGCAAGCGGCAGCAAAATTAATTCTAATATTAGTAAAATGATAGTCCAGTAGTTCAGATGGATGTATTTAAAAAAACCTAAACCTATTAATGGTATGATTAACAAGGCGCCCAAATAAGCTCCCGCCAGACCGGTAAAAACCGAAGTTTTGTCGGCGCGTAATAAATTGCCTAAAGGTATTGTGGCTACTGACGGCGGCATGGCGGCGATCAACACCATACCGACCCAAAGCTCTTGTTTATGGATCAGAAAAATACTCGCCAAAATAATGAAATTTCCCAAAACAAGATAATTCATGACATTGCTTCGAATTGATGCGGAAAAAAGCGGACCGGGGCGGAGTAGGAAACCGCGGGGAAATCTCAGTAAAGTAATGGTTAGAATTACCATCAATGCCGGCAGGATCAGGATATTACCGATGGGGAATCCTTGTGGTAAAATTATGCCGCAAATCAACGCCAGCAGAAAAATCAAGTTGGAGCGGGAAAAAAGGTAAGTGGAAAGAGCCATTTTTATTTTACCTCTGAAAAGGCAATATTTTTTTAGCTCCGAAAATAAGTAAGAGGAACCCGATATTAAAAATGACTATAGTTCCTCCGGCCGGTAAATTTAACAAAAAAGCCAAAATGATACCGCAAATGACTGATAAAGTTGAAAAACATGCGGCAGCAAGGATGGTCATTCTAAAACTGACGGATAGCTGCAGAGCAGTCAGCGGCGGCAAAATCAGCATTGCGGAAACGAGCATAATGCCTGCAACTTTCATCGCTAAAACTGCGGCTACTGCCGTCAGGAGAAAGAGAATCACATTAATTCGTTTTGTCTTAACACCCATTGTCTGCGCCAGTTCTTCGTCGAAAGTAATTGCAAACAGATCATTATAGAAAATGATTACCGTGGCTACGACGGTTAAAAAAACAATAAAAGAGAGCCAGAGCTCAGTTTGTGTCACGGTGAGGATGTTGCCGAAAAGATAACTGAATAAATCAAGATTATAGCCGCCGGATAAACTTGCCAGAATGATACCTGTGGCGATGCCGATGGAAGAGACGATGCCGATGGCCGCGTCTCCGTGGATGCGCTGGGAATGAGTCAATTTGAGAATAGCCAGAGATGAAAGCATCACTAAGGGCAGGGCGGCCAATGTAATGTATGCAGGGCTGACGCCGATCAGCATTACGATGGCAACACTGCCGAAGGTAATATGAGCAAGCCCGTCGCCAATCAGAGAAAAACGGCGCAAGACAAGAAAAACTCCCAGTATGGAAGAAACGGCAGCGATCAGCATGCCCGCTACAATGGCGCGTTGAACAAATTCATAATTAAGTATATCGATAAGTCCCATTAAATACTGCTCCCCGAGTTATCGTGCTGATGACAAATCATATGCTGACTGATCGGTCCAAAAAAACCGGTCATATCAGGTGAGGCGCAAAAATCTTCAAACGTTCCGGAAAAAATTATTTTCTTGTCGAGATAAAGAAGATTGCAAGCGTATTTGCCGATAACGCCAGTGTCATGAGTAACGAGAACGATAGTTGTACCACTGGTGCGGTTCATCTCATCGGTAAGCGTATAGAAAATATCTCTTGTTTCGGGATCAAGAGCCGTCGTTGGTTCATCGAATATGAGCAAGTCCGGTTGACTTATTAAAGTGCGCGCCAGCATTGTTCGCTGTTGTTCGCCGTAAGAGAGTTCGCCGATCAGGCGGGCGGCAAGATGCGCGATTCCCATCATCTCCAGAGTGCGTTTTAAGGCGATCGGATTTCTTTTCTTCATCCCCAATTGAACGATCTCTTCGACGGTACTGGGAAAATGATTATTCAAGGCGCTTATTCGCTGGGGCAGATAACCGATTCTGTTCCACTGATGAAAAGAAGTCAGCGGCTGACCAAAAATATCGACGGCTCCCTTTTGTGGTCGCAGAATGCCCAGAATGTTTTTAATAAGTGTGCTTTTGCCGGATCCATTGGGTCCGGCAATGCCCAGATAATCGCCTTTTTTTACGGCAAAGGAAATATTACTGATGACTTCCAGGCCGTTGTAGCAGAAGGTTAAATTATCAACACTGATGACGTTTATGGACATCGCATTCCTTTTTTCAAATTAATCAAATTTTTTTCCATTAATGAAATAAAAGATTCACCGCTTTTAATATCTGCTTTACTGACATCATGTCCATTATTGAGCTTTAGTAAACCGGCACCTGTTTCCCGGGCAATCATTTCGGCTAGGCGGGGATTAATCATGCTTTCATAATAGATATAGGGAACGCTTTCTCTTTTTACTTGTTCAATCAGATTAACCATTTTTTGCGGTGAAGGTTCCGCGTCCGCCGATACGTTATAAGCCGCAATATAGTTTAAATTATATCTTTTGGCCAGATAAGCAAAAGCCCAGTGACCGGCATGTAGAAATGTTTTTGTTTTGCACCTGGTTAATTCTGTGCGATATCGTTGATCCATGGCGATCAATTTAAGCTTATAATTATGGGCGTTTCTTAAATAATAATCGCTGTTGCGGGAATCCTTTTTAATAAATGCCACCGCGATATTATCGACCATCTTTTGGGCGTTATCCATATCCAGCCAGATGTGCGGATCAAACCTGGAAACATGATTGTCTTGCTCTTCTTTCTCCTCATTGAGCGGCAGCAAGACAGCGCCAGATCCAGTCTCTATGGCCAGCATATTGGTGTTTCTTTCGGCGGCATTAATAATTTTATATGCCCATGGTTCCATTTCGAAATTGGTGAAAAGAAAAATATCCGTTTTGCTGACCTTTACTATATCTTCGGGCTTCAATTCGTAATGATGAGCGTCTATTCCCGGCGGCAGGAGCATCGTGATGTTAATTTTATCGCCGCCTATGTTGCGGGCAAAATCGTAAATGGGGAAAATTGTGGCAATTACCCGTAGTTTTTGATCTTCCCTGTTTGATTCTTTTGCCGGTTGACAGGACAGAAGAAAGGATAACAAAAGGAGAAAGAGCAGAGTTATTTTTTTTGAATACATAATTATTTTTCCTGTTTATATCATTGTTTTTTGTGTTTTGGTTGAATTACGGCAGCAGGCGCAAAGACCGGATATATTAATTTCGATGTGATCAATGCTGTAATCATTTTTGGACAAAATTAACTCCGGCGCCTGGGTGAAGGGCAGTGGCGCCAGACAAGTAAATGCTCCACAATTTCGACAGCTGAAGTGAGGATGCAGGGGATTTTCCAAGGTAGCCATTTCAAAATAATTAGCGCCGCCGACTGACGCGATTTCCCGAATAATCCCGCGTTGTCTGAAAAGAGATAAGATGCGATAAATGGTTACTTTATCAATATTGGCTTTGGTTCCCAGTGATTGGCGGATAGTGTTTACACTCAGCGGTGTTGTTGCCTTGAGTAATATATTCAAAACAGCAAGGCGCTGCGATGTTTTAGAAATACCGGCCTTTTGCAGAGTAAGCAAGGCATCTTTATGTTTTAAATTTGTGACCATGCCTAACCCTTATCAAAAATGCAACCGAGTTGCAACAATTATCAAGTTGAATGAAAAAAACATGTGGACGGATTCAATTCATGGTATAAGAACTTAAGGAGGATTATTTATGAAACCCATCGGTCCGTTAATGTGGGAACATAGATTGATTGAAAAAATGCTGACTTCAATGATGCGCCATATTGATCAGGTTGAAAAGAGCAAGAAGGTTAATCCTCTGATTATTGATATGGCCGTTGATTTTGTGCGCACATACGCCGACCGCACCCATCATGGCAAGGAAGAGGAAATTCTCTTTAGGGATTTGGCGAAGAAAAATCTCACACCGGAATTAAAGAAAATCATGCAGGAGTTGCTTGACGATCATGTTTGGGGCAGAAAGACAACGGCATCGCTGGTTGCGGCAAAAGTTAAATATTTGCAGGGCGAGGAAGGAAAGCTCACTGAAATAATCAGTTTAGCACGGGAACTAGGCAATTTTTACCCTAAGCACATCGAAAAGGAAGACAAACATTTCTTCTATCCCTGCCAGGAATACTTTAACAAAGATGAGCAGGAAAAGATGCTGGCCGAATTTTGGGAATTCGATCGCAAAATGATTCACGAAAAATATAATAAGGTCGTCGAGGAATACTCCGGGCTGAAGTGCTGTTGAAAAACGCTCATACCCTGAAGGGCACGAAACGTCTGCTGTGTTGCGCTGCAAGCCGCACCGCTCAACGTATGTAAATATACGCCTCGCGGTTCGGCTTTTTGCGCGCCTTGCATCTGAACATTTTTGAACAGCCCCCCAAACATGGGGTTTTTCAACGATTCCCTCTTAGCCTTTAATATCTCCAGCCCCAGAATCCAAATGCAAGAATATTCATCAAAATTGGCACGGCGTATATTATTCCAACGGTTGTCAGTTTGGCTTTCATAGTTTTTACACTGATTACTATAATAGCAGCAATAAAGAAGATGAAGTACCCCAAAAAGAAAATCAGCCAGACGCCCTTAAAAGATAAACTCCAGAACGGATATTCCCATACAAGCTGTCCGCCGATATTGAGCAGGCATTCGACAAACACGCAAAAGACGCTGTAACCTATCGCCCAGAACCATTTTTCGGGCAGACCCAGAATCTTCTCATTTTTACTCTCGGACAATGTGTGGTAGTAAATAATGCCGATAATAAGAAACATGAACATGATTTCAATATTCCAGCCCACCAGTGTTCGCAGAGCTGTGTCGCCCGGGGTTGTCCAGAAAGCGGAGCGCTGAGTCAGATACATAACCCAACCGTTCCAAGTTTCGTTGAAGAAATCGACGCCGAAAATTGTCAGGCCGGCCAGAACGGCATTCCAGTCGCTATTCCGCCGCGCCTCTTTTATTTCCCGAGTATAAATGTAACAGACAATAGCTAAAAGCGGAATCACATACCATTTGATCATGGAAAGATCCCTCAGACCGCTTAAAGCTTGTTCGGTTGCTGGTGTCATATGACCTCCTTGTATTATGGGATTAATGTTGCCAGATTTATTTTATTATATTATAATATTTGGAAATCAAAAAGAAATAATTTTCATCCCTGTTATAATTTGTTTTAAAATGCCAAGATGAGGTATAAAGAAGCATAAAGGAGAAAAGGAACTTTTGATACTCACCAACAAACTGAAAATCACCCTTATAATTTTGTTGACCATTTTTATAGTCGGCACTGTCGGTTTTCATGTTATCGAAGGATGGAGTTTAATGGACTCCTTTTACGCTTGCATTACCACCTTATCTACAGTGGGCTATGGAGATTTCGTGCCGGAAACAACGGCAGGCAAATTATTTACGGTTTTTATAATTATTTTTGGCGTAGGCATGATGTTCTATTCACTGGTTCTTATGGCGGAGACTTTTATTGACGCGCGTCTGCGCAGTTTATTAGGGAGGGGTAAATTGGAAAAAATAATCGAAAAAATGAATAATCATTATATTATTTGCGGCGGCGGCCGGATCGGTTTCTTGATTTGCCGTGAACTAATGGCGGGGAAAATGCCGTGTGTGATCATCGATAACAATCCGGAGGTTATTCAGAGGGCTCAGGACGAAGGTTTTATTTACTGCAAGGGAGACGCAACGCAGGATAAAGTTTTAATTGAAGCGGGGATCAAACGGGCTAAGGGCGTTGTTTGTGTTCTGCCGTCGGATGCGGAAAATCTTTATGTTATTTTGACGGCAAAAGATCTCAATCAACAAATATATATTATGGCCCGTTCGGAGGAAGAAGAATCGGAGCACAGGCTCCTGCGGGCGGGAGCGGATCGGGTTATGTCTCCCTATACGCTGGGCGGTGTCAGAATGGCTATGGCTATTTTGCGCCCGGCCATGCTGGACTTTATTGAAATTACCACCCGCGGACAAAGCCTGGAGTTACGCATGGAAGAAATCGCTGTCTGCAAAGGCTCGCCGTTTATTTCTCAGTCACTGGAAGATTCGGGAATACGCAAACGTTATGGGCTGATCATTGTTGCCGTCAAAAAGGATTCAGGAAAGATGATTTTCAATCCCATGGCCAATTATATTATTGCCGAAGACGACAGGTTGATTGCGATGGGTGAGGATGAAAATGTAAAACAGTTCGCCGAGTCGTGCCTGGCATAAAAAAGGAGCAGATAATGAAAATAAATAAATTGCGCGATATATGGAAATGGGGATTGCTGATTTCTATTTTCAGTTTTTTGGGCTGCGCCGGCCCCACCAGACTTTACAGCGTTAATATGTACTATGATGCGGATCAAGCCGCTATCCCCGCATATTTAAAAGCTGATAAAGCCTCTGATGCCATTATTTCCATAGCCGAATTTACCGATACGCGCCGCATGGATGACCGGCTTGTTATCGGTCATGTCGTGGAAAGAGACGGCATGAAAAATTTAGTACTTCCTAAAAATGTCAAGGCAACTAAAGCCATATCCAAGGGCATTAAAGAATATTTAAGAAAGGCCGGTTATAAAGTTTCCGATAAAATTGGGCAATGGGATTTGAAGGAAGAAACCATGCCGAAGGAAGACTTCAAAATTCTTATCGGCGGCAATATAGATGAACTGGAAATATCCTGCCGGAGGGGGTTTCCTACTAATTCTTGTGAGACCAATATGAAGCTGACCATTGTTTTTGCGGATATGGCCAAAGGGAAAATATTGTACAAAAGCAAGGTGGAAAGCAACTTTTCAAAGGAATATGTTTTGTTTTCTGAAGAAAGCCTTGGAGAGCAGGCCGGTATTGCTCTCGGCGATGCCATTGAAAAAGTATTTGCAGAAAAAGCTGTAGCGCAAAAACTTAAAGAAGCTCTCGCTCAGTAAGATTAATTCCACGCGTTGTGCTCCAGCTGATTTTTTCGTTATGCGAAAATGAATTAAAGACTTAACCCATTAGATGTCGGTGTCGGGAGATCATCAATGAAAAGCCTTTTTGAAATATTTAAAGATCAGATTCGTACAAAAGAAATATGGAAACGCGTGTGGGAGCTTAACAAATTCAAACAATTCAAAAACATTCATGAAAGTAATAAGAGATTTTCAAGAAAAATCACTAAAGAAGATGTTCCGGCAATAATAGTGACATCGATAATAGGCATCTTAGCAATAGCAGTACTGAGCCAATTTTTTGAAGATTCAAGTCTAACATATGCCATTTTAGGATTAATGGCAATTTTTTATGTAATGCAGAAATTGATGGGATTTGTTGCTAAAAGTCGGAAGGGCAGTGTCTAATAAATACCAAGCATAAAACAATCAAACCAGCCGATCACTACGCTCCGGCTGATTTTTTCGTTCGCCCGCCGATTGTCCAAAAAAATTATTTGGCCACTTTTGGCTCGTTCGGTCTAATGATTACCTTGATTGATTCCCGGCCATCTGTTACCAACTGAAAGCCTTTAACGATATCGGTTAAAGGAAGACGATGCGTTATCAAATCATCCACCACGACATCGCGTGATTCTATTAACTTGATTGCTTCAATAATATCGGGAGGCCCGCAATAATAAGAAGTGATGATGGTAATTTCCTTCATCCAGAAATCATTGACGGGAACGACAACTTTTTTGTCCGGTCCGGGAACGGCAAACAGGACAATCACACCGCCCTTATCCACACATTTCCATGCCTGCTCCACCGCTGAATCAGCCGAAGCACATAAAAATACAACGTCGGCTTTTTTGCCATTTTCCGCTACCAATCGCTCTGGAATATCATCCGCCGCGCCGATGATGACGTCGGCTCCCATTCGCAAGGCAAATTCGAGTTTCGTTTTGTTGATATCGGCGGCTATTATTTTGCATCCTTTTGTCCAGGCAAGCTTTATGCTAAGCAGTCCGGACATGCCGCACCCAATGACCAGCATAGACTGCCCCTTTTTTACGCGGGCAAGCCTCTGCGCCCTGACGACGCAGGCCAGGGGTTCAATGAATGTGCTTTGATCGTAGGTAATATTTTCAGGCAGTAGATAAGTCCCGCGCTCTACAAGAATCTCCGGAACTAGGATGTATTCGGCAAGACCGCCGGGGAGCCGTTCCTTAACCTCCGCGCATTGAGGATAGTGCCCGTTTTCGCAATAAAAACATTTCATGCAAGGCACTTTAGGGGCGATAAATACACGGTCGCCCAATTCATATTTATTTACGGAATCGCCGACCGCGACAACCTCCGCGCCTATTTCATGCCCTTGCACCAGCGGCGCTCTGGGAAGCCGGTACCATTCGACGATATCGCTGCCGCAGATGCCGCAGGAAATAACCTTGACGAGCATCTCCTTTGGGCCGGGTACCGGTGTTGGTACTTCTTCGATCCGGATATCTTTATTGTTGTGCCAGTATGCAACTTTCATTGCTGAAACTCCAATTTAATGAGACTAGCTGAAAACGAACGAAGCGAAGTTTGAAGCTTTAGTCGAATTATCCCGCGAAGCGGAGGGTATAATACACCGCAGCTTGCTGCGGAAATTGTTTCCAAAGCGTTCATACCCGTGATTTATTATTCAATGTATTATAAAGATCAAAAGCCTTTGCCGGAGTTTCGTTGTCGTGGACGACAGCCCGCACCGCCTGAATCATGGCGATCGGCGCTGCGGACTGGAAAATATTACGCCCCATATCGACACCGGCGGCGCCCCTCTGTACCGCGTTATAGGCCATAGTCAGGGCGTCAAGTTCCGGTATCTTCTTGCCGCCGGCCATCACGATCGGCACAGGGCAGGATGCGGTGACGGTCTCGAAACCTTCATCTATATAGTAAGTTTTTATATAGTGGGCGCCAAGCTCCGCGCATATCCGGCAAGCCAGCCGGAAGTACTTCGCGTCCCGTGCCATATCCTTGCCTACCGCAGTCACCGCGAGAGTCGGAATGCCGTAACGGTTGCCGATATCAACCATTTTGGTCATGTTGATGATCGACTGCCTTTCAAATTCTCCGCCGATAAAAACCTGAACAGCCATGGCGCAGACATTCAAACGGATGGAATCTTCTATATCAACCGCAATATCTTCATTGGACAGCTCTTTGAGAATGCTGGCGCCTCCGGAAACCCGCAGCACAATGGCCTGAGAAGTGGAAGGTGGTATAACACTGCGGAGAATTCCTCTGGTCAGCATAAGGGTGTCCGCATAAGGCACTAAAGGAAGGATATTGATATCGACTCGTTCCAGACCGGTGGTTGGTCCCTGGAAATAACCGTGATCGATGGCCAGCATAACCGTTCGGCCGGAGACGGGATTAAATATCCGCGCCAGTCTGTTTTTCATCCCCCAATCCAGGGAATTCGAACCTTTGAGGAAAAACCCCTGTGTCTTTTGCTGCATATCGCAATAAAACATTTTGGCATCTTTGATTCCATCTGCGTCCGGCATCTTTTGTGTTCTCCTTATTATTGATATTGATTATAATCTTGCATATTTTTTAAAATCCGTCAATCCCGCGACTTGGAATCCTCCGGCTCCAGCCGGAGGGGGAATGCACGGTACCTCGCGGGATAGCCCCGCTAAGCTGCGCTTGCGGGATAATTCGACTACCACTTCAAACTTCGCTTCGCTCGTTTTCAACGAGTCTCATTACAACTAACAAATATTACTGCACTGCGTTTGTGATATTTGAGTTTCATTCATTCCATTCGCGCTTCAAATTTCGCTTCACTCATTTTCAGCGAATGTCATTGAGACAAATACATCTAGGTTTAACGCTTTCGTGGTGGGTGACTCGACCAAAAGGCGAGCTGATTTCTCAAAAAGGCCGACTCTCCACATCCCTTTCCACATAGCATTGCCAGCCCCTGCCTGCTTTTCAATGCAAAATATTCCTAGCATAATATATCTTGACAAGCAAAAACAGTCTCCCTATACTTCCACGCATCGAAAGAAATATTTATCGAAAAAAGGAGGATATTTCATGAAAAAACTCAGAGTATTACTTGCTATTGTAGCAATGCTTACACTTACACTTATGGGTTGCGGTGGTAGTGGTAATAGTAATAGTGGTGGTGATAATACAGTCTCGCTTACTATACTTCAGACTTCCGATATTCATGACCATGCCGGCGGATATGGTTCTGCGGCATCATATTCTCCCCTTGTTACTGGTAATGATACAGTGCTTGGCGGTTATGCGCGTCTTGCTGCTTATATTTCCGGTGTTAAGAATGAGAAAGGCGCGAACAATGTGCTTCTTTGCGATAGTGGCGATTTTACAATGGGTACAGTTTATACCATGACACTTCCTTCGACTTCTCCACTTTCTTTCATGTTTATTTCTATGATGCAGTATGATGCGATTACAATCGGCAACCATGAAACCGATTTAGGCCCGAATGCATTATACGGGTTTATAACTTCTGCGCAAGCCAATACATCCGCACCTTTCACTACTCCGATTATTGCCAGCAATATGGATGCAAGTGCTTCTCCTGCAATAAGTACGCTTGTCGGCAATGGTACAATTGTTAAAACCAAAATTATTGAGAAAGCCGGTATCAAAATCGGCATTCTCGGACAAATGGGTCCAAATGCAGATTTCGATTCTCCTAATGCCGCACCTCTAAAATTTAGTCATGATTATTCGGCTCTCCAAGCTCAGGTTGACGCGTTAAGAGCCAGTGGCGCTCAACTTATTGTTCTTCTCTCTCACGAAGGTTTTACAGTATCTGGAGGTTATGCAATAAGCAATGGTAAGGGCAATGATGCTGACATTGCTAATAATGTTTCCGGCATTGATGTGATTCTTTCCGGTCATCTTCATATAAATCAAACAGCAGTAACAACGTCTGCTAATCATAATACAATCCTTGTTGAACCAGGGGCGTATGGCGAATATATAGCAAGACTTGATCTTAAAGTAGACAAATATTTTGGTAAGGTTACAAGCTATACAAGCACAAATATTCCCATCAATGACACCATTGCAGGTGATCCATCTATGAACTATGTGGTATCGACGGTGGTTAACCCCGCTCTTAACACCGCCCTTGCTCCTGCTTTTACTGGGCTGGGATTAACAGGTGTGCATTCAATTCTTGATACTGTGGCACTAAATGATGCTCCAATAACTACAGATTCAATCACAACAGGATTTCCGGTTGGAGAATCGGTTCTTGGTAACCTTGCTGCTGATTCCTATAGAAATGCTATCAATGGAATATGGGCAGCTGCTTATGCTGCTTATGGCGGAACAGTTGCGAATGCTACTATGGCTGCGGCAACAGGTGATGCTAATCGAGTTGCGATTGCTTTTGTTCCGGGTGGAGTGATTCGTGATGCAATCGCTGCAGAAGCTGGCACTATCTCATTTGCCGATCTTTACAATGTATTGCCTCTTGGGGCAGATCCTTTAGATACAACTGCGCTTGGTTATCCACTTCTCACCACTTACATTAAAGCTGCTGATATTTACACTGTTGTTGGTATATCTTTAAGCCTGGGGATGGATTTACCTCATGCAGGGGCATCTGCTGACAGTGATTATGATATAAATTTTGCCGGCATTTACGTTGTAATTGGTGGGAATGTAAATGGCACGGGCTGTGGATATGATGTTTATCTCGGTCCAACAGATACTAATGCATCGAGTCCAAACTATGGCATGAATAATAACATTCCAACTGCTGCAGGTACACTTATTAGTCCTCTAGATGGAACAACTGTTTACAAAATTGCCGTTGATCTTTACACTCTCATGATGATGTATGAGGTACACAATCTATACCCGGCTTATGCAGTTAACACTTATAACGCTGATGGTTCAGCAGCACTACAAACAGCTGTTGAACTTAAACGGGTTATGACTGGGGCAACTACAACTATGCGAGGATGGCAGGCGATTGTTGGATGGTCATGGGCTGCTTCTGGACACTCAACCTCTAATCTTTCGGCTGCCGGATATGTTTCTAGTGTTCCAAAACGTGTTCAGTGATAGGTTAATACATAATCTATTATTTTTAAAGTGTCTCCGTTTTAGTTTAAAAGCCCCTCCTTCCGGAGGGGCTTTTTTTATGTGCGCCCGGCATGTTCGTAAACGTCAATAGCGTATGTACTTCCGGGAGTATCCCCCAAGGGGACACAATAAAAACAGATCATTCCCTTTCTGGTGAGTTACGCCATTATAGCGTGGCGCACATACGCTTTCGGCATCTCCTTCTTGTACCACCGAAGCGGGACAGTTCAATTAACGAATTGCAGTTTATTGCGTAACTGGAATTCGATTTTCACTGCCGCCTCGTTATCCTTTTAAAGCGAAATGATATAGATTTATTCTCTCGGGTTAAAAAGGCTTAATCAGTTTCTTGTTTATATAGAATAATTTACTTATGTGAAGAGGGGTCGTGATTACGCA
>PLGI01000188.1 GCA_003139775.1 Syntrophaceae bacterium | reverse complement strand
AACGAATGAAGTGAATAACCTAAAGGTCAATCGGGGTTATACGTGCACGGGCATCCTTCTTACCCCACTGAAGTGGGACAGTTCAACTAACGAATTACAGTTTACTGCGTAACTGTAATTCGAGTTTCACTGCCGCCTCGCTATCATCTTTAATTTAAAAATGGTATAAGCTCTCTGTTAGAGGAATAATTTAATATGAAATTTGTTGATGAAGCAAAAATTTATATCAAGGCCGGGCATGGCGGCCGCGGTTGCGTGAGCTTCCGGCGGGAAAAATTTGTGCCGAAAGGCGGCCCGGATGGAGGCAATGGCGGCAAGGGCGGCGATGTGATATTTCGCACGGCGGAGAGTCATCACACGCTGCTGGATTTAAAATATCAGCAGCATCAATTTGCCAAAAACGGCGGCCACGGATCGGGCAATAATCGCACCGGCAGAAGCGCGGAAGATCTGGAAGTTATCGTACCGGTGGGAACAATTATCAAAAACTTTGAAACAGAAGAAGTGATGGCGGATTTATCCGAGGTCGGCCAAACTTTTATTGCCGCGCACGGCGGCATCGGCGGCAAGGGCAACGCTCATTTCACTTCTTCCACCCATCAAACACCTCGTTTTGCCCAGGACGGCATGGAAGGTGAAGAATTCACGCTTAAACTGGAATTGAAATTACTGGCCGATGTAGGCATTCTCGGCTTTCCCAACGCCGGTAAATCAACCTTTATCTCCCGCGTATCCGCGGCCAGACCAAAAATTGCCGATTATCCTTTCACCACGCTGACACCGCACTTAGGCGTCATTAAACATTTAGACAGTAAAAGCTTTGTCCTTGCCGACATACCCGGCCTTATCTCCGGAGCGCATGACGGTTTGGGCATGGGCATTCAATTTTTGAAACATGTGGAAAGAACATCGCTGCTGTTTCATATTATTGATATTTCCATAGAACCAAATATTAATGCCTGGTCTAATTTTACTACAATCAATAAAGAATTGGGGCATTACAATCCGCAATTGCTGGAAAAGCCGCAAATCGTTGCTCTCAATAAGATTGACCTTCCTTTCGTTAAAGATCGGGCTAAAAAAGAAGTTGCGCTATTCAAAAAAAAGGGGATAATACTGCATCTTTTTTCAGCTGTTACCGGTGAAGGAATACCGGAAATATTAAATAAAATGATCGAAGGATTAAATCAAACCGGATACAAGTAATCCATGGAAAATATTCGTCAGGAAACACTCGCGCACGCAAAAAAAATTCTCATCAAAGTGGGTTCAGCAGTATTGACCGGATCTGACGGCCTGGACATCAAGATAATTGATTCCCTTGTCCAGGAGATGTCTGATCTAGTGCGGCAGGGATATTCAGTAGTACTGGTGACTTCCGGCGCAATTGTTTCGGGAAAACAGCGCATGAACATAACCGGCAAACTAAAAAGCATGCCCGAAAAACAAGCCGCAGCAGCGATTGGACAGGGAAGATTGATGCGGGTCTATGCCAAATCTTTTGAAAAAAACGGCCATTACGTCGCCCAGATTCTTTTAACGCTTTCCGATCTCTCTGACCGCCAGCGATATTTAAATATCCGCAACACCCTTTCGACATTGACGGAATGGGGCGCCATTCCCATTATCAACGAAAATGATACCGTCGCCGTTGATGAAATTAAGTTTGGGGAAAATGACAACCTTGCCGCAATGATCGCCAATATTATTGAAGCCGATCTCTTTATTAATTTAACGAGTACTGACGGACTTTATGACGGCAACCCGGCCCAATTCAAGAAGGCAAAACTTATTCCTCTGGTGCGTGAGTTTACCGAAGAGATCGAATCCGCTGCCACCGAAGACACATCGTCCTCTGGCACGGGTGGAATGAAAAGCAAAGTTCTGGCCGCCAAGAAAGTTACCTCCATCGGCATTCCCTGTATCATTGCCTCCGGCAAAAAGAAAAAAGTTTTAGCCGACATTATGGCGGGCAAACAAATCGGCACATTATTTTTACCGATGGCTGATCGTCTAAACAGTAAAAAATACTGGATCGCTTTTACCTTGCGTCCCCGCGGCAAACTGATTATTGACGATGGCGCCAAAAAAGCCTTGCTGGAAAAAGGCAAGAGCCTGCTTCCTTCAGGCATCATTGACGTGGAAGGGGATTTTGATTTGGGCGATCCGGTGAGTTGCGTCAGCCGCGAAGGCACAATTCTGGCTAAAGGATTGGTTAATTTCAGCTCAGCGGAAATCAGCAAAATCAAGGGATTAAAAACTTCTCAAATCAGCCAGGTTCTGGGTCACAAGGACTACGATGAAGTTATTCATCGCGACAATCTGGCTATAACTAAACAGAATCTAAAAAATAAGATTTGATGCTGAGGTAAATAATTCTGCTCTGACTAGATCTTTCTTATCAGTGCATGTCAATACAATTTCCCTTTTCCTGTAAGTGTTAAACTAAATAATATTATTGTTATAGTAGATTTCAAATGTAAATCATGATAATTATATCCTATATAAAGCAGTAAAAGGAGGAAAATTGACGAAGACGATATACCTAGCGCTACTAGCCTTGATCTTGTATGGGTGCGCTTACAGCATTAAGGATATTGATGTGAGCAAGACAGATCCCAGTTGCACACGCCAATGCGTTACCACATATTCTCAGTGTGTCTCTGGTGGCCCATCAGTTGGTGCTAAAACCGAGACGCTAAGAGCCTGCAGAGAAGAATACGAAATCTGCATCTCCTCCTGCCCTAGCAAATAGAAAGTTCATTCTTATTTAAAAAAGTAATATTGGCTCCAAAATCGAAAAGAACCAACAAGTATATTAATTGTTAACTCATTGGATTAATGAAAATGGCAGCAAATCCCGAGATAGAAAAATATTTTTTTGAAAAGTTTAGCGAGGACTATGTGTTGCCTTCAGGTACGATAATATATGGTGACCGTCCTGATATCGTCATTGAGGGGCAAAGATGGATTGGCATAGAGATAACCAGCTTCTTTCTGGAAGAAGGTTCACTCCGAGAAAGCGAGCAGGTACAAAGAAAACTGCGTGACAAGGTGGTTCTTGAAGCTCACAAGGCATTTCTCGCGCTGGAGCAAAAGGGAATAGAAATCACGTTTTGTTTCAATAAGAGCAATCCAATCACAGATGGGAAAGGTCTTGTGACGGCGATAGTCAAACTCGTAAACCAAATAAAAGGCTGGAAGACCGGTGTCGTCAACAAGGATGTTTACGCGGCAATTCCTGAACTCGACTATGTATATGTAAATGCGAAACAGTAAGACAACCCAAAATGGAGAGTTGTACCGTTCTACAGTGGTCAAATGATGTCCAGAGATCGGCTCCTCGACATCGTCAAGGCCAAGGAAGTATTGTCGGCCAACTACAAACCATGTGACGCATACTGGTTACTTGTTGTCGTCGATTTCATAGACGCAGCTCAAGATCAAGAAATTCGAGTCGATGGATTCGACCCAATTACGAGCAACATTTTTGAGAAGGTAATCGTTTATAAAACCGGCTTTGGACACATCTTTGAGGCAAAGTGAACAAGAGTTAACCATCGGCTGCAGCGGATCGGAGCAAAATGCCGCACCTCCCGCTGAGCCGTGTGTTAAACCTTTCGAATGGTAATTCTCGTTTTTTTTGAACACCCGATATCGAACAGTAGTAGGTGCAAGAAATAGATTGATACTGTCTTAAATCATGTCAAAAATATATGTTCTTCCCATTGCCCATTAATATCTTTCTTGGCGAGCCAAAATAAAAAGCCCAACATTTTCAACGTTGGGCTTTTTTATGCTTTATTATAATGATACAAAAAATGATCACGCCTTCACAATCATAGTGATCTAAATTAAATAAATTTTATTATTTGACATATTTTTCGTAATTGTTTAACACTTCACTCCGGTTATCTGCCGCTGACTAAAGATATTTCGCAGTCTCATTGAAAGAATTACTTCTGCAAAGTCTGTCTGAACAATCCAGCTTTAAAAGAAGAAAAAATTTATTTAAGTATAAGGAGTTTATAAAATGAAAGATGTAGTCATTGTTTCAGCGTGTAGGACGGCGATAGGAACATTCGGGGGCGCATTAAAGGACATGATCGGTGCCCGTATTGCGGCTGTCGCCATGAAGGAAGCTGTTAAGCGTGCCGGAATAGATCCGGTTATGATTGACGATGTCAGATTTGGCTGTTGTCTTGAATCCTGTAATACACTTAACGTTGCTCGTGTGGGAGCTCTTTTGGCCGGTATTCCGGAAAGCGTAACCGCCGTTACGATGAATCGTGTATGTATTTCAGGAATGGAAGCCGTACTTTCCGGCGCAGCCATGATCAAAGCTGGTATGGCCGATATCATTCTGGCCGGTGGAGTTGAACAGATGTCCGGCACACCCTATGTCAGTTTCGACTCCCGTTGGGGATGCCGCCTCCAGGACACTGTTTTTGTGGATTCCATGATCCGCGCATTACATTGCGGCTCATATGTCATGCCGCTCGGCGACGATGGTCCCGTCAAATCAGGCCAGCCTTTTGAGAGCTTAAAGGGCAAACCCTATATTATGGGCCATACCACGGAACTTATCGCCCAACTTTTGAATATCAGCCGCGAGGAAATGGATGAAGTCGCCCTGCGCAGCCATAACAACGTCGAGCGCGCCACCAAGAACGGTGATTTCAAAGACGAGATCGTACCCATTGAAATCCCCCAGAAAAAGGGCAAACCGCCCATTATCTTCGACAAGGATGAACATTTCCGTCCCGGAATGACAATGGAACAATTGCGGGCATTACCACCGGCATTTATCCCTAAGGTCGGCAAAGTTACGGCCGGCAACTCCTCGGGGCTCAACGACGGCGCTTCAGCCATGATCCTCATGTCCGCTGAAAAAGCCAAAGAATTGGGATTGAAACCAATCGCCAGAATACGCTCCTCGGGACGTGGCGGCTGTCATCCTTCCGTGATGGGCTTAAGCCCTGTTCCGGCCGTAAAAAATCTGCTCAAAAACGACCCGAAGCTCAGCCTGGATGCATTTGAGTTGCTGGAAGTCAATGAAGCATTTGCCGGTCAGTATCTTGGTTGTGAAAAGGAGCTTGGTTTAAACCGTGAGATTACCAATATAAACGGATCGGGCATTGGCCTGGGACATCCGGTAGGATCTACCGGCTGCCGTATTATAGTTACCTTGATCCACGCCATGCAAAAACACAGCAAAACGCTGGGACTGGCCACTCTCTGCGGCGGCGGCGGCGTTTCCATGGCTACAGCTATCGAAATTCTGTAAAATTAATTATCAGGGATTTGCTTTATTTACCGTATCAGGAAGTGCGGAACTTGTGTTCCGTTCTTCCTGAACGCTTTTTTGTTGCTTTTCCTGCCCGTCTGTCTGGGAACTATTTTCATCCTTTTCGGAAATGACGTCATCATACTCAGGAATAACAATTCCCCGGCGCACCATGATTTGATAAATTCTTTCCGATTGATTTCCCACGTACCTTGATGAACCGTCAGTTTTATATCTGCGAGGATTAGGTATAACCGCCGCCAGCGTCGCCGCTTCATGCGCGGTCAATGCGGCGGCGCTTTTTCCGTAATGTTTTCGGGCTGCTGCTTCGATGCCGAAAACTCCATCACCCCATTCTGTAACATTTAAGTAAAGTTCCATAATCCTTCGTTTGCTTAATTGCCGCTCCAATCGCCAGGTAAGTATTGCTTCTTTGAGTTTCCTTACCGGGTTTTTAGCAGGTGACTATACAAATTTTTTGCCAGTTGTTGAGAAATTGTGCTGCCGCCAACTTGAAACTTCTTTTTCTTGATATCTTTCTCCAGCGCTTTTTGCATGGCCTCAAAATCGAATCCATCATGAGACCAGAATTTATCGTCTTCTGCGATAATCACAGCTTTCATTACATAAGGAGATACTCTGGAAAGAGGAACCCAAATATTTGTAATCTTTTTCTTTATTCCTTTTTCCCGCCATACTTCTTCCCTGTATTTCATAAAAGCTGTTTTTTCAGGACGATTTTTTTTCAGATAGGACACATTGGGATAGATAAAATATCGCCCGACATCAACAACAAAATAAGTGGCAATTAAAAGAAATATTATAAATATAATTCTTTTCCAAGACCGCATAATAATCCTTCTGTAAAATCATTTATTGTGAAGTGGGGTCAAATCTTTAACCTTTACATTTCAATATCAAAGGCTCTGTGATCCTTGCCATTCTTAGCATTCCGGCGGTTGAAGATTTTTCTTCAACCGCTTTTTTTTGTTTTTCAAGGGGGGACGCTGGGCTGCACCGCTCGCCCCAAATGAAGTTGCTGCGGCGGTTTGTGGGAAGGAGTATTATGAAGTTTACAAGTAGTAATCCTTAAATTTTATATAACAGAGAATCGTTGATAAGTAGGTGTTATCTATGTCCAGCTAAACCATAATTTGACAATATCTGTCAATCAAATATATTTGGAATAATTTATTTTATTATTTTCATCAATAGCCAGATTAGCCAGTTTATCGGCATGGCTGTTGTGAAGACGCGGGACGTGTTTGACTACAACAGAATTAAAAGAAGCCAGCAGGTTGCGGACATCCTTCATTAAGATCTGCAAATTTTCATTTTTAACACGGTAGGAACCGTCGATTTGTTTGGCCAGAAGCTCTGAATCCATGTAGACTACCAGGCTCTTATAGCCTTGAGCCAAAGCGCCTTTTAATCCCAAAATGAGCGCTCTATATTCAGCAATATTATTGGTGCAGTGGCCCAGATATTCCTTGCCTTCCCAAACAACATTTTCCCGGGCATCCTTTATGACAGCACCGGCACCGCCAATGCCGGGATTGCCGCGGCAGGCGCCGTCGCTGAATAATTTATAATTTTTTTCACCCATAAAATCTAAGCCGGCTTTTCCATATCCTGGAAATATATTATCCTATTGCAATTGGGACAACTAAGCAACTCATTCGACTTTTGCAATTCATTATAAAGTTGCGGTGGAATATTCATATGGCAACCATTGCAAACGGCTTTCCAAACGGAAATCACACCGACACCTTTATTTCTTTTTTTAATTTTTTCGTATCTGGCCAGGAGATCATCGGAAACACTCTTTTGCAGATCAATGCGCTTCTTTTCCCAATCCACAACATCTGCATCTATTGTGTTCAAATCATCTTCAATTATTTTCTTTTCCTGCTCATATTCATTTCTGCTCTGTTTCAAAGTTTCGTCATCTTTTTTGACCAGTATGGAAAGTTTATCCAACTCTTCCAATATCGAAATTATCAAGGTTTCAATGTCGCCACGCGATGATTCGGCAATCTCGATTTCCTTGAGCATGGCCTGATATTCCTTATTGTTCTTGACCTCCAGCATCCTTTCCTTTGTTTTTACCATACCGTCGTTAAGTTTTTTAATCTTGTTTTCACTTTCAGTGTGGCGGGCTTTAAGCTCATTATATTTCATTTTGTTTTTTTCGATCCCTTCTTTAAATGAGCTGAATTCTTTATCCAGTTTATCTATATCTTCCGGCAGTTTTTTTCTCTTGGCGGATAACTTAACTAACTGTGAATCACACTCCTGAAGCTTGATTAATAACAATAAATTCTCTTTCAATATTTTCTCCTTCTTTTATTAGGATCCCAGGCATGAACCCCAAGGTAAGTCATGGACATTTATTCCGCCTTAAAGGAAGCTGTACTATCTCCCTCCACCCGAGGCGGGATAACCCCGCGTCGCTTCGCTCCTGGGATAATTCGACTAACGCTTCAATCTTCACTTCGTTCGTTTTCAGCGAGTCTCATTAAATTGGAGTCTCAGAATCCTCTGTTTCACGGGATTGTTCGACTTACAAATTTTAATTCGTTCCACTTTTAAAATTTGAGTCTCACAATAAAAAAAATGCACCTTTTAGGGGTGCATTTCTTTAAGCAAACTGCTTCATAATTTTATCATCTGTGCCGTGTAATGATGACATTGTTTGTCTCATCACGGCATTTATAACACTGGCTATCATATTCCCATTTCCTTTACGAAAAATGATTCTTCCTCTTGTCATCGCTTTTCTTCTAATTTTATTTGGTGGGCCCACCTGGAGTCGAACCAGGGACCTACCGGTTATGAGCCGGTGGCTCTACCAATTGAGCTATAGGCCCGCCATTTTCTTCGTTAAAGTATATATCAAAGTGTATCTTGATATACACAAACATACAGATTGTCAATACTATTTACTGTTTTGCGGTACGTTTCTTTAATTTGTTCTTTACTTTTTTTAACATTGGAGCTTCTATAACTTCGGGAATTTCTGTAAATGTTTCAATTAAATCCACTGGTGCACTCTCTCTCCTCGCTAAAATATTTGACCGGTCGCTAATGCCGAAACGCATTCGTAAAACTTTTTCCTCACGCGACGTCAGGGTTGTCAATATTTTTCGTGTTTGCTCGGCCAAATCTATATTGATCGTTGCTTCCGAAGGAGACATAACTTTTTTGTCTTCAATAAAATCGCCTAGATGGCTGTCCTCTTCCTCGCCGATGGGAGTTTCCAAAGAAATCGGTTCTTTGGCAATTTTTAATACCTTCCTGACTTTTTCCAGCGGATATTCCATTTTATTGGCGATTTCTTCGGGAGTGGGTTCACGACCCAAATCTTGCACCAGGTAGCGGGAAGTGCGAATCAGTTTGTTGATCGTTTCAATCATGTGGACAGGAATCCTGATTGTACGAGCTTGATCAGCAATAGCCCGAGTGATTGCCTGCCTGATCCACCATGTAGCATAAGTAGAAAATTTATAGCCGCGCTGATACTCAAATTTATCCACGGCCTTCATCAGACCGATATTACCTTCCTGAATCAAATCAAGAAACTGCAACCCGCGGTTAGTATATTTTTTAGCGATACTCACAACCAACCGTAAATTTGCTTCCACGAGTGTCCTTTGAGCTATCTCCGCTTTTCTTTCACCTTCTTCAATGGTATTAATAATTGTCTTTAAAGTTGCTGTCGGTATCCCCACTTCTTGCACAATTTTTTTTATATTTTTTTGCGCTTCGTGTATTGCTGTTTTACCTTTTTTAAGTAGATCAATGGAAACATGATTTTCTTTGGCCACGCGCTTTTCATCTTGCTTGGATTTTTTCATTTTCGCCCAGGATTTTTCCATTTGCGCAATGGTCAACCCTGTTTCTTTTTTATATTGAGCAATAACATTTTCGGATATTTCTATCTCTTCTGCATAATGCCGCAAACGGGCAATAAATCGATGAATTTGTTTCTTGCTGAAACGAATCTTACGGCAAAGCGTGACGATATATTTTGTGTTTTTCTCCAGTTCGGCGTTTAATAACTCACTCTTCTTATGGGGCAACGTATTGGATTTGAGCTTAGCGCGTAAAACTGTATTTCTGTCGTTAAAAAGTTTAATTCTGGCAATCAACTTCAAGATTCTTTCCTTATGTTCATCCTCTTCCATGAAGCCTTCTTCATCTTCAATATTGTCAACGACGTGCTTGCTTTTAATTTCGCCAGTTATCAGCTTATTGCCGATATTGAACACTTCGTTAATCGAAATGGATAGACGAAAGATAGCTGACATTGTCTCGCGCGCGCCTTCTTCGATTTTCTTAGCTATTTCCACTTCCCCTTCACGACTCAAAAGGGAGACCGATCCCATCTCGCGCAAATACATTTTCACTGGATCACCCGTTTTGTCTACACTGGGCACCAGAGCCAGTATATCCTTTAAATTAGCAACGCTTATATCCTTCACCGGCTTTTTCACAGTCAACTTTTCACCTTGTTCGGTATCAATGATATCAATATTCTTTTCTCCAAAAAGCATAATAATATCATCGATTTGCTCTGAAGATGTTACGTCCGGCAGCAATGTATCGTTGACATCATCGTAAGTTAAGAAACCTTTTTCTTCGCCCAGTAAAATCAATTTATTAACTTCATCAGATTGTACTTCTTTCGCCATTTGGCATCTCCTAATTTTTATTATTTGTTAACATAGTTTTTTTCTTCTTTCATCAAATTCTGCTTCTGGCAAGTCAGATTATGAATCAGTTCTTTATCGCCACTTTCATCCGCTTGCCTCAACTTCAGTTGTACCTGACGCTTTTGTTCCTTATACCATTTTCCTTTAATTTTTCTTACAGTATCAGTAAAATCTTTTTCCATCGTTTTATCATCTGTCGGTGGTTCATTAATTCTTAATTTATAAATTTCTTCGCGCAAAGGCCGATCAGCGTCAGTCGATAAGATAACGTTAATATCTATGAAACCCAACAGTTTATATTCTTCAACAATTTTTTCTCCCAGATTCTTCAACTCCGGATGCAGAAAAAAATCAAATACTTTTTCGCTTTCTACAAGAGCTGTTTTCTGCGGATACTCAAGCAATAGACGGATAAAGTGCACCTCTACTGGATCAATGTGAGTATCAATAGTTTGTTTCTGTCTACCACCCTTTGGTATGAGCTGGACATTTTTTTTATGGATTTCTTTCTTCAATAGTTCCTGATTAATGCCCAATTTTTCCGCAATGCGCTTAATAAAAAGATTTTTTTCTATTTCATCGTTAATCTTATTTATAAATTCCATGGCGGTTTTTATCATCTCTTGTTTATCTTCAAAAGTTTTGCCGCTGCCTAAAACATTATCAATATAGTAATCACTTATCGCCGGAGCTTGAGCTATCAGTTCGTCAAGTTTGTCTTTACCATGTTTTTTTACATAATCATCAGGATCGCATCCTTCCGGTAAAATTAACGCCCGCGCCCTCATTCTCATACTTAAAAACAATTCCAGACTACGGTCAAGCGCTTTTCTCCCCGCTTCATCAGGATCAAAAAGGGCAACAACTTCTATAGTGTAACGGCGTAAGAGTTCAAGATGCTCTCTGGTCAGCACAGTACCTAAGGTAGCAACGACATTGCCAATACCCGCATTCCACATGGAAATCAAATCAAAATAGCCTTCGACAATAAGAGCAAAACCTTTTTTACGAATTTCCTCTTTTGTTTTGTTCAAACCATATAAATTTTTCCCCTTGATATAAATGGGTGATTCCGGCGAATTTAAATATTTGGGCTCGCCTTTTTCCATAACCCTGCCGCCAAAAGCCACTATTTCTCCAAAAATATTTTCTATAGGAAATATAAGGCGTCCGCGAAAACGGTCGTAAAAACTTCCTTCTTTACCTGAAATTATCAGGCCTGCTTGCTCAGCTAGTTTCAACGATGAACCGCTGCCTTCAATAGAATCTGTCAAAGAGCGCCAGTTGTCCGGCGTAAAACCAAGCCGGAATTGTTTGATGGTTTCTTCCGAAATACTCCTATTTTGTAAGTATTCGCGCGCAACCTTACCTGCGGGAGAAGAAAGATTGCGACTGAAATGTTGCGCCGCTCTCAAATTTAAATTAATTATGCTCTCCTTCAGTGAATCTTTCTGTCGGCCTTCTTTGCCGGAAAGCATCGGCGGCAAAACAACTCCTGTTTTCTCCGCCAAATCTTTAATTGCTTCCGGAAAAGTTTTGTCGGAAATTTTCATCAAGAACGTAATGACATTGCCACCCTCGCCGCAGCCAAAACAGTAAAATATTTGTTTATCGCGATTGACTGTAAACGATGGAGTTTTTTCCTGATGAAATGGGCACAGCCCGATAAAATTCCGCCCTGCTTTTTTTAAAGTAAGGTATTCGGAAGCCAGTTCGACAATATCTACTCTGCTTTTGATTTCTTCAATCTTATTATCATCAAAACGCATAGAGTATTTTACCTGTCTAGAATTTAAACCTGTCTATATTCTAACCCTTTATTGGGATAAAAACGCTTTCACTTTTTCGCCTACCATTTTACCATCAGCCACCCCGGTCAGTTGCGGCATCAATATTTTCATTACCTTTCCCATATCTTTGACCGAAACAGCTCCGGCTTCCGTAATAGCCTTTTTGATTACATTCTCAACCTCATCATCTGACATTTGCGCCGGCATAAATTCCTGCACAACTTTCAGTTCCGCTTCTTCTTTTTCCACCAAGTCAGTTCTTCCTCCTTTGGCAAACTGCTCGATGGAATCTTTCCTTTGCTTGATCATGGAAGAAAGAATCTGCAGTGTTTCGGTTTCGTTTAACGGCCGCATTAAATCAATTTCCTTGTTATGCAACGCGGTTTTTAACATGCGAATAGCCGAAAGTCGGACTTTATCCTTGGCTTTAGCGGCAACCACCATTTCAGCATTTAACTTGGCATTAATATCCATTATATTCACCTCTTTTGTTTAACCCAAAGGGTCTTGCAGTTTTCTGCCACCGAGAAGATGCATGTGCAGATGAAATACCACCTGGCCACCCTCGGCATTGCAGTTAATCACTGTGCGGAAACCTCTGTCACTTATATTTTTGATCCGGGCTACTTTTTGCGCGGCTAATATCAAATTGCTGGTAACATCTATATTCTTGACATCAATATCCATAAGTGTTGCGATGTGCTTTTTAGGAATAATGATTACATGTACCGGCGCCATCGGCTGAATATCATCAAACGCTAAAACGTTATCATCTTCATAAACTTTGCTGCAAGGAATATCCCCCTTAATTATTTTGCAGAAAATACAATCTGACATAATTGCTCCCTCCTCCGAATTTTTCAACTAAGAAACTTTTTTACTTTCTTTAATCGCTTCTTCCAGAGAAATAGCACCCGTATAAAGAGCACGGCCAATAATTACCCCGTAAATTTTGCAATCGTCTATTGCCAGAAGTTCTTTGATGTCAGAAATAGTAGCCACGCCACCGGATGCAATTACCGGAATGCTTATCGCCTTTGCCAATTCTTTTGTTGCCTTAATATTGACGCCTGTACTCATGCCGTCGCGACTAATATCAGTATAAACGATGGCTTTTATGTTATAATTTTCATAATTCTTGGCAAGATCAACAGGATTTTGCGCGATTCTTTGTGTCCATCCGGATGTTCCCAAATTACCTTCTAGCGCATCAATTCCAAGTATAATTTTCCTAGGATATTTTTCCCCTGCTGTATAAACAAGCTCTTTATTATGTACTGCTGCCGTACCAAGGATAATATTGGAAACACCATTGCCTAAATAAAATTCAATGGTTTCCATATCCCTTATTCCGCCACCAACCTGAATAGGCACATCAACATTCTTGGCAATATCCAGAATGATATTCGAGTTGCGGCGCTTACCGGCAACAGAGCCGTCGAGATCAACTATATGGATCAATTCAGCGCCTTGTTGCACCCAAGTTAGCGCCATATCCAGAGGATTATCCGCATATGTTGTAACGCGGTCAAAATCACCCTGAGCTAACCGCACACATTTTCCATCTTTAATATCAATTGCCGGAATAATGACCAAGCGAATACTCCCCTAAGCGGAAAAAAGTTTGGATTAATTTATAATCACAACTCATAAGCAAATTGGATTACGTGGACTGCTTTATTCCGAAAAGCAGGTTTAATGCTCCAAGCCTGGAAATGTCTCAAAAATTTTATTCATGCCCTGCTCCGTCAGTTGGCGCGCGGTCATCCACTTGCCGCCGCCTTTAAAGAACGAAGACATTTGGAAGACATCTTCCATCAGCGATTTTTGCGTTTTATCAAAAAAGCCCCGCCAAATTATGCTGCCGTCAATAGTTTTAATCAAATGAATTTCAAAAGCCACGGAGGCGGGATGTTTCACTGAATAATTGTAACCCTCTCTTTCGGTATAACGGTAGACATAGCCCACGGCTAAAACATCCGATCCCAATTCATGGCCAACTTTTTTAAGAATGTTTAATAAAGGTTCCTTCAGCGACTCGGAGGCGATTCTTTTATAGACACCCTGCACTTTATCCAGGGGAATTAATTCCACATCTTTTAATTTATGCAGTTTATCAACAAAGACTTCTTCGACTATCTTTTCGGATCCCTCTAATATTTTCCCACTGGAAGAACCTATGCCGCAAAGCGGGCAAATGATAGTGTTTCCCTGTCCTTCCGCAGGAATTAAAGGCTGAAAAGAAATTATGGCCACACGCATCGGAAGTTTAGCAATCTCCGCATTTTTTTCCATGGCCTGAGCCGTGATGGACAAAGTCAGAAAAGTGACTAAAATAAATCCCGCAATATAGCTAAATTTTTTCCAAAAATAATTAAGCAAAATTTTAACCTCACTTTTTTAACCCCGATAAACGGGATAAGTCCCGCCCATGCGGGATAAATGCATTAACGAAATTATTTTCTGCCACTCTTTTCAGTATCCCCTTGCATGTAGAAATGTGCAGAAAATAATTTCGAACTTACTAAAGACTTCCTTTTGTAGAAAGAACTCCCTTAATATTCTCATTTAAAGTTACAGCTTTTCTCAGGGCCCGGGCAAAAGCTTTGAATATCGCCTCGATAATGTGGTGACCATTATCGCCATACACAAAATTTATATGTAACGTTATACCGCTGTTATCGGTAAAAGCCTTGAAAAATTCTTTAACCAGGGCAGGATCAAATCCGCCGATTTTTCTGCGTCCATATTTAACGTTGTAAATCAGATAGGGACGGCCGGAAATATCCAAGTCCACCCGGCATAAACATTCATCCATCGGCACAGAAGCCGAACCATAACGACTAATGCCCTTCTTTTTATCCAGCGCTTGTCCTACGGCCTTTCCCAGACAAATACCTAAATCTTCTATTAAATGATGGTCATCAATTTGCGTGTCCCCTTTGCTCTTGATAATAAGCTTAAAAAAACCATGTCGCGCAAAAAGCTCCAGCATATGGTTAAAAAAAGGAATTGTCGTATCAATCCTGCTTCCTGCAGTTTTATCCAAATCAATTTCTATTTGTATATCTGTTTCTGTTGTTTTGCGGATAATTTTTGCTCTTCTGGACATAACCGTTTTCCTTATTAAATAACTTTGTTTAAAGGATACTCAATTATACCCTGTGCTCCAGCCTCTAAAAGTACAGGAATCAAATCCCGCACTATACCCGTATCGATAACCGATTCTATGGCAAACCATTCTTCCGAATACAAACTGGAAATTGTCGGAGCTTTCAGCGATGGAAGCAACGACATTACCTTCCCCAGATTTTCTTTGGAAACATTAAGTTTTATTCCAACCTTATCCATTGCCTGCAGTGAACCGATAAGCAAGGTTCGAATTTGTTCAATTTTTTTCCGTTTCCAGGGATCGTTCCAGGCAGCACGATTGGCTATCAACTGCGTGTTCGTCTTCATCAAATCGTGAATGATGCGCAATTTATTGGCCTTAATTGTGGAGCCCGTTTCGGTGACTTCCACAATAGCATCCACCAAGCCTTCTACCACTTTGGCTTCCGTCGCCCCCCAGGAAAATTCAACATGAACATTGATCTTGCGCTCGGCAAAATATTTTTTAGTAAAATTCACCAATTCGGTCGATATGTGTTTCCCTTTCATATCCTCAATTGATTTATAAGGTGAATCTTCGCGGACAACCAGCACCCAACGTGCCTGTCTTGTCGAAACCTTCGAATAAATTAAATCCTGCACAGCAACAACATCCGAATCATTCTCCAGAATCCAATCGATGCCAGTCAATCCTAAATCAAGGTGTCCATCTTCGATATAGCGGGACATCTCCTGCGCCCGGACTAACGTGCAGCTGATTTCCGGATCATCAATATCGGGAAAATAACTTCTGCTGTCATAAGATATACGCCAGCCGGCTTTTTTAAATAAATCAACCGTATTATTTTCCAGACTCCCTTTGGGAATCCCCAATTTCAAAACATTCATTTATATACTTCCTCTGGATTAAAAATCTTTTCCCCAACGACAACAAAATCTTTGCCGTTTAATTTCCGGTAAAAGCAGGATTTGTAACCTGTATGGCAAGCCGCTTCTCCCAATTGCTTTACCTGCAATAAAATTGTATCGTCATCGCAATCAATAAAAACAGCTTTGATCAATTGAAAATGTCCTGATGTTTCTCCTTTTAACCAAAGCTTTTGTCGTGACCTGCTCCAGTAAGTAGCCTTACCCGTTTGCAAAGTAGCCTCCCATGATTGACGGTTCATGTACGCCAACATGAGAACTTCTTTAGTTTCAGCATCTTGAACAATCGCAGGGACTAAACCATCCCCTTTGGCAAAATTCGGCTCAATCATTTTATCCTCATATCTTTACTAAATTTATATATTTAAATGATGAATTACTTTAAATCAAGAAATATTTTCATCTTTAAAATATACCAGATTGCATTCAAAGGATAACGAGGCGGCAAGGAGGAGGCGACGAGGCGTATATTTTAATACGTTGGGGAAGCCGACGACGATGCCAACAAAGTTAGCCAAAGAATGCGGCTGGTATAATCATCTATTTCCAACCCTATTGCCTCATAAATAAA
>PLGI01000064.1 GCA_003139775.1 Syntrophaceae bacterium | reverse complement strand
CACAACTTTTGTTTATATCTCGACTTGAGGATTATTGGTTTTAAGGTGCAACTGCTAAGCTCAGGGGCGCGCCGCGCCTCCGCCTTGCTCATGGACGTTTCAGGAATCTGAAGTAGAAGGCTGCGAATACCAGGACGATTCCTAAGTTCACCATCAGCCGTTCCCAGAACCGGTTCTTGAAGAACAAGATATCGATCGCGACGATCACGGCTGCCATCAAGACTACGTAGAGTGCGGTGGTCGTCTGGTTTCCCATTTCAGTCCCCGTTTAACTGTTCGGCGCTCCAGCGGCTGCCTAACATTGTTTATATGGCTCGGTGTTAATATTCCAAACGCTAAAGATTACAAGTTGTAACCTAACATAAATTTGTAAATTCGGAAAATAAGGATATCAGGAAGTAATCGTTATTTATAGTGGGAAAAAATTAGATATCTCAAAGTCCTTGTTTCTTATATTTCTGGGCTAGTTTAACATTGAATGCAGAACCCATGGCTATATAGTCTTTTTGTTTCTGAGATAGCTTGCCTTTCATTTTGGCAGGCACACCCACGGCCAATGATTCTGCTGGAAATTTCGTCTCTGGAGCAACTACAGAGCCGGCGGCAATAATGCAATGGTCTCCGATTTCAGCATTATCTAGAACAGTGGCGTTGTTACCTATCAGAACGTTATCGCCGATTTTCTTACAGTGGAGGACAGCTCCGTGTCCCACAATTGTATTGTCTCCGATGATAATACCTGTGGCACTGTGCACTACGCAATTATCTTCGATGCTGGTGTTTTTACCTATGGTTATCTTGGCAATATCTCCCCGGATGATGGCTCCGGGCCAGATGTTAGTATTTTCACCAATTTCTACATCGCCGGCGATGTAGGCAGTCTCACTCACGAACGCGGAAGATGCTATTTGGGGATTCTTGCCATTGAACTCTCTGATCATAGTTTAGCTCTATATGAATGATTTATTATGATAAAAGCATAATCATTATTTTACAAATCCTATTTACTCTTATCTTTAAGAAAGAAAAGAATTACAAATCCCAGCAAACTAAATAGTCCCAATAATCTCCATGCACCACTATATCCCTTTTCCCGTGCATATAACCAACAACTCCATATCAATAAAAAATATCCGCTAATAAAAAGTATTGCGCTCAAGGCATCATTCATACCAATAGGACTTTTAACAAAAATACCAACAATTTGTAGAATGAACCCTGAACTAATACCTATATAGACACTCTTTTTGTTAGTTGTTAACATTTTTTATTTTCCTTAAATCTTACTTTTCTCAAAGAATTATAATTTATATTTATTTCACAACAAATGCCAAACTCCTTATATGAATGATTTACAATGTTTGTTTTCCCAACTGATCACACCGTTCTCTTATACATACCACCAACGTTTCCTGATAGACAATATATTATTATCAACAAGAGGTTGGGATAATTCATTAGGTTTTATACTCAACCCATATTTTTCGTGTGAAAATATTTCTAGTTATTATCCACTCTGGATTTAAAGTAACTAGGTTGTGAGCAACTTGACTTCCTAAGTACCACCATGTCGGTGGTAAAAATATGAATGGAAGAGCCACAACTTTCCTACCTCTTGTTTTGACTCTACAAGTCATGTGATTATTTTGAATTATTTTCACTATTAAAAAGCAATATTTCATCAATTCCTTAAGTCCCGAAATATTTACTACCAAAAAAGATTCTTTGCTTTTTATCTTTTCTTCAATATCTTCCTGGGATGGATGCTCAAGTTGAATCATATATAATCCTTCATTAGTAATTTTTTGATGATTTCCAGCAATTCCATTACTGTGACATTTAGGTCTTAGGCCCCTGAGAGGACCGCATGGTTTGCTGGAGTCGTTCAATTAGATCACGAATGGCTCTTGCATCCTCTTTACTATGCCCATGGCTCACAATGGGGTTGCCTCCTCCCGCCGAATCAATTCGGATATCGGACCATAATATACCCGTTTGTATATTAATCGAAGCCACTTTAGGAATTGCAATACTCTCTTCGTTGGAACCGAAAAGTCGAGGTTTAATTCGCGTAACCCGATTTTGATTTACTTCAATACGCACTGGGAAAAGCCGGTTGCCAGAAGTTAATCTGCTAGCAGTGAATACACGGTTGTCGTCAACCATTGCTTCCTCCTTAGAGTCGATAATTTAAATTGATCAGGTTAATCATTTATGAAACCTCCCGCAGAATACCCCTACTTTGAACAGAACAATTTTTCCCACAACTGCCATTTCGGACTGAGCGGTTCGTCCCGTCAGGTGGAAAAGGTGTAGAACGTCTTCTCATAGGGTTCTTGGAGAAGGTTCCTTGTTCCCCTGATTACCTTGAAATTGTCTGACTTCAGGTGGGTCATAAAGTCTTTCTTGGTATCCTATTCTTCAAGAAGAACTAATCTATTTTCATCCTCGATACTCTGGCAGAAGTCACAGCGCCGGCATCCCTTTTTCATCCTTGTAGAACTGGATAGTGAAGAAATCGTCTGTGACAACTCTATGCGTTTCTCAGGAAAGACATTCATTCGTATGATTAAAAGAGTCATCAAAAAGAACCTCGATTTATACGATTAGAAGAATCATCTAAATAGTAATAGCAAATAGCCTGCCAATATCCGAAGAAGAACCAGAAGTTTGGATTCATCCTTTAATAATATGTTGTTAGATTAATAGGGGAGGACAGCATAGAAGTATGAAGTGTTTATTTCACCCTCAATATGCGGTGGAACCTCAGCATGCTGAGGGATACCTTGATAGGATGTGGATAGTTCCCGGATTTTTGTCGTCTGGCGATAATTGTGTTTCTTACGGATTAAAAGCAAGCATACCCGTGAAAAATCTTAAATGCTCACTTTCAGGAAGTACTAGGCAAAAATCCGAATTAATTTTATCTCTGTCTTTAACCTGCCTGTTTTGCTGCTTTAGTGTCTTTTCACGGGACATAGCGCAATTCTTTCTTTATGATTTTACCATTGGAATTCCGGGGAAGTTCTTTTACAAATTCTACATAGGTTGGAGTTTTGAATTTTGCCATCCTGGTTATAACCCATTCTTTTACTTCATCTTCCGTGATATTTATCCCGGCTTTCGGAACGACTACGGCTTTAACCAATTCGCCGAACTTTTCGTCGGGCACGCCGACTATCACGACTTCCAGTATTTTGAGATTGGTATAGAGCACGTCCTCCACCTCAACACTGAATATCTTTTCACCGCCACGGTTAATCATGTCTTTTAATCTGTCCTTAATGTAAACAAAGCCTTCTTCATCGATGGAAGCCACGTCTCCGGTGTGCAACCAGCCATCCGTAATGGACTTTGCCGTGGCTTCAGGCATCTCCCAGTATCCCTTGGTCACATTCGGCGCCTTAATCCACAATTCGCCCTCGACATTAACAAGCATTTCTTCGAAAGTTTCCGGATCGGCAATTTTCAGCTGCGTTACCGGTGTCGGCCAGCCGATACTGGCCGGCTTTCTGGACGAATATTGATGAGGCATCATGGTGGCCGGCGAAGAGACTTCGGTAAGACCGTAAGTGTTATGCAATTCGATCCCCGGTATCCATTCCCCGATTTGACGAACCGACTCGGCAGAGATAGCGGCGCCGCCGAATGCGCCGATCCGGAAGTGGTTCAGGTCGTATTTTTGGGCGTCCGGGTGATTCATCATCATGATGTAGACCGTCGGCACTGAAAGGGTGTGCGTGACGTGCTTTTCAGCAATGAGTCTGATCATTTCCGCAGCATCCATCTTCGGCATAATAACGGACGATCCGCCTGCGAAGATCAACGTAATGAGCTGGGCAAAAAGACCTGTCACATGGAAAAGAGGAACGGCGATGATTCCTCTGCCTTCCGGTGTAATGTTATAGCAGAACGTATAACTCATGACAGAATGGATTCCGTCGATGTGACTGGACAACGCTCCTTTGGGCTTTCCGGTTGTTCCCGATGTATACACAATCCAAACGGTGTCTTCCTCGTCCATAGGTACTCTTATATCTTCAGCCGCATTTTTTTCGGTTAATGCGGAAAAAGGCATGGTACCCGGTATTGGCTCCCCCGATAAATAAAATTGCTTGCAGGCAATCTCATTTCTTATAGGCGCTATTGTCGGCTCATAGTATTCGGATTCACCCATCAACAGTTTGGTTCCAGAATTTTCCAACTGATACTTTAGTTCGGCGGATTTCAATTTGTTGTTTAACGGTAGCACGATGGCCCCGGCTCTGATGGCTCCGAACATGCCTGTGACTATTTCAATACAGTTTTTAAACAGCAGACCAACACGATCGCCTTTTTGTATTCCGCAATCATTGATGAGAGCACCTGCGATGTTATTGACCAATCTGTCCAGTTCACGGTAGGTGATAGACTCATCTTCAAAGATCAATGCCACTTTATCAGGATATTTGCCGACTGTATTTCTCAGTAATTCATCAAGTGTTTTAGGCCTGTCTTTGTATACATAATTTTCTATACCGTGGACCGATTGCTTTGTAATTTTATCGGTTATTTCCTTTGGCCATCCTACTTTAGTGCCGTCTGTAATCATTTTCTTTCTACCTATCATAAGATAATTAGAATTTATAACCTGCTCACAAAACATACCACATTTAAAGCCGGCATTCAGTCATATTTTATTTTTCAATTCAGGCACAACTCTGATGCTGGAGTATAGTTATTCATATCGTGTGCTGTCGTTGTTTATCCATAGAAGCGAGGGGCATTAATTACGGATTGAAAGTAAGCATACTTGATAAGGATAACGATTTGTTTCTTACAGGAAGTTATCAATAGTCTTGACACGATAAGCAAAAAAAGAAATTCACATAAACTTGACGCCATCTTGGGATAACCCCAACATTTATTAGACTGGATTATTTCCCGGCCAGATAATTTTTTCTTTGATCAGGGTATGAACTGCTGACCCAGCCGGCTCATTAGCATACCGCAATATTTCAAAACGTTCAACTGGATGCGTTGTGCCTATCCACTCCCGCTTCAGGGTTTTTGCATCCCAGAGGCCGATCTCGAAGCGAATATTTTTTGTCATACCCTCCCCTGCTGAAGGTATAACATCGGTCAGGTCTACTTTCGGAAATGGAGTGGCTAACCATATACGAAGCCATCCGGACATGTCTTTGTCGGCAACATCATTAACCGCTATAGTAATCACTTTATCGATTTGCTCTTCCCGAACAAGTTTGTCTATAATTGCTCTATCCTTTAATAATGACAGATTCGGAAGTATTATGGAGCCGACAATGGGGTGCAAACCCGGTTGTGTAAATTGATCTGTAAGTGCATTTTCCACACCTACACGTTGGGAGATATTTTCTATGAGGCCGATAACCAGGACGTTTCGACATTCACTGCCTTGATAATTCCTGTCCTTCTGAGTTCCGGCCAGTTTTTCTGGGCCATCCAAGAAACTACTAATGACCATTAGGGCGCAGGAACTCAGAAATAAAACCATCAGTAGCAGCACGAGAGAAAAGCTGATTCGCCAGAATATTGTTCGATTCATCATGATGCCCATTTTTCCCTCCGTTAACGATTACAGGTTGTAACCTAGCATAAAATTATAAATTTGGAAAATGAGACTTACAGGAAGAAATCTGCAAATCCGTATTTTTAAGAATATATATTTGTTTATAACACTTTGTGTTCCTATAATTTATCTTTTGGTGCCTTCAAGTTTCGTGTTTACCCTTTTAAGGCGATGTAATAAAGAATCTTTTTGTTCGGATGAAAGATCATGGGTTTGATTTAATACTTTTTCCACCAGATCTTTGGCTTGTTGATAATCACGAACATGGTGCTCCAGCCATTTGGCCATCTCCGAAATTGTTGAATAATCCGCAGGCAGCGTAGTGATTAATTCCTGCCAGATTT
>PLGI01000102.1 GCA_003139775.1 Syntrophaceae bacterium | reverse complement strand
CATTTATTTATGAGGCAATAGGTGAGAAAAATATTAAAGATTGCCATCTTTTCTTGATTGTTTTCTGGACACCGGCCTTCGAGACTGTGTCATGATGTCTTTGCGAGGGAGAGTAACGACCGAAGCAATCGCATATCTAATCGACATCATAGAGATTGCCACGTTCACTGTCGTGAACTCGCAATGACAATTATGATTCTGGATTTCGGCATTCTTAACCTAAATAAACTGAAGGTCGCCATGGGGTCATCTATGACCGGAATGACGAAGTTGAAAAGAAGGATTGAAATTTTTTATCGAAAAAAGTAAAAATGGTTTCAAAACAAAAATATTGCCCGGCATTCTCCGGGGGGCCTTTGATTTAGAATTGGTATAGGAGGAATTATGGATAGAGCTGAACAGGCGGTTCTAAAATTTGCGGAAGGGTATAACTGCGCGCAGTCGGTTCTTTTCTCTTTTTGTGACGATCTCAATTTAGATAAAGATAAAGCTCTGAAGATTGCTTGCGGGTTTGGCGCGGGCATGGGTAGGAAAGAGGAAGTCTGTGGGGCTGTGACCGGCGGGATAATGGTAATCGGCGCTAAATATGGTAGGGGCGAAAATGACGGCTGGAAAGTTACAGGGACCTCTTATGTAAAGATTCGGGACCTTATGAATCAGTTTTCCCAAAAACACGGCACTTATATCTGCCGCGAATTATTGAATGGTTGCGAGTTAACAACAGAAGAAGGGCATAAGACATATCTTGATAAAGATTATCGTAATAAAGTATGCAAACCGTGTGTTCGGAGTGTAGTGGACATACTTGAAAATATCATTTAGAACAGCACAAGAAGTTTATCAAGACGAATCAAGACGGGACAAAACCGATGAAACCTAGCATTCAGCTGATGAATAAAAAGATTATCAAACCAACCCCCTTCGGAACTGTTTGTATTATCTGGTCTGTATCAAATAATATTCACAGGATTGTCCGTGTTCTGTTTTCCAAGCTGGGGCTTTTGGCTGAAAATCAGGCATCTGAGTTCTATCCGAGTTCCCGGACATCATCATGTGCGGAGATCGACGCGGTAGCCGCCGCAATTAAAGCCCATCTTGAGGGAGAAGATGTTGTGTTCACCCTGGATATCGTCGATTTTACATTGTGCTCAACATTCCAGCAGTCTGTTCTGCGTGCGACGTACTCAATTCCACGGGGAAGTGTCAGTACTTACCAACTCGTCGCCGCAAGCTTGGGCATATCGAAAGGAGCGCGGGCGGTGGGGAACGCTCTGGCGAATAATCCGTTTCCCTTCATAGTGCCTTGTCATCGGGTAATCAGCTCAAATAGGCATATTGGCGGTTATGGAGGAGGAATTGCAATGAAGCAGGCTTTGCTGGAAAGAGAGGGAATCGGTTTTGATCATGCGGAGCGCGTGATTTGCAAGCGATTGCATTACGGCAAAACGGGATAATCTTTGTAAATCATTTGACTTGATAAAATGTTGGCGGAGTTGTAAATATCCTCTAACTAAATCTCCGGAGGAATTCAATGTATTGGGAAAAAAATGTAGAAACGATAAAGCGTGCTAAGCTGGAGGAATTACAGCTCGGCAGGCTTAAAGACACTATAAGTAGAACGAAAAAGTCTTTTTACTACGGCAGAGTTTTTAAGGAAAAGAAATTAGGCGTCGGCTCGATAAGAAAACTTAAAGATATTCAAAAATTTCCTTTTACAACGAAAGACGATTTACGCGAACATTGGCCTTACGGTTTTATCGCCGTGCCGAAGGAGGAACTGGTGCGGATGCATTCGTCTTCGGGAACTACCGGAAGAGCCACGGTGGTGTTTCATACCATAAATGATATCGCCGTCTGGACGAATCTTCTGGCGCGCTGTATGTATATGGCCGGTATGCGTAAAAGCGATGTTTTCCAAAATATGATGACCTACGGCCTTTTTACCGGCGGTCTCGGTTTTCATTACGGCGCGGAAAAAATCGGCGCGCTGATTATTCCCGCCGGCGCGGGAAATTCCAAACGCCAGATTCAACTGATGCGAGATTTTGAAACGACGGCCATTCATGTCATTCCCAGTTACGCTCTGCATCTTTCCACTGTCTTCGAAGAATTGAATCTTGATCCTAGAGAGGATACCAAAGTCAAAATTGCTTTTCTGGGCGCGGAGCCGCACACGGAAAAGATGCGCAAAAAAATTGAGGAGATTTACGGTTATAAAGCTTTCAACTCCTACGGGCTCTCCGAGATGAACGGACCGGGTGTGGCTTTTGAATGCCCCGAACAAAACGGCATGCACATCTGGGAAGATAGTTTTCTGGTGGAAATCATTGATCCGAAAACGCTGCAACCGGTAGCAGATGGTGTT
This sequence comes from Syntrophaceae bacterium, assembly GCA_003139775.1. Classification (GTDB taxonomy): domain Bacteria; phylum Desulfobacterota; class Syntrophia; order Syntrophales; family Smithellaceae; genus Smithella. The sequence goes on along the minus strand of PLGI01000102.1, from coordinate 12,014 downwards.
GAAGGCGAACTGGTAATGACCAGTCTGCAGAAAGAAGGTATGCCGCTCATCCGATACCGCACCAAGGATTTAACCAGAATTATTCCGGAGCCGTGCCCCTGCGGACGCACCCACCGCCGGATTGAAAGGTTCAAGGGCAGGACGGACGATATGCTGATCCTCAAGGGGGTGAATATTTTCCCGACGCAGATTGAAAAGAAGTTGATGGACATTCCTGGCGTTGGGACAAACTTCCTGATTATCCTGAACCGGCAAGGGTACAATGACGATATGACGGTGAAGGTTGAAGTGGATAAGAAATATTTTTCCGGAGAAATGAAACAGATGGAGACTTTGAGAAAGAAAATCGTCGAGGAATTAAAAGGCGAAATATTAATTACGCCGAAAATTGATTTGGTCGAGCCGGATAGTATTCCGAAGGGGGAGGGGAAGGCGGTTAGGGTGATAGACAACCGCAAAGATTAAGATGACGCGCTAAAAATTCCCCGGCATGCGCCGGGCTGCGCATATGCGGAGTGTATCCAGCGTATGCCGGATGCGCTTCGTCTCGCGTCGCTGCGACCTACGCTAACAGTAGGCCTCACTTCACGATACTCGCGCTCCTTGCCTCTTAAATTTTTAGTCATCATCAAGTATTTTATTAGTTATCTGTCATTAAGTAAACAAAGGAGAGGAATATGATCGCTTATCAGCTTTCTATTTTTGCGGAAAATAAGTCCGGGAAACTTGCTCAGATAACCGGAGTTTTGGCTAAAGAAAAAATAAATATTCGCGCAACGACGATAGCGACGGCGGATACATTCGGCATTATAAATCTGATTGTTGATGATCCGAAGAGCGCTGAAGCGGTTCTTTCCCAGGCGGGAATGACGGTGCATTTGCGCGAGGTGCTGGCTGTTCTTATTCCTGATACCCCCGGCGGACTGGATAATTTGATGCAGTTGCTTTATCAGGGAGGCATCAACATCAACAACGCCTATGGTTTTGTTCTGGAGAGTTCGAAAAAAGCGGTGTTTGTGGTTGATGTCGATCAAATGGAAAAAACAGAAAAGCTTTTGGAACAAAAAGGTTTTAAGACTTTAGATGTTCAATCGCTTTCCGCGATGTAATACCCTTCCGTTTTCTTCGGCTAACTTTGTTGGCTGCATTGTCGGCTTCCTCAACGTATTAAGAATACGCCTGCGGAGCCTCCTCCTTGCCGCCGCGTTATCCTTTGAAAACGAAAGGGTATAAAAAGTAAGTTCAAGCAGGAGGGAAAAATTATGACGCATGCGGATAAAGATAAATATTTCAAGAAACATACTGAAGGTTCTAAAGTGGACGATGATTTAAAGCAGGAAATTATTAATCATATAAAGAAAAATAATATTACCTGCAAAAAAGCGGAGGAAATAGCCGGAGAAGCAGGTTATTCGCTTGAAGAAACAGGCAGGGCTATTGATATTTTGAATATTAACATTACTAAATGCCAATTGGGGCTTTTCGGTTATGGTGAAACCAAAAAAATTGTTCAGCCCGCTAAAGAGATATCGCCGGAGTTGAAAGAAAGCATTACATCAGCCCTGAAGGATGGAATGCTATCCTGCGCCGCAGCCTGGGAAATTGCCAAAAAAATAAATATTCCACGTATGAAGGTTTGTGCCGCCGCCGAAGCTTTGGAAATAAAGATTAAACCTTGTCAACTGGGAGCATTTTAATATTTTTCTGATTAAGATAACTTCAGGTAGCTTTGCAGTAATCGAATCATTAAATCGGCATTTTTACGAGTGCCGGCGATAATTTCTTTCATGCTTAAAGGTTTTTTCAGTAATCCATTACCGAAATTATCTATTGAGCAGACAGAAGCGTAAGGCAAATCCATTTCCAGCGCAATCACCGCTTCATTAGCCATAGTCATGCCGACAATATCAGCAAAATTGGCCATCATTTTAATTTCCGCTTTTGTCTCCAGCCGTGGACCCTGCGTTTGCCAGTAGGTTCCCTTCTTTATAACTTTAATTTTGCTGCCTAATGCCGCTTTGATAAGCTTTTGCCGCACCTTTTCGTTTAGTGACGGGGTGATATGGACGGCTCTGTTTTGCTGAATGGTGGGGGTAGCAGTAAGTGTTATGAAATCATCGGGGACAACAATCATTCCCGGGCATAAATCTTTTTTTAATGAGCCGGTGGAGTTGATGCCCACTATTTCGGTTGCGTCCAGGTCTTTCAATGCTTGTATATTAGCACGATGATTGATCAAATGCGGTAAAATATATTTGTTGGTATCATTGCCATGCCGGAGAATCCAGACGATTCTATCTGCGATCAGTACTGAAGCTTGGCCAAATTTATTTTTCATCGATCTAACCGCGCTATTTCTTAATAAATCGCTTCTTTCCATGACTAATTTGTTTGAAATAACACCCAAAAGACCCATAAAAATCTCCCTTAATGTGATTTTATAGCAAATTAATTTAAAGCAGTCAAAGAAATGCTCTCCCTTTTATGCCGCTAGATAGCATTTGACTTTCTGGGTTCTATTATGACATAAAAGCCTCCAATAAAAAAGTTAAGGAGGGCGCGATTAATGACCAGCCAATTTTTAGGTGTTGCCACCGACGATAATTTTGAAGGTGAGGTTCTGAAAAGCGGCAAACCTGTACTCATTGATTTTTGGGCGCCCTGGTGCGGGCCCTGTAAAGCTATCGGTCCTGTTGTTGAAGAGCTTGCCGGAGAATTAAAAGACAGTGTTAAATTCATGAAATTAAATGTTGATGAAAATCAGAAAACAGCCCTTGATTACGGTGTGCGCAGTATACCCACCCTCATTCTTTTTAAAGAAGGCAAAGTTTTAGATACGCTCATCGGCCTTGTCCCTAAAAAAAGGCTGGAAGATTTTGTTAAAAAAAGTTTTTAAATCGCGAATTTGCCGAGAGAGGGTTGTGATAGATGGATTTTATAATATTCAGAAAGATAATTAGATTAAAAATCGTTTTATTAGCTTTATTGCTGCCCTTGATTTTCAGCGGCTGTTCATACCTTAATATTTTTAGTAAGAGTGAAATGGTGAAGTCTTCTCCCGAAGGACTTTACTCACGAGCTTCCGCTGAGTTTAATAACGGCCATTATAAAAAAGCACAAGAATATTTCCTCCGGCTCAAAGAAGAATTTCCATTGCATGATTTAGCCATTTTAGCGGAAGTGGGGATAGCTGATTCCATGTACAGCAATAAGGCATACTCGGAAGCGGAAAACGCTTACAATGATTTTGTATCTCTCCACCCTGTTAACGAAAATGTTCCTTATGCCATCTACCAGTCGGGAATGTGCCATTACAACCAGATGGAGGATATTGATCGCGATCAGACGGAAACAATTAAAGCCAAAAAGGAATGGGAAAAGCTTGTTGCGCGTTATCCGGAAAGTAAATTTTCCGCTATGGCCGAAAAACTGATTCGAGAATGCAAACAAAAACTGGCGGAACAGGAATTTTATGTGGGGCGGTTTTATTTCAGACAGAAGAAGTATAAGGCAGCCCTTTCGCGTTTTGAAAAGGTGGCGCGCGATTACGCCAATGTCGGCCTTGATTACAAGATAGAATATTACATTAATGAAACCAAAATAAAAATCGCTGAAGAAGAAAAATTAAAATTAAAAAAGGAAGCGGAAAAGAAACAGAAAGAGGAAGAAAATAAAAAGAAAGCTGCAAAAAAATAATACCAATTCCGAAGCTTGCTTTGGGATATTATCAATCCACTTCATAGTTCCACTTAGCTTCGCACGTGGGATAGCCCTATGTGCTTTGCACACGGGATAATTTCCAACAGTCTTTGACTATTGGAACGTTCGATTTACTCTTCAAACTTCGCTATGCTCGTTTTCAGAGAGTCTCACTACTACTAACGCTTCCTATAGTCGGCGGGTCTCAAATTCCACGTCCCTGCCAACTACGTTAGCGGGATTGTTCCTCTTGCGCTTCGAGCTTCACTCCATTTGCTCTCAGCGAGAGTCATAATCGCTTTGCTCCTGGGATAATTCGTCCAACAAATTTCAGGGCGCTTCGCTTCTGAAATTTGGGACTCATTAAATTCGCACTTGCGCTCTAGGGCTATTCGTGATTATTTTAATATTATATAAAATGGAGAAACAAAGATGTTCAAAAAACTGCGCAGAATAGCTAAAACCAAACCTGCCGGAGCTATTATTTACTGGATAGCTAGGCTTTGTTGCGCAACATGTCGTATGAAGATAGAAAATGAAGCCCAGTGGTTCAGTTATTTGGAGCAAGGTGGCAGGGTTCTTGTTTGCGGGTGGCATCAGCAGCTTTTTATTGGGGTTCGTCTTTTTAATAAATATAGAAAATACCAGCCCAGTATAATGTCTTCCAAAAGTCTGGACGGGCAAATCGCCGCTGGTGTTGCTAAGCGAACAGGCTTTTATACCGTGTGGGGTTCTTCTTCCAACAGCGCAAGTGCCGCTCTTAAAGGAATGATTCACAGGTTAAGGGATTACCGTCTGGCGGTTCATTTCATCGATGGACCGCGTGGTCCGGCAGGAGTGGTTAAGGCCGGCGCCATTGCTATTGCCCACGGTGCGGGTGCTGTGATTGTTCCTGGAGTTGTAATTGTTGATCGAGCATGGTATTTACGTAGTTGGGATAGGTTTATGATTCCCAAACCTTTCGCCCGCATTACTGTAAAATATTTTCCGATAATTGAATTGCCGCCGGAAATGGATAAAGCCGAATATGAAAATCAAAGAAAAAAGCTGGAGATTATTATGCAGCCCTACCTTAAGCTATAGAATTATCACCTATGTTCCAACCATTTAGTCAGAAGCTTAGTTTCTTTTCCTTCCCATTGCGGCGAATAACGGATTTGTAAAAAAGATTCATAAAGGCTATCTATTGTTTTTACCGCGTTTTCAATAAGGTAAATCCGCTCCAGAAGGCTTCCAGAAGGGTCTTCCGGGGTTTCCTGCCAATCTGTTGCGGGCAGTTTCAGAGACTGAAAATGGAAAGAATCAGCTTTGAATGAAAATTCCCATTCATTTAGATCATGAGTGATTTTGAGTACGGCTTCTTTAACTTTTTTCCCCTGGCGAATTGCTTCCTTGCCTTCTTTGAGTTCGGCGTGAATTCCATGGCAGACAACGCCCTGGGAATATTCGCCCTCTCCGGCCTCCAGAGCAATTCTTTTTAAAAAATGGAGTTCAACTTCTTTTCCACCGGGCTGCGTGATCCTGCCGTTGCGTTCCTCTGATTTAAACCAAAGCCATGTTAAAAATTCGCGGCCAATCAAAGAAACAGCCTCTGTAGATTCAGATTCTTTTGTTATCAGCTTATTTTCCTGCGGCAAAAAACGCCGGAGATTCAACGAGAAAGTTTTTTTGAACAGATCAACAAAATCGTCCGCCACTTTGTCGGCAAGCGAAGAAAAATAAATTGTGTTTTTTCCCACAGCCCAGCAAACATCGTAAAAAGAAGGTATGGCATCAAGCTTGGTTAGAAGTTCCAATTTTACCTTGTCTTTAATGCCTGCGGCCATTGCTTTGTTGATTCTGTTTTTGCCGCTTTGGGCAAGAAAACGTCTTTCCTCTTCCATCAGTTTGACTTTCATTAGCTTGGGTGGAATAAGCTTGCGGTCAATGCGCAGAGAAAAAATAAGATAATCGCCCAGCGCGTAATTAGCATTTTCAAAATCAGTATCCAATATATCGGTAAGAGAAACCCAGCCCAGCCTTTTTTCTTCCGTTGATTTGAGCACATCCCTATAGGAATTGGCTTTAATTCGGCTATTGATGAAATTTAAAAAAGCTTTTGGTAACTGGCCATCCACATGAAAGCGCGCGAAAGTAAAACTGCCTTTGAGTAAACCCATAATTAACACCTCGATGGGCCGCACCGTATATTATTAGATCTGAATGTGTCAAGACTTTATACCAAGTTGCTTTCAAAAATTAAGATATGAATTTTTGAAAGCTTACTTGGTATTATGTCCAGTAAATCAACCTTTTAATATCTGATGGCTAATTAGTATTATGTTGGGGAATTGCACTAAAAAATTAATTATTTTAGAAATGTATCCGCGTAAGAATGACGGATACTTCACGGTAAATAGTAGTAGGTGCTATACGTAACAAAAAATAATGAGACTTAATTTGATAGTATTTGTAAAGTCACTATTGTTCAGGACACTATTCGTACTGTTCGAGGAATTTGTTTAAAGCAGTCTTTAACCAGGCAAAAGATTCTTGTTTGGTTAAAATAAACATATACCCGCTGATGTTTTTTTTGTTAAACTCAAAGACTGTCCTTAAAACAATGGCCAGATTGTCAGGATCATTGAGATTGTCATACACTAAACCGCGAATACTTTTGTCAACGACAACGCGGGGTGGTGAATAAGTAATAACATCGCCTAAAAGTTCAGCAATTTTTCCAATGCAAGCGCCGATTAGAATGTTGCCGATCTCCAGAAATGTTTCTTTTTCCAGTTCCTGAATAGGATTTAAATCCGGAATTTCATCTCCTCCGTGAAACAGAGAAATTAGTTTTTTTCCTGTTCCTGAGGGGAAAACCAAAAAAGCGTTTCCCTTAAATTTACCCCAGAAATTTTGTTCCACAACGGATACATTATCGTAGTCTTTGATCTCCGTGTTAATGTATTCCGGAAGATCAAAGGCTTGCAGCAGTTTTATATTAGGAACACTAAGGATAACAAAAATATCTATATATTCGGCGAGATCTGAAGTAGCACGGCCAAAAGCGATATTCATGATCTCCTGCAGGAGATCAGTTTCTGCAGTTGTAATGATCTCTTTTGTGTTATCATTTTTCAACATAATTTATCCACGCTCAGATAAAGCATCGTCTGCTTCTTTGATGGCCGCTGCTATTGCTTCCCTTGCCGGTGGCTTTTTTAATACCGAAAAAGCGCCCAAATCATGTGCTTTGGCAACCGCCTTGATCTGTACATCAGCAGTAAGAATTATAACTAATGCTTTTTGATCAAACTTCAAAATTTCTTCCAAAGCCTGAAAACCATTCATAATCGGCATAGTTAAATCCAAAAAAGTGAGATCGGGTTTAAGTTCTTTATATTTTTCCACACCCGTTTGACCATCGGCAGCATCAAACAATTCGTAGTCTTTATCTTTAGGCATACAACTCTTGATGATTTTTATAGAGATGGGAGAATCGTCAACAATTAATATTTTTTTGATCATATAAACCTCTTCTCAAAGCATATTTTATTCGCTTCGCACCATTACTATCATAGTTTATCTAAAATATTTAGATTTTCTTCACTTTATTTCTTGATAATATTGCTCCAGTTCCCTTTTTTCAACTACAACCCGATTGCGTCCTGCATTCTTGGCAGCATAGAGTGCTGTATCCGCCTTTTTCAAGAGCATTTCTTCCGAAACCGTTCCGCAAGCACAGTTGTACTTTCTATAGAAATTTCTGGTAATATGCAACAGAATTCTTCACCTCCGTAACGTGCTAAAGTATCCTCTATTCTGATATTCTTCTCAATTGTTGTGGCAATTTGTTGTAAAATAAAGTCACCACATTGATGGCCATAGGTATCGTTTACTTTTTTGAAATAATCAATATCAAACATGATCATGCTCAGCGGATGGCCGTAACGTTTGGCCCGTTCAATTTCTTCTCCTAAGCATATCTCCAGACTGCGGCGATTGTGTATTCCGGTTAAAGCATCTCTCGTGTTCATTTCCATGAGCTTTTTTTGCTCGGAATGCACTGTTTCTGTAACATCATAAACGGCAACGAAAATGTATTTAATAGAACCATATTCGCCACGCAATGTTCTCATCATACAGTTTTGTTGCATGAACTCAAAATAGGAATCAAAATAACTTGTCGGTTTAAACTGAGTGCGTTCATAATAATATGGATGCATTTTGGAGTCAATATCTTTTCATTATTTTTTAAAATAATTGTTATTTCGATAGAATACGCTACTTGGTCTACTCGGAATAATGTTAAAAAATTAGTGTTATTCGTAATATATAAATATTTTAGAGTTAATATTTTTTGCATATATTTAGAAAGTAATGATTATATTGACAAAACTGATTAAAATATATATGAATATTATACTGTATAATTTCTTTGCCTGTAGAGTTAGGAAGAATAAATATTGGAAAAGATGAAAAAATGAACCTGAATCATCTGGCCATATCGTTGATTGAACTCGATCCTGAAAACCTTTCGGAATTGAATGAGTTCAAAAAAAATCTGGTTCTTTCCAAAGGGAAGGCCAGGGGACATCTTAAAGATGTTTTGGGAAAGGCTTGTGCCGAGGTCGAGGCCTGGTCCGGCCAAGATCCAGAATCGCGCCGGGCGGGGATAGTCCGTCTGGGAGAATTATTGGAGCAGGCCATGGAATTTAGCGAGGGAAAACCTTCCGGCGCAAAGCCGGAAAAACCCAGTACCATCCCGCCGGAGACAGCAGGATCAAGGAATATTACCCTATCCAAGGAGTTTGACGCGGATCTGCTAAATGAGTTTATTATAGAGAACATGGAATTAGCTATCATGGCCGAGTCAGCCATTTTGGATTGGGAAAAGGATCCGGGTAACCAAGAACTATTGAACACTATCTTCCGGGGTTTTCACACCATCAAAGGAACATCTGCCTTCCTCAATCTTGACTGCGTCAAGGATATGGCCCATCTTGTGGAATCAATGCTGGTCCGGGTCAGGGACGGCCAGGATAATTTCACCGCCGGCCATGCCGATCTGGCCCTTAAATCGCTGGACATGATCAAGAGCATTATGGAGCGGATGAAATCATCCGGTCCAGGTCTGCAAATAGAACTGCCTTTAGGCCATGAAGAGCTGCATGAAGCATTGAGAAATTTTAGCTCCGGTACCAGAGATCCAAAAATAAATGATCAATCAGCCAAGCCGGTTGCCAAGCCGGAATTTAAGGAATCGCTAGTCAGGAAAGACGGAGAAACTTCGGTTGATCAGTCCTTGGCCTCCGTCCAGGCTATGGACCCGGTTTCCGAGTCCACTGTCAGGGTCAAGGTCGACCGGCTGGACAAGCTGCTGGATACGGTGGGCGAACTGGTGATCGCCCAGACCATGGTGGGACAGGATGAACTGATCGTCAACGGAAAACATCACGAGCTTGGTAAAAAGATATCCCATGCCGATAAAATAGTACGAGAACTACAGGACCTTAGTATGATCCTGCGTATGGTCCCCCTGAAGGGCACCTTCCAGAAAATGGCCCGGCTAGCCCGCGACCTTTCCCAGAAGAACGGTAAAATTGTGAACTTCATCACCGAAGGCGACGATACCGAGATCGACCGCAACATGGTGGACATGGTGGCCGACCCTCTGGTCCATCTAGTCCGGAACGCAGTTGACCACGGCATTGAAACACCGGAGGAGCGCCGCCGAATCGGGAAATCCGGGGAAGGCCGCATTTATCTGACGGCCGGTCATGCCGAAGGCAGCATAATACTAACAGTCTGGGACGACGGTCGGGGACTCAGCCGCCAGAGGATAGTGGACAAGGCAATGGCACGGGGCTTGATAGATTCGGCCGAACGGATGACCGATCAGGATGTTTGGCAGATGATATTCCATCCGGGCTTCTCTACCGCTGAAAAAGTGACCGAGGTCTCGGGCCGGGGAGTAGGTCTGGATGTGGTGCGCCGGGCGGTGGAAGAACTGCGGGGCCGGATAGAAGTTCAAAGTTCGGAAGGTCAGGGTTGCGCCTTCATTATGAGAATGCCCCTCACCATGGCCATAATCGATGGAATGGTGGTTAAAGTGGGATCGCAAAGATACATTCTGCCCACCGCTAACATCCAAAAAGCGGTCAGGCCGACGGAGTCCGATATCCACACGGTGAACCAAAGAGCTGAGATGCTTATCTTCCGGGATGAATTTCTGCCAATTTTCAGGTTGCACCGGTTGTTCGATATACCGGATGCACAGACCCAGCTCACCTCTGGTCTGTTGGTGGTGATCGGCGGGGGAATGCAGCGATGCGCCATGTTTGTAGATGATCTTATTGCTCAAACCCAGGTGGTTACTAAATCGCTGGGCAAGGGAATCAATAATGTGCCGGGAGTGGCTGGTGGAGCTATCATGGGTGACGGCATTGTAGGTTTGATCCTGGACGTTGCCGGAATAATCAGCATGGCCCGACAGCGATTAAATATAACAACGTAACAAATAGGCCACAGTAGGAGGCAAAAGCATGAACAACGCAACTGCAGTTAAGGAAAATCAGTCCATCAAAGTTGATCCCCGTGCCGGTAAATACCTGACCTTTTTTCTGGCCAGCGAGGAATACGGAGTAGAGATCCTCAAGGTGCAGGAGATCATCGGACGGATGCCGATCACACCGGTGCCGCTGACTGCCAAGTATATTCGGGGGGTCATCAACCTGCGGGGCAAGATCCATCCCATCATGGACCTTAAGATCAAGTTCGGCATGGACCATAGCCAGATAACCGACGAGACATGCATCATCGTCATCAAAACCGCCAGCTTGATGATGGGGATCTTAGTGGATAAGGTCTCGGAGGTGGTGAACGTGGCTTCGGGGGACATAGAGGACACTCCCTACTTCGGGGTGGACGTCGACACCGAATATCTTTTGGGCGTGGGCAAGATCGGAGGGCGGGTGCGCCTGCTGCTGGATATCGAAAAAGTTATCACCGCTTCCGACATCATTCACTTGAAAAAGGCTGCCAGCGGAGAAAACAAAGAAATCGTGGCCGAATCCAAAGGAGCAGAAACTAAAATAAATAACGGGGCCAATAATAATAAGGAGAAGCAACATGCTTAACAACGTCAAAATCGGCGTCAAGCTCATTGGGTGTTTTGTGGTGACTTTTGTAGTTGTGGGGGCGATGATGTTGTCCGGCACTAAAGTAAGAATGAACGCATTGCACCGGTTAGATACGATATACAGCCAGTATTTAGTGGCCAGCCGGCAAATTGGAGAGCTGAAGGCTAACCTCGAGAAAATGGATGGATATCTTTATCATTATGTTGCAGTGCCTTCAGCACGTAATAATACCCTGGCAAGCATTAAGCAGGAAACAAATTCAATAGACCAAATTGTTGTGGCCTATAAAGGCAAAGAGCTGATTTCCGAAGAAAAGAAGCTGATATCCGATTTCGAAGCCGCTTGGACCGAGATGCAGAGGGGCTACCGGGATCTGATAAGCAATATACAGGCGAATGATAGACCGGGAGTGGATCGATTGTTGGCTGATAGAAGCTATTTGATCGAAGCCCAGAAGAATACCCTGACTGCGGTTCGTAACCTCAATGATTATAACACCAGCCGGAACGAAGCAGCCATCAAGGCAAACGCTGAGGCCAAAAGTGGTTGGTCGGGTATACTGTGGTTATTTTCATTTTTTGGCATATTTCTTTTAATATCCATGGCGATAATGCTGACCGAATCTGTCACCAAACCGCTGAAGAAGATATCGCTTATGATGCAGGAGATTGAGAAGGGGCACCTCTCCAACCGTTTGAACATGACCCGAAAGGATGAAATAGGCAGTCTGTCCCGGTCCCTGGATAAGTTTGCGAACAACCTTCAGCAAAACATTGTATTCAACATGCAGCAGATATCAGAAGGTAATATCGATATTAAGCCTGCCATAACAGATGATAAGGATGAGATCGGTCCGGCGCTTAATAAAATGATAAATGCCATCGGCTCGATGAGCAATGAGATGAAGAGATGTTGCGTTGCCGCACTTGAAGGCAACCTGTCGAATAGAGCCGATGCAACACCTTACTACGGTAAATATCAGAAAATCGTCAAGGGATTCAACAATACCCTGGACGCGATAATGGGTCCGGTAAACGAAGCATCGGAGGTCTTGGAGAAGATTGCCGGCAAGGATATGACCGTCCGGATGAAAGGGGAATACAAGGGTGACCATGCCAAGATCAAAGAGTTGCTTAATATGTTTGTGGAGAACATAGACAAGGCCCTGCAACAGGTGGCGATCGGCGCGGAGCA
>PLGI01000170.1 GCA_003139775.1 Syntrophaceae bacterium | reverse complement strand
GGCACGACACCACATGTTTTGTGATAAAATTTCCTTGACATTTAAAACGCCTTTTTGTATTTTCAACACACAAAAGCGAGTAATTATCACATTCAGTACAAATCACGTGGGGCTGCTCGATTAAGCGGGGGCCAGGACAGAAATATCCACCGCGTGACTTGCAGCAAGCCATTTCAACCAGCCGGGGCGGGAGATCCCTATCAACGGAGGGAACAGGGATGGATCAATACACAAAATACACAATCGAGCACGGCATCTCACGCCGGAGCTTCCTATCGCGCACCGCTGTTGCAGCAGCCGGTGTTGGCGTGCTTGGTCTTTCTGGCTGTGCACCCAGGAGCGCGACCGAGGAGACTGCGGACAAGAGCATGGCCTTTGGCAAGAGCTCTGACGGAGCAGCGACACTCTCCTTCCTGCCAAAGCCGGCACCGATCGCGGACGCCGATATCAAAGACACGAAGACATTCGACGTGGTCATAGTCGGTGCGGGTGCTGCAGGAGTCCCGGCAGCCCTTTCCGCCGCCGAGAACGGTGCCAAGGTTGCGGTGCTCCAGAAGGAGAACATCGTCGTTTCGCAAGGCAACTCCGGTACCGGCATTGATTTGAAGAAGAGCGATCCGGCCGGCATTGAGGCGCTAGTCGCGAAAATCATGAAAGACAGCGCCCACCGCTGCCACCCTAAGCTCATCAGACAGTGGGCGTACAACTCTGGCGAGGCCGTCACGTGGGTCATCGACCGCGCTAAGCTCGCCGGCGCGCAGGTCATCGACCAGGGCAACCTCCAGCAGCCGGCAATCCTCAAGGTCAACGGCTACAATATGAGCTACAACACATCGTTCTTCGGTCCGAAGCCTTACACCACAGGTGACGGCATGCGCGCTCTGGCCAAAACGGCCGAGAGGGCTGGCGTCAAGTTCTTCTTCAGTATGTCCGCTGTTCAGCTGGTTCAGGACAAATCCGGCGCAGTCACGGGCGTGATCGGTAAGAGCGAAGACGGCAAATACATGAAGTTCGTCGCGAAGAAGGGCGTCATCATGGCGAGCGGCGACTATCAGAACAACAAGGCGATGTGCGACTACTTCATCCCCGACGTGAAGAACTTCGGCCGCAAGCAGTTGAACAGGACCGGCGACGGCTTCATCATGGGATACTGGGCGGGCTGCGTAATCGAACCCATCGGCCACACCAAGATGTTGCACGATTTCGACGCGGGCCCGGCCTCAATGTGCGATATGCCGTTCCTCGCTGTCGATCAGAATGGCAAGCGGTTCGTTAACGAGACCGTCGAGATGTCGGAGCTCAACAACTACCTGCGTCAAGCTGAGAATACTGGACAGTATTCTCAGATATTCGACTCGAACTACATGACGCAAGCCGCAACCTGGCCAGGCAAGCTGGTTCCCCCAGACGGCCTGAAGGACTACATGCCCGATGAGCCGGGCCCACACAAGGGCGTCTTCGAAACATTCATCAATACGCACAAGGCAGACACGCTGGAGGAGCTCGCCAGGAAGATCAAGGTCGACCCCAAGACTTTTGTTGCTACCGTCAAGCGCTACAACCAGATTGTTGCCTCAGGCAAGGATACCGACTTTGGCAAGCCCGCTGATCTGCTTCATCCGGTCAATACGCCGCCGTTCTATGGCATTCACCGCACTGTGCGCCTGTCGGCAGTCTGCTCCGGTCTACTCGTCAACGAGAACCATCAATGCCTCGATGCCGATGCTAAGCCCATCATGGGCCTATATGCGATCGGCAATCTCGGCGGCGGCTTCTACGGCGGAGTCGATTATCCACTCACCGTCTTCGGTATGTCACTGGGTCGTTGCTATACCTTCGGTTATCTCGCTGGCAAGCAAGTCGCGAGGCTGTGATGATCGCAGAAGAGCTATAGCAACACAACCTTATAACCACATGCTCCGGCTGCGGATGAACCCGCGTAGCGACGGCAGAGACTTTAAGGAGGAAAGATAGTCATGACTGATGTGAGCACGGAGAAGGGGAAGAAGTCACCCCGCAGGACGTGGCTCACCCTTGGCGCGTCAGGTGTAACACTGGTCGTACTAGTAGCCTTCGTAGTCATTATGGCCGGCGGTTGGGTTTGGCACAAGAAGCCGAGCTTTTGCGCTGTCTGCCATACGCCGATGAAGAGCTACGTTGATGGCTACAAGGGTGGTGATGACACTCTCATGATTACCCCACATGCGACAGGAGAGACCATACTCCATCGTGGTGATAAGACGCTCACTACTACTACCCCACCTGCAACAGGAAAGACCGTAGTCAGTTGTCTCGACTGTCACGAGCCAAAGATCAAACAGGAGACTACAGAAGCTTTTCACTGGATGACAGGCAATTACGTGTTTCCGCTGAAACAGCGAAAGTTAGGAACCAGTGGTTTCTGCCTGGCGTCGGGTTGCCACGATGAAGCCAAGATCATCAAGGCAACGAAAGACTACGGCGGCGTAGCTCCCTACAACGTGCATGACCCGCGTCATGGCAAACAGGAATGCTATCGCTGCCATTTGACGCATAGGAAGTCAGTGCTGATGTGTAACCAGTGCCACAAGCTCAAACTGCCGAAAGGTTGGGTCGCGCCCGCAGTAAACGGTGTGGTACCCGCCAGGTAACAACTGTTTCGCTAACCCTTTGAAGAAAGTCGCGTATCCATGGGTATTTAATGGGTTATGTCCTGAGATAACTGTGTAAACCGGGAAGATAATTCACACCGAGATAAGTGAACAGAACACAAGCAAACCCGATGAGAGCAAAAATGGCCATGCGCTTTCCCCGCCAACCTCGTACATGCCGCGCATGCAGTATGATTGCATAGATAAGCCAGGTGATAAGCGACCATGTTTCTTTGGGGTCCCAACTCCAGTAAGAGCCCCAGGCATAGTGCGCCCAAATTGAACCAGTCATGATTCCGATGGTAAGAAAAACAAAGCCAAGAGCAATGCTCTGATAAATTAATGTATCCAGTGTTGCCAAGGCGGGAAGTTTTTCTAAAAAGCCCGCTGGTTTTTCTGTCTTATCTTTATCCAAATTTTTCAACAGATAGATTAAACCGTAGCCAAAGGCAATGGCAAAAGCGGCATAACCCATAAAACAAGTTATGACATGGCTTGTAAGCCAATTGCTTTGCAGAGCAGGAATGAGCGGCTCTATGCGATTATCGATCCCCGGGGCGATGGAGGCATAGGCCATAGCCAGAAATGCTATTGGTACGACAAAGACACCGATAATCTTGCTTTTAGTCCGCCATTCAATTATCAGATAAATCAGCATAATGGTCCAGGCAAAAAAGACCATGGATTCATAAAGGTTGGCCAATGGAATATGTCCAATGCCCAGACTGTAAGATGTTCTCCATCTTATAATCATGGCAATTGCCTGTGCAGAAAGTCCCCCCCATGCTAAAAATGAAGCGGCACGTCCCCAAAATTCTTTTCCGGTAATTAATCTGAACAGATATAAGACAAAGGAGATAAAGTAAATAAAAGTCACCCAGCTTAAAATCATCGTGTGGCTCATGTTTTCATCTCCTCGTTGATTTGTCTGCACAAAGAATCGATTCTCTTTTGTATTTGCTGGTCATTCCGGTTACTCCTGCCGGCAATGCTGATTCTGATTTTTGCGCCTTCTTTTTCCACCCGCACCCAAAACTGTTGGTACGAAATAAAAAAGACGATTATTAAACCTACGATCATCAGTAATCCTCCCAGCGCAACAAGGGGAATACCGGGATCGCGGACAAGGTGCAAACCGGTGTAATAAGTTTGTTCAACCCTGTCGATAGAAAAAACAAAGGGCGTGAAAAGACCCGGATTGAATATAGGCATTTCTTTCAAGAGATCGGGCTTCATGGCTAAAAGATTATCAAGCTGCTGAAAAACCCAGAACTGTATATCCTTCTTTTGTGAAATAATTCTTAACTTTATGGCTGGTCCCATTTGCATAAAGTTTTCTTCAACACGCAGTACAACGCCTCTGGCTTTGCTGTCCGGCAAATCAAAGGTATCTCCGGCAGCAAGCGCCAATGAGCCGCTCTTTTTGCCGGCAACTGTGTACGTGACTGTTGCCTTGATTTCAGGCGCTGCACCGAAGCTAGATTGGTAAAAACGTATTTTGTCGAAGGTTAGGGGATGATTGACCAGCAGTGTTCCCCGCCGCTGGACTTGTCCGTTTTTAATAAAGCTCAGGTCAGAGCGATAAGTTTTCGGAGTTCCGTCTTCGTAAAATTCGACGATGAATTTATCACAGCGGACGGAAAAATTAAGCTGTTGTATTCCGTCGCCCTTCGCAAGCGTGGCAATATTGACAGATTCACCTTCTTTAATATTGATATTGGCCTCCAAACCAAAGATTGATCCGATAATCGCTCCGGCAATCATCACTAAAATGCTCAAGTGAACAATGCAAACATCGAAGAGAGAGAAACGCCCTTTTTCGGCATAAAAAATGGATCCTATTTCCGTATCAACTTCTTCGCTGGATCTATATTTTTTTTCTAGGCATGATTTTACGATAAGTTTTATTTTACTGACTTCTTTTGCTTCAGTAACAATCAGGCTTTGAGGAAGATTATCAAAACTATCCGCCGGTTCCGGAAAATGCGGTGCTTTGTATTGTCTCCATAATGCGGGGAAACGATTTATTGAACAGATTATCAGGTTAAGCGATAGAAGTGTCATCAGGAGATAGAATAGCGGAGAATGATAAAGATCGGACAAGTGAAAAAAGAGAATAATCTCAGCTGCACCCGGTGAAAACTGATGGGCAAATGTTTGAACAACATCATCCGGAGGTAGGAAGGTGGCGGCAATGAAGACAAGGACAATTAACACGAGAGCGGCAATTGTCAGTTTTACGGAAGAAAAAAATGACCACATGGTGTGCTTCTCTATCGACAACTAACATGCTCCTTGTATGCGTTAATGTTCAATTAAACCAACCATTCAGTATATCGAATCTCAAATCGTTCATACTCTGATCACGAATGCTTAAGAATTACTTGCTGGTTCCCGGCAAAGTCAAAGAGTAATCATAAATGAGTTTCATCTCTTGATCGGAGATTTTATCCTTGGGAAAAGCAGGCATCACGCCTTTTGATCCATCGGCTTTTAAAGGATTCCTACTATAAGCGGTGAAGGCGGCAAGACTTTTAGTCTTGGATGAACCTGTAAGCGGTATAGCGGGATTGATTTTATTTCCGCCATGGGGATGACAGGCGCCGCAATGATGGGCATAAAGGTTTGTCCCGTCTGGCGCCGCCAAGGCAGTGCTGCCGGAAAAAATCATTGTCACTCCGAAAAGCACCCATCCGACGATGGGTAAAATAAACAAAAACCAGATTGTTGATTTTTTCATAATACCTCCAAATTTTTAGTTAGATGATGGCAGCTTTTTAGTTTAGCAGCCTGACTCTTTCGAGCATCTTAATAATATACTCTCCAGAAACATCCTGTAAAGTTAAATTTTTGAGAGTCAATAAATCGAGAAGATATTCAAACAGAAATTGTTCGCTTTTTAATTTTTCTAATCCGGCCCTTTCGTCTGCAGCACCGGAAAAATTTTATTAAGAATCCAGAAGAGGATGAAGGGAAGCACCGCGATGAGCAGAGCACCGCCTAGGCCCTCTTTAAAAGTTTCCAAGCCATGGGGGATGATGGGCAGTTGGTAATCCATATATCCTGAAAAAGTCAAAGAAAAAGATTGGCCGCCGATGACCACGTTCCATCTCATCATGAAGACCCCAAAAAGCACCAGCAAAAGCGCCGGAATTAGTCTGCGGATTTTCAAGCCAGGGAGCAGAAGGAGGATGAAGGGAACCAAGTTCCCCATGAGATATTGGAGCAGGAAGATATTAATAAAATCTGTTCCATAGATGACATTTCTCAGAATGTCCCATGATTTTACTGCCGTATAGCCGCGAAAGACCAGATCCAATAACTCCAGACTGATCGAAAATATCATGAAAAATATAAGGTATTTCACAGAGGTCTGTACCGTGCTTATTTCCTCGCTATTAATTTCTTTGAGTGTGGAGAGAGCGGCAGAATCGTTTTTCCGGGAAACGATAAATTTTTTCATTCCCATAATGATAATGTAGATCAGCATGCAGAGAGCGACGCCGGAAACAATAGCCGACATGATAAAAATAACCGGCATGAGAGGGGTCATCCATAGGGCGTTGGCTTTTACCGAGCCGAAGATGAAACCAGCGTACCCGTGAAGGAAACAGGCAATCGGCACACCAACTCCCGCCAGAACCTTGATGGCTTTCGCGTCCAGCTTCAGGCTGGCATCGCTTACATCCATAGCGCCGAGGGTAAGGATTGTGTGTACCATATATTTTATTTTTTCGGCCAGGCTCTTATTCGTCTTGCTTTTGAGTTCTATTGATACTTCAACTAAGTGTTTCCGGAAAAGAAACCAAAGTTCGGCGGCTACAACCGATCCATAAACAAACAGTACGACGCCAAAGGCGGCGATAGCCGAAGTAAAGTGAGGCGTAAGGCCAACATAGAGACTTCTTTGGGGTTGCGCAAGGTGCAAAAGGAGAGGCAAGGGCGCAACCATCAGCAGGGCGAAAGAAAAAACCAGGGCGAATCTGGCGATTTCCTTCAGTGGTTTTATACCGAAGAGATGATACAGGGAGGAAAGAACAAAAGCACCAGCCACGAGCCCTGTCATAAAGGGATACATTACAATTTGAATGGCCCAATAAATGTACTCATTGGGATAAACGAAAAATTCCTTGACCGTCCATAATGATTCCAGAACCATTTTTTACCTCACCTCTTCGCCAAGCCCTACATAGTAAACTTGGGGGTTAGTTCCATATTCCGGTTTGTGGACTGCTACCTGTTGCGTGCGGATGATCTTTTCCACCGGATCTCCGGGGTCTTTGATATTGCCGATCAATCTTGCCCCTGTTGGACACGCCTGGACGCAAGCCGGCCGCAGGCCCTGGTTAATCCGGTGATAACAGAAATTGCATTTATCAGCCACACGATGGACTGGATGGAAGAACCTCATACCGTACGGGCAGGCCATGATGCAGTAACCACAGCCGATGCACCACTTCCGGTCAATCAACACCACCCCGTCGGCATTCTGGTAAGTCGCGCCCACCGGACATACCTGGACACAGGAAGGCTTTTCGCATTGGTTGCAGAGTTTGGGAACAAAAAAAGCTTTTTTTGTTTTTTCCTGAGGAATATCTTTAAACTTACCACGCCCCAGATCTATCCGGCCGGTAGTAAATCCGTACCGCGCCTCTTTAGGAGTATCGGCGAATACTTCTCCTTCTCCGTTAACTACATATCGTTCAACCCAGGTCCGGGAGACACCGGCATCAAAGGGGATTTCATTTTCCAGCTTACAGGCTTTTACGCAGAAACCGCAGCCAATACATTTATAGATATCAACAAGAAATACAAAGCGGCGTGGCGATGTCCGGGCATGGACATCGGGGGGCTGGAAAATTATGTCCAGTCCGTTGACCAGCATCACGGCGGCGGTCCCTTTTATTGTCAATTTTATAAAATCTCTTCTGTTCACCGGTACCTCCTAACGGGGTTTGGATGCCTCATGCGGATTGTGACAGAGAACACATTCTAACCCTGGATTGTGCTGATCCGGGTTGATACCTTTGATCTGTGATCTTTGACTGTTGGGATAGAAAAGATTTGTATGGCACCTAAGGCAAAGCTCCCGGTTCCGGTCCAAGACGAGTTTCAGCGGATCAGCCGGATGGGAAAGAGCCGGTCCGTGACAGTTTTCACATTCAATATTTTTATGTTTTGAGGAAGTAAGCTTTTGCACCTGTTCTGCGTGACAGGTCACGCAGAACTCCCGGCCTTGATATTTTACCGTGAAATTTTTCCATTCCTCAATATTGGATTGCCGATACCAGCCATATGTATACCCTCGTTCATGAATTCCAAAATCAGAGGGAATCCAAATGCTCCTGGCAATTAAAATGATCGCCGCAATAGCCAGAACTACAAACAGAGGCCGCAGTATATGCATAAGCTAAAGTTCTCCAAGATTGTTCGTAATAATCATAATTGACCTCTTGAAATAATGTGTAGCGCTCCTCACTTATTTAGAAACGGTAAGAGAGAGTAACGAATCCGACATTAGATTCATAAGAAGGATTATTGTAAGCTCCCGTCAAATATGCCCCGTTCGTTCCGGTGGTGGCCGGAACATATTGATACCCATCATACTGCGCATCATTATAATCATACTTTTCATAGACATAACCTGCCGCTACAGATATCGCTTTTGTCACAGTATAGGAAAGTTTGATGCAAAAACAGGAAACCTTGTATCCATCCCAGTTGGGAAGATCGATATTGTCCTGATTTCTGCCCGCCGGGAGGGGATTTGCGCCTAGGAGATAGGTGTAATCTACTGAACCATCGGCCTGCATATAACTGTACTGGAGCAACAGAGTAATTTTTTCCGGAATGATAAATATTTCTGCGCCTGCCGTGTAACTGTAGTTATCATTTTTTAGCGCTGCCGTCCAGTTGAAGTCTGTTGGTGTCGGCGGCAGCGACGGGTCGACTGCGCCTATTGTCTGCCGCTGGAATTGGTCCTGCCTGGCGGATTCATAATCGAAAGAGCCGAATAACCTGATTTGCTTGTTGATCAGATAATCGACATCGACCAGGAATTCATCATCCCTGTCACCGGTCAGTCCTAAAACAGTATCCGGATAAGTCGTTTCCTTGTGCTTGTAACCAAAACTGATGCTGAAGTTATCGGTGGGGGAAAAGTCCAGGTTGACCTTATAGGTATTCCGGCTTTTGCCGGCGGCATCAAAACATCTGATGAAGGTATCAATATCGGTCGGGTCAGTCAGCTGGAAATCCGCTCTTCTGTCCAGTCTTTCGTATCCAACACGGACGGTAAGGAAATCAAATCCCTTCCACCTTAGTTCAGCGCTGAAGAGATTATCCCTGTCACCAGGGATGTCTTCTCTCTCTCTGTTGATTGTTGAATGATTGTAAGTGCCAAGGAAATAAAAATTTGCCGGCAGTTGGAAACCAAGTTCAGTGCCGTATTTTACTCTCTGGTAGTTGAATAAGGTGTTGGTAAAAGTTGCAGGCGTCTGGGTTGCATCCGTTATTGTAATAATATTTGATTTATTTTCCCGGTCATCATATTTAAAGAAAAGTTTGGCATCGAGGAAAGACAACGGCTTGGACGTGAATGAAGTGGCAATGTTGTTTGTGATGACTTCGCCATTAAAGAACGGGGTGCTTAAACCGATGCTTCTCAGTCCTCCAATGACATCGTCCACATATGAATTACGCAATATAGCATCCGATTTGTTGTCGGCTGTAGCCAGATCAATATTTAACTTGCTGTTTAGAGGCAATTTAAGCGCACCCTTGAGATTGATCTTATAGAACTGGTTATCCGGCGGCAGTGAATATGTATCCGTTACCGACGTCGTATTGATTGTAGAGGGATTGCGGAAATTAAAGCTCGTGTTGGAGTCGGTGAAGTTACTGTAAAAATAGCCTAGAGAAATAAACAGGGGATTGCGGACATATCCGGCAAGCAAATTAACGCTGTTTGTTTTGTAATCAATTGGCGCTGGAAGCTCTAAGGAAATACCGCCGGGTGATGTTCCTGCTGCACCGATGGGATAAATGCCCGTCCGCTCATCTATAGCAGCGGAGAAATCCAGAAAAAAAGGTTTCAACACATCCAGCTTAAATCCTGCACTATAATCTTTACGTTCTGTTGAGTAATCAAATTTATTCCATGTGCTAGTATCGGTGCTGGGCGGATGGGTGGGATAGGTCAGATTGGCAGTACCCGCACCCGAATATAATGTTTGCGCATCATAGGTGAAGTTGTGAGGGATTTCATTATAGTTAATGTTGAACTTGAAGGCACCCCATTTTCCACCTTCCAAGTCATAACTCTGTGTATCGTAGAACATATTACGGCTGTAGAAATCCACATAATATTTATCATCATCATATTTGAGTTTAACGTCGCCATAGACACCATTCTGAATGTCTCCGTATTCGTTGAACTTAGCCTTGTTGCCGTTGATATTGATTAGAGTGCCTTGCGTCGTGATTTCACCAGAAAATTTATCCTCTTGGTCATCGGCAAAGGCAGGATTCAAGGAAAACAAACCTAACAAAAGAAATGGTAAAAATATTTGTCTTCTCATAATCACACCTTTTACCGGATAAAGTATTGTCCTCTTACCGAAGGCCCATTGCTTCCATGAATGTTCGTATGGCAGTTCAGGCAGCCGCGGGCAATTATCCTGTTTTTCCCGGATGTGGCAGAGCCGGAAAATGTTTCAAACCTGGTGTAAATTGTTCCGGGATGTCGAGTGGCGTCGTGGCAGCTCTGACACAACAATGGTGGCTTCGAAGACAGAAGCTTTCCATGGTTGCTACCGTGAGGCACATGGCAAGTCAGACAATTTTCGGCAACCGGCGGATGTTCCCACATAAATGGTCCGCGCTTTTCGGCATGACACTTGAAACAGAGTTCATTTACCGTATCAGCCTTCACCATCTTCGGCCCTGATCCGCCATGCGGGTCATGACACTGGGTGCATTTTATCAGTCCTTCCTTAATCGGATGATGTGATTGTTTGTTGACCTGGGCCCGGATAGAGGCATGGCAGGTGAAGCAAAGCGCCGGCTCGGCCATTTTTAAATTTTTTTTCATTCCGGAGTGCCCGCTGTGACAATCACTGCATGAAACTCCGTTGATTTTATGCCTGCTCAGATCCCAGAAAGGCACGATTCGCGAATCCTGATGACAGGCAAGACATCTCGCCTGCTTCACTTTCGGATCATCTTTTTTACTGAAGGCAATCATGCCCGTTCCCTTAGCGCCGCCTTTTTGTACATGCGTAAGACCCGGACCATGGCAGGATTCGCAGGCGTTGCTATTGGCCGGGTTTCCTGGAATTGCCGCTTTGGAATGTGATGATTTCAGATAATTATCATAGTTTTTTTGGTGGCAGGCCCTGCATACGTCTATACCGGCATAATCATCATCCGCAACTGCGGATTGTTGAAAAATCACAGTTAGAAATACCAGTAGGGAAAAGGTGAAAAGAGAAAAGAACCAAACATCGATTTTTTTTATTTTCATGAAATTATCAATATATGAATTTTCTTTTTTCCGTGTATCAATATAAGAAAACTTATCTCGTATGTCAACTAAATATTGAACCTACGAATTGACTCAAATAAAATGTT
>PLGI01000176.1 GCA_003139775.1 Syntrophaceae bacterium | reverse complement strand
AGCAGTTTTTTGATTGTTTCCGATTGTAGAACTTAAACGATTGCAATTTGAAATGTTGTATGAATTGGGATTAGTGGATTATTTCAACAACTTAACTTATATTTAATTTGAGAATAAAAAAAGGGTTGATTTACAGAATAATCCATAAAAATAGAAAAAGTAATTAGCTTAAGGTATCTTTTTTAAAAGATTAAACGAAAAATAGATTTGATTGAGTAGATCCCCCTCCGGCAGTAGCCGGAGGGGGATCCCTATAATAATGAGACTAGCTAAAAACGAACGAAGTGAAGTTTGAAGCGTTAGTCGAATTATCCCGCATAAGCTTGGGGTAATGAGACCCAAGCTTCAGAAATAAAGTGCATAACCTGAATAACCTAAAGGTCACCGTGGGGTCATCTGCGACTGAAGCTTGCAGGTCGAATCAATGACATTCGCCGAAAATGAGTGAAACGAAATTTGAAGCGTAAATGGAATTGATCCCAGGAGCGAAGCGACGCGGGGTTATCCCGCAAAGCAGAGGATAGCGCGACCTCCCGCGGGTTACACCGCATTCCTCCCCCGGCTGAAGCCAGGGGATTTCAAACCGCAGGATTAAATAGACATTGCAACAAATTACAATACCATGCTCAAAGGCACTATATCTGGAGCGTGGGGGTTGATATTCTCCCGCCACCCAACTCGCCAATGAAACAAAAAACTGAATATATCATTGATAACAATCGGTATACAGAATCTTATGTCGTCACTATTTCATTGACATTCAAAACCGTTCTTCTTATACTCCCTTTCATAATAAGTAATGTCTTATCAAGTATCAAAAAAATAAAACAAAGAGGCAAATGATGAAAGCAATAAACAAGACGAAAAAACAGCTCATCGACGAATTGGAAGCCCTGCAGAAAAGGGTTTTAGAACTCGAAGCTTTTGAAATTGGTCTAAAGGAAGTAAGGCAGGAATTTGGTAAAAGAGTAGGGGAATATTTCCCACAAATGCAACACATGGAAGATGCCATTTACGTTATTTTTGATCGAAAGTATGAATTCGTCAATGATAAATTTGCCGTTATGTTTGGTTATTTGCCGGAAGAGATTTGCAACCCGGCATTTGATATGATGACGTTGATCGCTCCGGAAAGTCGCCGTTTTATCAGGGATAAACACAAGCATGGTTCTCATGGTGAATTTATGGTTGATCAGTACGAGTTTACCGCTCAAAATAAAGACGGCATAAAAATGGATTGTGAAACGTTTGTCTTGTTTGTTCCATATAAATGGGGGATTGCCATTCACGGGATGCTCCGGAATATAACTGTACGCAAGCGCATCGATGAAGAACTACAGAGAAGCCGTAGTGACTTGCAGGTTGTATTGAATTCCATACCAACAAGCATTTTTTATCAGGACAAGCATCATCGATTTATCCAGGCAAATAAGGCATTCTGTAAATTCCTTGGATTTTCGATGGAACAAATCATAGGAAAGACATTAGCCGATCTTTTCCCAAATCTACCGGCGGAGCAACTTTCTCCTTTTTTTGAAATCAATAATCAAGTCATGAACTCTGGACGTTCGAACCGAGGATTTATTGAAATTTTTCCATCTGTTCGAGGAAGACGATGGATTCAAAACGACCGGATTCCATATCGAGACGAGTTGGGGGATATCATTGGTGTAATCTGTCTAGCTATTGATATCAACGAATTAAGAGATACGGAAGATAAACTACGTTACCTGAGCTTTTACGACGTATTAACCGGTCTTTATAACCGGGCCTATTTCGAAGACGAAATATCCAGATTGGAAAACAGCAGGCAATTTCCGATTACTTTTATCAACATTAAGATAGAAGACTTAAAATCTGTTAATGATCGTCATGGTATCGATACAGGAAACAATTTGTTACAACAAACAGCAAAAATTTTGAAAATATTCCGTAATGAAGATGTTGTCGCTAGAATCAGTGACGATAAATTTGCAGCTCTCCTGCCCCTTTCGGATAAGTCTATCGGAGAAAATACTCTTGTCCGGCTTAAGGAATCTCTTGCTTTACACAATAAAAATCACTATGGGACACCACCATTGAAATTGTCATTTAGTGCTGAAACGGTCACTAAACCCCAAGATATGCGTCACATCTTAAGTTAAAGTTTTGATAGTTAAAAATGGGAGGGGTAGCATATTAAGATGCTGCGGTTTTGCCGTAGGAATTTCCAGCCGGCTCTTTGTCGCGTCCTCTTGCCCCGATTATAAGTTTCGCGCCGGGAGCTTCTTTACGGGCGTATCTGATAAGAATGCGTACCAAACCCTTAAGAAACCTGCCTTTTTCCGATTCATCGGACAAGAAGTCTATAGCTGCTCTAAGCGTAAATGGTTTTTTTCTATATGGACGCTCTGATATCAGCGCGTCCAGAGTATCGACTATACCTATCAAATGAGAATATTTATTGAGCCCCTTTATCCCCAGTGGGTAACCCGAGCCATCAAGCCTCTCATGATGCTGGAATGAAGAGAAGTCATATTTCTTATGGTCTTTGCCGAAATAATAATGCAAAAGGATATATCCTATCAATGGATGAGTGTGTAATATGAGGCGTTCTTCCCTTGTAAGCGGCAAACGCTTATTCAGGATGCGTAGCGGTATGCGCGATTTACCGAGATCGTGAAAAAGACTCAGACGAATGGTCATATCCGGGGAATATTTATTTTTTAGTGAATTGTCCAAGGATATCTTGGCAGTAAGGATGGCAATCATCAGGATATGGTGATATGTATACGGCGATATCTTTTTCATATGCGCGAGTTCGGACAATACTTTTTCGGGCATGGTTACGCGGCGCATATAACTAATTATCTTCAGGTTAGTTTCAGGCGGCCAGAAGATATTTGAATACCGCTTATCTTTGAAGGCCTGGATCAGATCATTCATTAGCTGGGTGTCTTTTATTTGGACATAGCGGATATGCTCAGATAAACCGGCGATGTTCTTTAGCGTCCCTCTATCGATGAGATCTCCAGCTTTTATGAGCAGCTTCTTATCAAAGCTATATAGATCGTTTTCAAGCTGCATATGAATCACCTTGAGACACGCTATATTTTATTTACTACCGTTATGACAAGAGTTTACTTTGGGATACCTAATTTTTCCATTAAATCATATAAAGTAGGACGGCTGATTCCAAGCTCCGATGCTGCTTTAGTTAGATTATTTTCATTTCGCGCTATGGCCTTTAAAATGAGTCCCTTTTCCAATATTTCGCGGGCATCTTTGAGCACCAAACCCTCCCTCTTACCTGCAACTGCCTTCATTTCTAAGTCTTCCAGTGTAATTTTTTTTCCTTCAGACATAATCACAGCTCGTTTTATCCGGTTCTCCAATTCCCGGACATTTCCAGGCCAGGAGTAGCTCTCAATGGCTTCAATAGCCTCACTGCTGAATCCTTTAATTTTTTTTCTGGTTTCACTTGTATATCGATCCAGAAAAGTTTTAGCCAAAAGGACGACATCTGCATCTCTTTCCCGCAATGCCGGAAGAGAAATATTTATTACGCTTAGACGATAATATAAATCGTCCCGGAAAGTTGCATTTTTCATTGCTTCTTCAAGATCACGATTGGTAGCTGCCAAAACTCGCGTATCCACCTCTATTTGTTCTCTTCCCCCTACACGTTCTATTGTTTTTTCTTGAAGAAAACGAAGAAGTTTTACTTGAAGTGTCAGCGGAAGATCACCAATTTCATCAAGGAAAAGAGTTCCTCCTTCAGCCATTTCAAATCTTCCTTTACGCTGAGCATGTGCGCCGGTGAAAGTTCCTTTCTCATGTCCAAAAAGTTCACTTTCAATAAGATTTTCAGGAATGGCGCTGCAATTTATAGGAATAAAATGCTTGGACTCGCGGAGACTCAGCCGGTGAATGGCACGGGCAACCAGTTCTTTGCCGGTACCGCTTTCGCCCCTTATTAAAACGGGCGCGTCGGTTGTCGCCACTTTGCGAATGGTGGAAAAGACATCCTGCATTTTGGGGGAAGTTCCGATCATGCCTTCAAAAGTGTCGCCGCTCAAACGATGCCGCATCTCACGTTGCTCATGCTCCAGTTGAGAAACATGGAATGCCCGCCGCAGCACAACTTTCAGCTCGTCTAATTGAATTGGTTTGTAAAAGAAGTCGTATGCGCCTTTTTCGACAGCGCGCAGTGCATATTCTTTTTCACCGCGTCCGGTTATGATAATCACTTTTGTGTGGCTATAGTTATCAAGGATATGGTCGAGGACAGCGAAACCTTCTTCAACACCGGCTGGATTTGGCGGCAGTCCCAGATCCAGGGTGACTACTGCCGGCTGCTCTTTGTTTATAATGGCTATGGCGCTTTGCCGGTCTTCAGCCAGATAAACATTATAGTCCGCTGTTAACGCCCATTTCATCTGAGTGCGCAGATCTTCATCATCATCAACGATTAATAGTTTTTGTTTTCGCAAAATAACACCTTTGGAAAAATAAATAGAGACAGGCAAATATCGACTATTGCCTCGTCACTTTTTGTCATTCATTATTTTTGCCACGCGGCAGCAGTATTTTGAATACGCTTCCCTTGCCTTCCTCGCTTTCCACATTCAGTTTACCGCCATGCGCATCTATAATAGTTTTACAATGATAAAGGCCAATGCCCATCCCTTGTTTCTTTGTTGTCTGGAAAGGACGGAAAAGATTCTTCTCTATAAATTCTTTAGAAATTCCGCAGCCGGTATCGCTTACGGAAATTTCCACCCAGTTATCCTGAGAACTTGTAGCAACAGAAATTTGGCCATCATTTCCAGTCGCATCGTATGCGTTCATGAGCAGATTTTCAAGAACTTTGTGCATTTGTTCCTGATCTATGGGAAGCAGTGGCATGTTGTGATCGAAATTCTGACGTACCTTAGCCTTTACATATTCTTTCGCATCGTAGATAGCTGCGGTTATCAGATCATTTATATTTGTTTCGCGAAAGGAAAGATCAATTTTCTGGCTTAAGAGAGACAGGCGGCTGCTCATCTTGTTAATTTTGGATACACTCTGAGAAATAGTTTTCAGCGCATCCGTGCGGAATTCCGGGTTATCAATATGCAGAGGCAGATTTTGCGTCACCAGAGAAAGTTTTGACGCCAGATTTTTCAAATCGTGCATAAAAAAAGCAGACATGGTCTGAAATGCCTCCAGTTCCTTGGTCTGGCGCAGACGTTCGGAAAGTCTCATGCCCAATAAAGCGGCCGCTGCCTGACCGGAAATAGTTTTAATCAGTTCCGATTCTTCAAAGGTAAGCGGTTCATAAAATACTTTTTCGCTTAAGGTCATTATTCCAATGAGCTGTCCGGCGGCATTAAGAGGAACGCAGTAGCGAATGCGCGATTCCTTGGTTTCCAATTCATAGGTATGGGCCAGATCAGCAACCCAGTCATCTTCGCGCCCTTTCAAATCAAGCGGCATGTTTTGATTGGTCATGGCGCGGATCAGCCTCGTTCCGCCTTCTTTGAAAAAGTGCATTTCTTCGATCTGGTCTGCGGTAAACACCGTTGACCCGCCAAAAGATAATTGCTCCTGCTTTTCGTCAACAAGCCAGATGCTGACGGAAAGAATCCCCAGTGTATCCGACACCATCTTGACGATAATATTACATAACTCGTTAGTTTTTGTTACAGAGGCGGTTCTCTGGGTGAAGTCTTCCCATATTTTTTGATAATCGTATTGCGGACGCTTTAAATGCCGGCTGATGAAACGTTTTCGTTTTATTCGCAATCGGTCGGAGAGCAGAAAAGTAGCCAGAATAATTATTGTAACAAAAATCAGGAAGATAACCAGGTTGATATTTCTGAGCCATTCGAAATGCAGTGAAATCCAGGAAATCATTCCCAGTGATATAAAATATGCGCCAACAATCAGTATGGTGAAAGAAGTATAGAGAAACTGGTGTGAAAGCTGAATGCTGGCATTCAGCGGTTTGCCGCGAAATAGCGACCGGAAAATAAAAAAGTCGGCTATCAGAAGAGCGCCCAGATCAACTAAATAAAGACCCGTGTCCACGCCGTTGAAGAGGACAACCTGACTATCCGTAAAAATACGTATCCCAAAAATGCTGCCTATGCCCAGAAACAAGAATTTGGTCTGCCAGCGAATGTGTCCGGTAGAATGACGGAAAGTTCTTTCCAGATTCATGAGAATGGCTATGGATATTATAATCGAGATGATGTGCCACAGATAACCGGACCATCCTATCCGGATAAACAGAGTTGACGAATTTTGCGGCGCCAGAACTAAAGAAATAAAGTCATCATTAAAAATAGTAATTAGGGAAAGCGGCGCAACAACTGCCAGCAGCAAAACCCACTTCCATTTAGATATTTGTTCGGAATAGTTAGCGCGGGCAAAGCTGATACTGAAGAACAGCCAGGCAGCCGGCACAAGAGAGGCTACAATAAACCGCAACCGCTGCCAGAAAAGGAATCCCGAAAGTGAGTTTGTCTGATAAACAAGACCAGTGAGTGCAGCCTCCAGAGACAAAAGCAGCATGCCGAAGGCAAATATACCCTGAACAAAAGAACGCGGCCCGCGATAAATGCCGATGGCAATCACCGCAATAGTAACGCCCGCTGCCGCAAATGAAAGCTCAACATTAAAAGGCATGATTCATCCGTAACATCTTTTTTTCTGTTTAACTATTAACTTTAATTGTTAACTGTAAATCGAAAATCAGCCATCAGCTGCCAGCAAATCATATTACTTCTTTTCTGATCTTCTTAAAAAAAACAGTATTGGAGCCAACAACAGCAATGCCACAATAAAAAAAGGTATGCCGCCTTCTTTGTGCAGGGAACTGGAAAGAATTCGCGGATCAACATAATTTCCCAACATGGAGAGAGTGAAAATCCGAATGCCATTTTTTAACATGGCAATCAATACTGCGCAGACAACAAGAAAAATTATTTTCCAGTAGGATTTCAGAAACATATAACCGGCCAAAATGGCGACAATAAAAATAGCCATGCCTGACCGGATGCCACTGCATTGTTTAGCCACTTCGACACTGATATTTGGTAATTGAAAGACAAAGCCATCTCTTACAAACGGCACTCCCGAGGCCAGAAATAACAGATTTACAAACTCCGTGGAACCGACCTGTAAAAAACGGATGATATTATCCATGAGAGCCGTGGGGATCGGAACAGTAAAAATCAAAAAGAGGAGAGGGAACAAAGCGCTTCGATAAGCCTGCATACCGTAAAGAAGAATAAAAGCTCCGTTTATAAAAATGAAGATAGAAAAGGCGATAAGAGACGCGTAATTGTTTTGATCCAGCGGCGCGCCCCACAGAAATCCTCCCAGAAACAGAGCAATGCCCAGAAGCAAAACGGGAATTCCCACGACAAATAAATAATTTACTTTGGCAAAAATTTCTTCGCGTTTAATGTAAACCAGATAAATGCTCACCAGAGGAATAAGTGCGATATGAGAATAATATTCGCTTTTATTTGAGGAATAAAGCGCTTTGATCGGCGTATAAGCCATGATCAATGCCAAAGCCGCAAAAAGAAGAAAAACAATATTTCTAGTGTTAAGATGTTCTTTGATTTTTTTAGTCAGAGAATTTTCGCTCATATTCACCTTTAATAATATTTTAACAATCTTATTAATACATTAGACAGAAAAATGCGAACACTTTTTTTAATAGTTGATTGTTTGATTTTGTTTCCATTTTGTCAATTATAAGGAATGT
>PLGI01000169.1 GCA_003139775.1 Syntrophaceae bacterium | reverse complement strand
GATGTCACCGAGCGCAAGCAAGCAGAGGACACACTACGGGAGAGTGAGACAAAACTACAGGCCATCTTCGATAAAGTTGGAACCGGCATTTTCATCATTGACATGGACACTCAAATCATTACTGAAGTTAATCCGGCTGCTATAGAAATGATCGGGCTACCTAAAGAGAGGATTACCGGACAGATATGTAACTCATTGGTTTGTCCGGCTTTGACAGGCAAATGCCCCGTCAAAGATCTTGGTCAAATTGTCCATCAGTCTGAACGGAAGCTCATTCATGCTGATGGTCATCAAATAGACATCCTGAAAACTGTTTATCCTATTACCATTAATGGAAGGAATTGTTATCTTGAAAGTTTTATCGACATTTCTGACCGCAAAAAGGCGGAGGAGGCCTTTCGTGAGAGCGAGGGGAAATACCGGACCATCCTTGAAGAGATGGAAGACGTTTACTTTGAAACAGATATCAAGGGAAATATCACGTTCGTTAATGCTTCTTCCTGTAAAATGAGCGGATACTCTGAGGAGGAACTGATTGGGATGCCTTTTAAGAAAATCAGTGCACCCGATGATATTGAAAAGATCATGCAATATTTTGGCGAAATTTTCCTGACAGACAAAACGGGTAAACCATTTTTATGGAATCTAGTGAAAAAGAACAGGGAACAGGGATTTTTTGAAATAGTCGTCTCCTTGATCAGGGACAAGCAGGGTAACCCCGTAGGATTTCGGGGAATAGGACGAGATATCACCGAACGCAGGAAGGCGGAGGCGGAACTTCAACAGACCCTTGAAAGTCTCAGGAAGTCTTTCGGCGTGACCATCCAGGTCATGGTATCCGCTGTAGAGATGAGAGATCCCTATACAGCCGGTCATCAGGTCAGAACAGCGGATCTTGCCAGGGCTATTGCCATGGAGATGGGGTTGCCCAAAGATAAAATTGATGGAATCCGTATGGCTGGTTCCATTCATGACATCGGGAAATTATCTATCCCCGCGGAGATATTGTCAAAGCCTACCAAGCTGACAGACATCGAATTTGATCTGATTAAAGACCACTCCCAAAGTGGATACGAGATGCTGAAGGATGTGGAATCTCCTTGGCCGCTGGCACAAATTGTTTACCAGCACCATGAAAGGATGAACGGATCCGGCTATCCAAGAAATCTGAAAGGGAATGAAATTATTATAGAGGCCCGCATTATGGCTGTGGCCGACGTGGTGGAAGCCATGGCTTCCCATCGGCCCTATCGTCCCGGCTTGGGAATAGATGCGGCACTGGCCGAAATCGAAAAGAATAAAGGAACCCATTACGATAATACTGTCGTAGATGCCTGTCTGAGATTATTTCGAGAAAAAGGGTATCAGCTTACATAAGATGGAGAAACCAATCCCGTAGAAAAAACATATTTACAAATGGTAATCCTTAATTCCGACAACTATCCAATACTGAAACTAAGTAGATGAAGTCGATAAAGTACGTTTGACAACTTTCTTTATAATCCCTGCGGAAAAAACGTTTGTTTTATCCTCATCTTTTTTGTATCCTGCAAAAACTTACTTAACAATGGTTCACAAATATTTTTTAAACAAGGAGATTTATATGCCGGTAAAAAAAGTTGTTGCTTCAAAAAAAAGTAAGCTTAAACGTTCAGGCTATGGGTGGGTACCCGATGTGCCCGATCAACGTGATTATATGCTTAGCGCCGTGCTTCGTATACCGGCAAAGTTACCTCCGCTTGTTGATTTGCGGCCACTCTGTTCGAAAGTGGAAGATCAGGGACAACTGGGCAGTTGCACCGCCAATGCTCTGGCCGGCGCGCTGGAATTTCTGGAAAGGAAGGATAAAATTTCTTTTGAGGATTTCAGCAGACTGTTTATTTACTATGACGAAAGAGCCGTTGAACACACCATTCAATCCGACTCCGGCGCCATGATCCGCGATGGCATCAAGACACTGGCCAAACAAGGTGTTTGTTCGGAGACGAAATGGCCTTATATTATCTCAAAATTCCAGGTTAAACCAACTCCAGCTTGTTACAAAGATGCGGCGAATCATAAAATTACTTCTTATCGCCGAATTATTACGCTCGATGAAATGCGCGCGTGCCTGGCTGATGGCTTTCCGTTTGTCTTTGGTTTTACGGTGTATGAAAGTTTTGAATCGCAGGTAGTGGCAAAAACCGGCGTCGTGAACATGCCGGGGCAAGGTGAAAAATCACTTGGCGGACACGCTGTTCTTGCCGTGGGTTACGACGATGCCAAGGAGAGATTTATTGTGCGTAATTCCTGGGGAGATAACTGGGGGATGAAAGGGTATTTTACCTTGCCCTATAAATACGTCGTGGATAGAAATCTTTCCGACGATTTCTGGACAGTGCGCCGCGGCGAAAATATGATTTCTAAAAAATAAGAAACGTAGATAAATCCAAGATCGCAGTTGATTTAGTTAATCTGAAGTAAGATAGGGGCAGGGATGATAACGGTCAATGTCCCTATCTTTATTTTAACTCGTATTCACTTATTCCTTACAAAGCGTGGCAAAGGGTGACATCAGCGGTCATCGGCGTGTTTTAGCGCGTCCGCAGGAGGGGATGTTAGTAGAAATGATATTTCAAGTTTGATCTCATTATTCACAATTACACTTTTATTGAAACTGGATGTCATGTTTTAATTCAAACATTTTGCTTTTACTTGTTTAGAGATAATAAATTCTTTAAAATTAGGAAAACCTTTGGGGACATTAATTTTTGCGTTAGGCTTTATTTCCATCCCTATCTTGTTATATTTAATGCTTAAATCATATGATTTGCAAGCCTTATCACGATCAATTTCCGGATCATATGAATCCCCCAAATACATGGCAGAGCTACTTGCATCGAAATAATGATTTGCATAATAACGATCATCATTATTGTATGATACC
Organism: Syntrophaceae bacterium; assembly: GCA_003139775.1. Classification (GTDB taxonomy): domain Bacteria; phylum Desulfobacterota; class Syntrophia; order Syntrophales; family Smithellaceae; genus Smithella. The sequence goes on along the minus strand of PLGI01000169.1, from coordinate 33,955 downwards.
TTTGTGAAATATTCATTGAAATATTTTAGGGCCTTTTCGTAGTATTCAATAGCAGTTTTTTTGGTTTTATCATTGCCTTTTGGAAACCCATACTCCAACATTCCATACAACCAATATGCTTCACCGAGCATAGCCATATTATTTTCTCTGGAATAAATCTCAATAGATTCATTAATTAATTTTTCAGCAGGTAGAGGCCTGCCTGTATTAATAAGAGATCGCGCCCAAGATAGTTTATCTTTGGGATCTTTTGTTTCAGGAACTAGATAAGCCGCACAACCATCCAAGAGAATAAATAATAAAAAAACTACAATTAAGCGCCGTTTTGAAAATCGCATTTTAATCCCCTATTTTAATTAAGTGTTTAGAAAATAATCATTGCGACCATGACGTCGTAGTGCACCATTAAACTGACGCGTTAGATATTATTTTCTTTCAACTTGCTTTTAGTAACTTTGGATGGATCATTTGTTAAGCATTTCCAGTCTGTGATTTATACTATTGGCCCAGTCTGTAGATATGAATGTCATTTTAATTCTAGTCAGAAATTCTATTTCTTTATCTATTGATTTATCAAAACCTACCATGGTCGGTGAGAAGAATTTCGCAGACACGCTACCGGAAGTTTCATTTATCTTGTGGTATTGATGTTCTTTATCAAAAATTTCATTGTTATAATAATAGATTTGAAGTTCGTCAGAATTATGCATTTTTTCCAACAAGGAGACATCTGATAATACGAAATTACCCATATAGGTCATCGTGTTAGATTTTACCTCGGTGATGGTTTTTTTTACCATTTGTTCTGGAAAATAAATCAAAGAATCAAATTTCGCCCAATATTTTTCATATTTACGATCTGCGTGGTTATATGACTATCTACCTATTGCGCCAACTGCTGCATAGAAACCAGGCTCAATGTCTAGGAAGTAAGTAGCTGTTACCGGTAAATTAAAGGATGATATACAATTAGACTTATAAATAATGTCTTTTGTTAACGCATCTTCTTTATTGGCTAATTTTATAAAATATACCTGCACAACATCAAACGTTTCATAATGATCTGGAAGGACTGAAAAATCTATTGTTATCCCGAGTGCAGCACTATTATTTTTTGTTGCTTGTGGAATTTTGGCAGCCGCACAACCTTGAATAAACAGAAATGTAATAAAAATTGCAACCATCGCGAAGTTGGGTTTTGATTGACTCATAATTCCGTCCAGCATTTGATATTTGATTCTATTTTTACCGAACAATTATTCAAGGAACTGCTAAATAAATTAATTATTTGAATTTATAAACACTTGACATTTTTTTTGCAACAATTTATTTTCAGGCATCCGTATATCAAAGGTCTATGGAGCCCGGCATGCGCCGGGCTGCGCTGCCGATAAAGATGGCAGCTTGGAAACAACTATGATCGTTCACGACATTCTCAATGAGGCAACTCATGATTTCGAAGCGGCGGATATTCCTTCCGCCCGGCTCGACGCAGAAGTTTTGCTCTCTTTTTGCCTTGGTTGCGACCATCTGGAATTTTACAAAAATCCGGACATGACCATCAGCGAAACACAACTTGCCACGTTTAGAAATCTAATCGCCAGAAGATTACAATGGGAGCCAGTGGCCTACATTACCTCGCGCAAAGAATTCTGGACATTCGTGCTGGAAGTAAATAGCTCTGTGCTCATTCCCAGACCGGATACCGAAGTCATTGTTGAAGAAACACTGGAAGTTGCGAAAAAATATGAATCACCCCTTAATGAACAGCCGCAAAGCAACACAGGTAGCGTCATACAAGAAATGGCATCCGATCTGGATTCCGGCCTTCGCCGGAATGACGAAAAGCCGCGGAAGAGCGCACCATCGGTAATCAATATTTTGGATATCGGTACTGGCAGTGGCGCAATTGCCATTGCTTTAGCCTTGGAAATTACCGGTGCAAAAGTTGTGGCCACTGATATTTCGGAAGCGGCTGTTAATCTGGCGAAAAAAAATGCGGCCGCTTTGGGCCTCAAAGAAAAAATTGATTTCCGCCTGGGCAATTTATTTGAACCGGTTGACGGTTTTTTTGATATAATCGTTTGCAATCCACCCTACATTTCCGCCCATGAATATAAAAAACTTCCCGCCGGAGTGAAAGATTACGAGCCGCGAGAAGCCCTTTGGGCCGGAAAAAGTGGACTGGAATTTTATGAAAAATTGATATATCAGGCGGCAGATTTCCTGCAAAAAAATGGTTGGCTTTTGTTGGAAATTGGAGCTAAACAGGAAGCAGGCGTCCGCGGGATCATGGAAGCCGCAGGTTTTTATGATAGCATCGAAATGAGCAGAGATTATGCCGGACTGCCGCGCGTGATTAAAGCAAGGAGAAAAGTAAGTGGATAAAATAGTTATTCAAGGCGGAAAACCTTTATTCGGAGATGTTCAGATCAGCGGGGCAAAAAATGCCGCGCTGCCTATATTGGCTTCGACACTTCTTACCGAAGGCGAAAATACTTTCCATAATATTCCCGATCTTATGGATATCAAAACGATTAAAAAGCTCTTAAAAAGTATGGGTGTGCAAATTGATGGAAATGAAACTTGCAAGGTAAGCGCTGAAAAGATTACCAGTTGTGACGCGCCCTATGATTTGGTCAAGACCATGCGCGCATCGGTGTTGGTGTTGGGACCGCTGGTTGCCCGTATGGGCGTCGCGCGCGTTTCTCTTCCCGGCGGCTGCGCTATCGGCGCAAGGCCGGTTAATCTGCACATCAAAGCCTTGCAAGAGATGGGGGCGCACGTTGAATTAAACAACGGCTATATTGAAGCGAAGGCCAAAAAATTAAAAGGCGCGGATATTTATTTTGATATCCAGACTGTAACCGGAACGGAAAACGTCATGATGGCGGCAACGCTGGCGGAAGGCACTACTGTTCTCAACAACGCGGCGCGTGAACCGGAAGTTGTCAATCTGGCGAATGTTTTAAAAGGTATGGGAGCGAAGATCAGCGGAGCAGGCACAGATACAATAATAATCGAAGGAGTTACTTCGCTGAAGCCCACGGAAGCTGAAATTATTCCCGACCGAATCGAAGCGGGAACTTTTATGATTGCCGCTGGTATGACGCGCGGCGAGATAAATGTAATCGGCTGCAATCCCCACCATCTGGAAGCACTGATCAACAAACTGCGGGATACGGGCATGAAGATTTCGCCGATTAAAGGCGGCCTGAAAGTATCTTCCGGAGAAAAGATTAACAGCGTTGATGTTAAAACTCTTCCTTATCCGGGATTCCCTACCGATTTGCAGGCGCAGATGATGGCTTATATGTCCATCGGTAGCGGCTTGAGCGTGATTTCCGAAACTGTTTTTGAAAACCGTTTTATGCATGTCAGTGAATTGCTGCGGATGGGAGCTGACATTGTCATCCAGGGCGGCAATGCGATTGTTCGGGGAGTGCCGATGCTGCATGGCGCGCAAACGATGGCTACGGATTTGCGGGCTTCGGCTTCCCTGATTTTAGCGGCGCTGGCAGCTGAAGGAACGACGGAAATTTCCCGCGTTTATCATATTGATCGCGGTTATCAGGCAATAGAGAAGAAATTTTCCGCACTGGGCGCGGATATAAAAAGGATGACACAGTAATATGAAAATAATTAAAGCCGACGCTGCCGAGTTTAAAGATTTTTTTCGCGAATTGCGTCAAAGAGGCGGAGCCTATTCCCCGAAGCTTTTATCAGACGTTACGGAAATTGTGCGCGATGTTGCCGCCAGAGGCGATGAAGCCCTGTTTCAATATACGGCAAAATTCGACCGTTATGAATTAACCGCGGCGACAGTAGAGGTAACACCAGCGGAAAGAAAGGACGCGCTATCTTTAGTCCGGCCGGAAGATTTGGAAATTATTAAATCAGCAGCCCGGCGTATCGAAAAATATCATCTCAACCAGATTGTCGAGGGATGGTCTGCTACGGCTGAGGAAGGTATAGAACTTGGCCAGCGTGTTTTGCCCCTGCGGCGAGTAGGCATTTATGCTCCCGGAGGAAAAGCTTTTTATCCTTCGACATTGCTTATGGCGGCGATTCCGGCGCGAATTGCCGGGGTAGAAGAAATTATTTTAGTCAGCCCGGCCAGAGACGGCAAATTAAATCCGCTGATTGCCGCGGCGGCCGAGGTAAGCGGAGTGTGGCGCATATTCAAGGTTGGCGGTGCGCAGGCAATAGCGGCGCTGGCTTACGGCACAAAAACGATTCCGCAGGTCGATAAGATAGTGGGACCGGGAAATGCTTACGTTGCCGCGGCGAAGAAACTAGTTTTCGGCCAGGTGGATATAGATATGATTGCGGGCCCCAGCGAGATCGTTGTTATTGCCGATAACACGGCAAATGTTTGTTTTGTGGCGGCTGATATGCTGGCGCAAGCCGAACACGATGAAATGGCGGCATCTATTCTTTTAACGCCGTCTGAAAGTATAGCCCGCCAGGTGTCACAGGAAATTGATCAGCAATTGAGAACTTTATCGCGAAAAACAATAATGGAACAATCTCTCGCCAAATACGGCGCGGTTATTATTACCGCCAGCGTGGATGAAGCGCTGGAGCTTGCCAATCTCTTCGCGCCTGAACATTTGGAGCTGATGGTAGAGAATCCCGCGGGAATTCTTGATAAAGTAAGAAATGCCGGGTCTGTTTTTCTGGGCTCTTTTACGCCGGAAGCATTGGGCGATTATCTGGCCGGATCGAATCATATTCTGCCGACAGAAGGCACGGCGCGTTTTTCTTCTCCATTGGGCGTTTATGATTTCTACAAACGAATGAACGTTATTTCTTTTTCGCGGGAAGCTTTAAAAAAGCTTGGCAGCCAAACAGTTCGTTTTGCCCAGATGGAAGGTCTCGATGCTCATGCTAATTCGGTTCTTATCCGCAGCAAATAATGTGTTTTTGTATTTATGGTAGAGTGAAATCAATTGGTCACTGAAATAATTTACACTGATTCATTGGTCGCCATTACCGGCGATAGTATTTTGTTCAAGCGCTACAGTCTTTTCGAGCGCGATAGATTAGTGCTTTTCTCCGATATTAAAAAAATCATTGTTAAACCGGCTTCCATCTGGAATGGTAAATTCCGCTTTCACGGGACAGGCGATTTCCATACCTGGTTTCCCAAGGATTTTCAAAGATACAAACGCGACAAAATTTTCTTTGCGTTCATCCGCAACAAATGGTGGCGTATTGGATTTACCGTCGAGAACTCAACCGCTGTCATGAAAATATTTCAGGAAAAGGGGCTGATTAGAGATATTGTTTGACCGTTAATTATCCAGCGTCCGCATCAGTAAAGGAAATCTCATCAATGCAAAAATCAACAGTCAACAAATATCCTTCGGTAAAAACCATCAGCGATGCACAGCGCATCGGCATGGTAAAAGAAATCTTTTCGACCATTACCGGCAAGTATGATTTTTTAAACCACCTGCTGAGCTTGCGCCGCGATATTGCCTGGCGCCGGTTTGCAATTAAAAAGATGCGTTTTTTCCGAACCAATATATTTCTTGATGTTGCCTGCGGCACCGGAGATTTATCGATTAACGCCTGCCTGAAGCACCGCCAGATAAAAGCCTTCGGCGTTGATTTTGTTTTTCCCATGGCACTGGCGGGAAAGGACAAGGTAGAGAAAAAAGGCCTCTCTAGTCAGTTAAATTTCATGCAAGGCAATGCCTTGAGACTTCCATTTCACGACAATGCTTTTGACGTTACAGGAATGGCTTTCGGGATTAGAAATATTCCCGATAGAACGGAAGCGCTCCGGGAAATGCTGCGTGTCACTGTGCCGGGAGGACAGATAATGATTCTGGAAATGGCTTTTATTGAGAACCGTTTTTTCAAACTGTTTTATTATATTTATTTGAACTATCTGCTTCCCCTGATGGCCAGAGTGTTTTCCAAAAACGCCGCGGCATATTACTATCTTGCCGATTCAATCATGAACTTTCCATCGCCGGATGCATTCGCCAAAATCATGCAGGATACCGGAATGTCCGAAGTAAAAATATATCCCCTAACTTTCGGTATTACCTGTCTGTATATCGGAAAAAAATCTTAATACAGTTTCGCTTTATTCGGCTAACTTTGTTGGCCTTGTTATCTTTCGGCAACGGCGACCTTTACAATAACTTTGTGGAGCTGGCCTGACGAGATCAGCGGCATGTGCGCATCTTCCGGGAAGAAAATCGCAAACGCTCCACTTTTAGTTGATAGCCAGGCATCCGGTTCGTCCGTAAAAATCTGCTCATCAGTTTTTTTATCGTATTCCCCGAATGGATGTTTACACAATAACTTGGGTTTCCATCCCATATCGTCGGTTCCTGTCAGGACCAATTGTATATCAATGTATTTTTCATGCGTTTCAAGTAGCGCATCTTCTTTCCTGCGGCCGGAGTCCTTAGACACCATCGCATAGACGCTCTCACCGTCTATCTCATATTTCCCCACTGGCAGTTCCTTAAGATCAGGGCGCAACAGAAAATCAAATGCCTTTGCAAACCCCTTATGCAAGGCCAGATAACGTTGTGCATTCTCCAGTATGTCTAAAATCATGTCGATTCACCCCTCCTTGAAATCATATTGTGCATAATGTGCCGCATCAACGGCTGGCGAAAGCGAAGCTGGAGCCAATCCATTGTGCATGCGGTAGCTATGCCGTCCTCTTGACCCATCTGAATTGAATTATTCCATCCATCTTTAAGCTTTTATATCGAGCATCACTCATGGGCATTGCTGTCAGTGCCATTGCCTCAGCTGAACAACCCCACAAGTACCGCAGTCACGATAATTTGCAATGCAACTATGGTTGTAATCCAGAATGGCCTATGTGCCAAAAATCTTTCTGGTCCGGGTATAGCTTTAATGAAGAAAGAGGCATTAGCCAGATTAAATACTACAATTATACAAAACAACGCCGTACTTCCTCCATACACCCACCAGCAGAAAATCCCATAGATTGTCTCGAACACGAATGCAACAACCGGCTTCTCATAGAGCCCCAAGCCGAACTTCCTGCTGTCCAGAAATGGCGCTATGACAATATCACGAGCATGACTAATCAGGTCAAGCACAAGGTGAGAACATATACCCAGCGCAACGGCTATTCCTACATTAACCTCTTTGAAGCCAAAGGTAAAGAGTATCCATGCGCCAGCCGCCAAAACAGCCGTGGATGCTAGTGAGTGAGAAAACGGCATATACTCAAGATGTACATCACTCACTGATTGTACTTTTTTTTCGGTGGTTGTCCTTTCTACTCCGAGATAATTTAATATAACCCAGAGGATCTCTATTAGTTGGACCGATACTAAAATCGTTGTTATCGGTACATCGGGATAAATCTTTTTGATAATCAGACCAGTGGCTGCGTGATTTATAGCGAACATGACATGTTTTCCTTTACAGGAGTTATTTTTTATATTTTCTTGATTTCTGCATCAATCTACATAACGAAAAAATCAGTCGGAGTGTAGCGGTCGGCTGGATTACCCTTGTTGGGCCTCATTGTGGTGATGAAAGGATTAAAAGTAGGGACCAATCCTTCCCCGAAATATTGCTTATGCGCCACCCTTTTGTTGTTTTAGTTACTTGATATTTCAATTCTATTTTTTTGTCTATGCTAGGGTAACGAAATGTTACAGCTATGATATTCGGTTTGTTTGTTTTTTCTACGGTTAAGTCGCCAGCACTTGGGTCTTGCGAATCCCAAATCGGCAAGAAATCAAGATTGCACATCCCTTCTTTTTTGGCACATGCTCGATCTTTCAATATCAAAGAAGTCAGTTTTTCATCAAAGTATTTTACAAGAACAATCTGCGGTTGCTGCATCAACCCATCATAGTGTTCTGCTGCCATTACAGCTTCCCAAGCAAAATCTTTATACACTTTCAATACAATGCCTTCAGGCGAGCTATCGTTTGGTTGAAAAGGAGCTGCTTCAACTGAAATTATTAATAAAGTGATAGCAAAAAAGGCAAACAGAAGTGATCGCAAAGCCATATGCGTTTCCTCCTATGTTTTGATGCCCAACGTAAAAATCAGCCAGAGCGTAGCGATCGGCTGGATTGACTTTGTTGTGCTTTTAATTCTATCTTGCTCCTGCTCCGCCGCCACCTAGAAACATGCACGCGCCAAGGAAAAACCCAAAGTCATACCAACCACCGGAATTTGGGAATGCGTAAATTCGGTGATCAGTGAAAATGCTTCCGATCAAACTAAAAAGGATCGTGAAGCCGTGAAACAATCCAGACCAGAAGCCCGGTGGATCGAATGATTGCGGCGGAGGCTGCGTCGCACAAGCTGACAAGATGCTGGCAAAAATCAACAGGCATGCGAACACGCGGAAACGCCTCATTATTACATTGTAGCGTCGATTTTCCATATCTTCTTTCCTCCAATGCACAACAATTAATATACGTATTCCTTTATATACCGGTTTGAAACAAAAGCTGTTCTTTGAATGGTATATTTCTACACGAATATTTATTTAAAATCAAAGAATTATTATTGAAGTCTTACGTAAAAAGTGTTTACTGTCGGACACATTAAATAGCGGGAAACACAATGACAAGAAAATCCAAAGTGGTCGAAATAGAGTTCAATCCTGAATTTCAAAGCGCCCTTTCTCTGATGGATGAGACGGACAAAAATATCTTCATCACTGGCCGGGCCGGCACCGGCAATAATGGAGTCGCAGGCATTGTCTTGATAGAGCCGGGCCAGTTGATTTACAATTTTAAGATCCGAGTCGGGAGAGACATTGTCGGCGATGAGGCTGGCGGCTGATTTAAACATATCGCCGTAGTTGTATCTGAAAAAAGTAAAATCTTTTTTTACTTATTTACCGTAAAAAAAGAACAATTCTTGTTGACTTCTGCGCGGTTTTTTCATTAATTATATAAAAATTTTCTAAAAGTTGCCTATGCTTAACATTGATATTGAAAGTTTGATTCCCCATAGGGAGAAAATAAAAATTATCAGTGGAATTCTGGAAATAAAAGAAAACACTGCTATTAGTACCGCTACTGTAAATCCTAACTGGCCTCTTTATGACGGGGACTCTGTAAATTCGCTGGTCTTAATCGAGGCCATTGCCCAAACCGCGGCCATTGTTGATGGTTACAAAAGAAGACAGCAGGGGAAAGATGGCGTTAAGGGCTGGCTTGTCGGCATCAAGAACGCCGAATTTAAGGAGAATAAAATTCCGGTAAATACAAACTTGATTATCATGATTGAAAACAAGTATTCATTTGATAATTATGGCGTATTGGGAGGAACTGTTAAAGCTGGCGAAAAAGTGCTGGCCACAGTCACTCTTCAAGCCCTGCGCCTGAATGAAGATAATAAGTAATTATTTTTAAGGAGCGCGATTAGAAAATGGATGAGAAAAAAACAGCGATAATTACAGGCGCAAGCCGCGGCATCGGTCGGGCTACAGCTGTAGAATTGGCAAAAACCGGGTATTTCGTAATTATAAACTTTAAGTCCAATGAAACAGCGGCGGCGGAAACATTAAAGCTCGTGCAATCCGCCGGTGGAGATGGAGAAATTTTTCAATTTGATGTTGCCGATAATGTACAGACTAAAGATGCTGTTAAAGCGATTACCGAACGTCATAAAAACATTCAAGTGCTCATTAACAACGCCGGAATTAATGCTGACGGTCTTTTTATGCTACTGGGCGAAGAAGAATGGGACAGCGTCATCAATACAAGTCTGAAAGGTTTTTATAACATCACAAAACCTGTTTTGCGCGAAATGGTCAGACGTAAATGCGGTTCCATCGTTTCGGTTTCTTCCCTTTCGGCATTGATGCCTAATCGCGGACAGGCAAATTATGCCGCGGCCAAGGCGGGAATAATTGCCGCTTCCCGCGCGTTGGCCACGGAAGTGGCGCGTTTTGGCATTCGTGTTAATCTCGTTGCCCCGGGTTTAATTGAAACCGACATGATCAAGGACGCGCCGGTTGCCGAAATCAAAAAAATGATTCCCATGGCACGTCTGGGCAAACCGGAAGAGGTAGCCAACGTCATTCGCTTTTTGTGTTCTAATGATGCCTCTTACATGACGGGACAGGTCCTGGGTATTAATGGCGGAATATGCTGATGCACACTCGCTGCAATTTATATATTTTTGTTTATATTATTGTTGGCGCCTTTTTAGCTTTGGCCCCGCTAAATTATGCCGGGGCGAATGATTTTGAGCAATTGCGCAAGGAATCGGCCAATATCAAAACCATCCAGGCCCATTTTGTCCAAAAGAAATCCATGAAAATTTTATCCAGGCCTCTTATTTCGGAAGGGCGTTTTTATTATGCTGCTCCCGATTCTCTCCGCTGGGAATATTTCAAGCCTTTAAGGAGCATCGTCATTGCTTATAAAAATAATACCAAACGCTACATTACTTCCGGTGGGAAAATGGTGGAAGACAAGACGGGCGGCGTGCAGGCAATGAAGATAGTGCTGGGGGAAGTAGCCGGCTGGATGAGCGGCAGGTTCGATCAGAATCCGTCATTTGCGGCAACCATTAATGAAGGAGCGAATATCAGAATCACGCTGACGCCCACGGAAAAAAGCATGACCGGCATGATTGAGAAAATCGAGATTATCCTTTCTAAAAAATCAGCAACTGTTCAGTCTGTAAAAATTACTGAAAGCGCAAATAACTTCACGCAGATAAATTTCGACAACGTGGAAATCAATAAAGCAATTAACCCCTCAGTATTTCAGGATGCACAATGAAGGGTTTACCTCTTTTAATATTAACCATTTTTCTTTTCTCCTGCCAGACATTGCCGTTGATTAATTCACCCGTTTCTCCGGCGGATGAAAAGGCTTTAACTTGTCCGTCCCCTTTTTTAAAAGAAAAGTGCCGGCTGGTGCACGCCATAGAAACCCGTGTGTCCGGCAAAACGCAAAGCGCGATCATCGGCATAACCCTGGCCGATCCTTCCACTCGCTTTGTCTTCTGCGCCATCATGACCGCGGAAGGAATGGTGCTGTTTGAAGCCGAGTCCGGTCCAGGCACGCTCAAAATCACTCGGTCGCTGCCTCCATTTGATTCCGCTGATTTTGCAAAAAATATGATTGAGGACATTAAACTGATCTTTTTCGCGCCGGAAGGAAAAATTCAGAAGAAAGGCAATCTTCCCGACGGCGCAGCCGTCTGCCGCTACCTCGAAGAAAACGGTGACTGGATTGACGTAATTACCGATAAATCGGAAGGCACCGCAATTAAGCGCTACTCATCAGCCGGTATTCTGAAGCGCCAGGTCAAATTTAACAAGACGACGGGGAATATTTATCAGAGCATTGAACTGCAAGCAAATGAGACATTTAATTATTCGCTGTTGATGACTCTCATTGAAGTCCAACCGGTAGGAAGCGAATAAACATAAGCTATCTTAGCTTTCTCTTGCTTTTTTATTCTTTTCTAATATTCTCTTGTCAAAGGATAATTGCGACACAGTCTCCAGGTCGGGAATGACAAGATATTAATTTATGAAAAAATTTTCCTACAAAATAGCAACTTATTTTTCGCAACATTTAGGGATGTGGTTTTTCCGCACGTTTTCCTGGTTTATCGCCACCGGTTATTTTTTTCTTTTTCCTGTGCGGATTGCCCACGGCGTTAAATTTTATCGTGCCCTTTTCCCGAAACAAGGCTTGTCCTATCATTTGCTTTGCGTATGGAGGCAATATCATAATTTTACCGGTGTCTTTTTAAATCACTTTCTTTTACAAAAAAACGAGGGAGTGGATTTTGCAAGTGTTGGCTGGGAGCATCTGGAAGAAGCTGTAAAAAAAAAGACAGGCGCGATTATTGTTATGTCGCATGTTGGCAATTGGGAATTGGCCGCGCAATTGATGAACCGCAAAGGGCTTCCTGTCATGCTTTATCTGGGCGAGAAACATAAAGAACAAATTGAGCGGATGCAAAAAGAAACTCTGTCCCGAAGCGGGATTAAAATAGTTACGACTTCAGAGAAAGAAAGCTCTCCCTTTGCCCTCTTGGAAGGAATCAATTTCCTGCGCGAAGGCGGGATCGTTTCCATGACGGGTGACCGTCTTTGGGGAGAGCAGAGCTATGTCACTGTGGACTTTCTGGGGCATGAAGTGCGTCTGCCGGATACACCGCATTTGTTTGCCCTGATGACGGGCGCGCCGTTGATGACTTTTTTTGTGTATCAGGATGATGTCGGAAAATATCATATAAAAGTTTCTGCAGGACGGAAGGTTGTTGCCGCCACGCGCGCGGATCGAAAAAAGGCGGTGCTGGAATCGGCACAGGCCTATGCCGCTGATCTCGCCCGTTTCGTAGCCGATCATCCTTTCGAGTGGTACCACTTTGAGCCGTTTTTAGGAAAAAAATAAATGCTATCGATTCACACCGATAAAACAAAAAAGACTTTTCGCATTATTAAATTTAGTATAAGAAATACGTTACAAAAATAATCACTACATTTGCCAGGAGTTGCCCATGAAGGTAAACGAAGTTCCGCAGGATGACGTGCCCGATTATACAGAAGGGTGGCTAAAAAAAGGAAATTACGCCCTTGATGACAAGGGGAAATATGTCATGGTGCCCAGCAAGGGCTGGGTGGTAGATGAAATGATCAACAGAATGGCTTATGATGAATATAAGGTCAAAGAAGAAGAAACCAGAAAAGCGGTGCTTGCCGGCCAGAAAAGCCCGCTTGCTTATTATATGGAGCTGCGGCAGATGACACCGGAGATTCTGGGGAAAACAGCGGGCATTGCCGCATTCCGGGTCAAAAGGCACTTGCGTCCGGAAATATTTGCTAAACTAAAACCTCATGTGCTGGATAGTTACGCGAAAGCCCTCGACATCACGAGGAAAGAGCTGAAAACCGTACCCCCAAATAACAACCCCACGTAGCTTCGCTCGTGGGATAATTCGTCCAGCAAGTTTCAGCGCGCCTATAGTGACCTTTAGGTTATTCGCTTCTGAAACTTGGGACTCAAAACCCCTGCCTACGGCGGGATAATTCGACTAGCAAGTTTCAGCGCACTTTGTTTCTGAAACTTGGGTCTCATTAGAAAGGTAATCACTATTCATGACGACAGAAACTTTAGCCAACGGCAAAACTTATATCCATCGCACTTCCGCGCATTGTGAGACAGGAGTTACATCTGCACTGTTTCGCGATAAAGGTTTGGATATTTCCGAACCAATGGTTTTCGGCATTGGCAGCGGTATTTTTTTCGGCCATCTGCCATTTATCAAACAGACAGGACTGCCCATAAGCACTTTCAGATCAATTCCGGGATTGGTTTTCAAAAAAGCAGCCAAAAGACTGGGCGTAACTGTTTTCAGAAAACGTTTTCGCAGTCCGCAAAAAGGCATGGATGAGTTGCGCCGCGTTATCCGAACCGGACAGATTGCCGCAGTGACAACCAACGTTTACTGGCTTTCGTTCTTTCCCAGACGCTATCGCTTTAATTTTAGCGGACACAACTTTATAGTCCTGTACGAGAATGAAAACGGTTTCAGAATAAGCGATCCGGCCTTGCTGGAATATACGACGGATTGTTCGACACACGATATGGAAAGGGCTCGTTTCGCGCGAGGCCCCATGGAACCCCGTGGCCTGATGTATTATCCGATCTCCGTCAATCCCAATCCCGACATCAGAAAGGCCTGCATTACCGGTATGACGGATTCCTGCAATCAAATGCTCAAAATTCCCATTCCGCTTTTCGGCGTAAAGGGGATGCGCTATGTTGCCCAAAAAGTTATTAAATGGCCGGAAAAGCTGGGCTATGTCGAAGCCTGCCGGCAACTCGCTCACATCCTGCGCTTGCAGGAAGAAATGGGCACGGGCGGCGCGGGATTTCGCTATATATTTGCGGCATTTCTGCAGGAAGCAGGAGAACTTTTCGGCTCCACGGAACTAAACGACTTATCCAATGAGATGACCGCCATCGGCGACATCTGGCGTGAATTTGCCGTGGTATCATCACGCATCATCAAACATAGAAAAACAAAATCTGAAGAAACGTTCGAGAAAGCAGGCGGATTGATGCTGATCTGCGCCGGGCGGGAAGAAGAACTTTTCAAGAATCTTCGGGATGTTGTAGGTAAACTGAAATCATGAAGGCTCTGGAAATTTCCGGAATATCTTTTTCTTACAATTCGCCGGCTGATAAATCATCATCCGGCGAAATGGAGTATGCATTGCGCAATTTTCCCATGTCGCTAGAGGAAGGAAAGATTCACGCGCTTTTAGGACCGAACGGCGCGGGCAAAACCACGCTGATGCGCATTATTACCGGAGTGTTAAGAGGCTATTCGGGAGAAGTTTTTATCTTTGGAAACAAGATGCCTGACAACAGGGCTCTTTTGTCCATCGGTTGCGCGCCGCAATCTATCTCACTTTATATGATGCTTACCGCCCGCGAAAATCTGCGCTTTTTTGGAGCGATGGCTAATCTCTCGGATGAACAAATAGCCAAACGATCGGATGATGTGCTTGCTCAGACAGGACTTACCGGCCACGCCAACAAGCTGGTCGTCACTTATTCGGGAGGAATGCAAAGACGCTTGAATCTGGCCGTGGCGCTGCTGCATTCTCCGAAACTCCTGTTACTCGATGAACCGACTGTTGGCGTCGATCCGCAGAGCCGTAATCATATTTACGAAACCCTGAGAAATCTCAACGCATCAGGTATGACTATTTTGTTATCCACCCACATAATGGAAGAAGCCGCACATATTTGCTCAAGCGTAACTTTGGCAGACAGGGGTGAAATGGTTTTTGATGGAGCGATGTCCGCGATAGATAATCTGGAAAAATTCTTCCTCGAAAAGACTGGGAGAGGATTGCGTGATGATTAAAGCATAAAAGGATTTTTCTTTGCATAACTTTGTTGGCTGCGTCAAGACTTCCTCGACGTATTCACAATACGCCTGCGGAGTCTCCTCCTTGCCCCATTGGCAAGGGACAGTTCAACTAACGAATTACAGTTGAACTACGTAACTGTAATTCGAGTTTCACTGCCGCCGCGTTATGCTTTGAATATTAAATCTCTCCGGGTAATATTCCCCGAAGCTTGCTTCGCTTGGAGAGTAGCTACCAACCATGAGATACCCCGCAGCTTGCTGCGGGGAGGTTCATTAATCCATTTGTGAACTTTGCAGAATGAAAAAAATTTTTATGCAGGTGAATATAACTTGATTAAAAGGCAGCTTACGGAATTTGTCAAAAAAGAAATGTTGATTATGTTTCGGGACAAGCAGACAATACTGCTTCTTTTTCTCATGCCATTGGCGTTGATTTTTTTCATGACTCTGGCGCTGCAGGGAGTCTATGCGGACAAAATATATGAAAGACAAATTCCGTTGGTTATTGAAAATGAAAGCAAATTACCAAAAGCGAACCTGCTTGAAGAAAAAATACAATCCCATAAGCTGATTAAGAGAATTAATCTGCCGCCTGGTATGGATAAAGACCGTATTTTTGAATATGGCAAAGCGCAGGTACTTGTTATCATTCCCAAAGGTTTTGATGAAGGAACAAAACCTGTTGAAATTTATTTTGATCCTGTACTTGATATAGGTCACAAAATAGCCGTCCGTTCTTTAATGACCGGTTTGACCGTGGAAGTAGTCATGGGAATAGACAACCTTGATACTGTGGTCGCCAATTTAATCATTGAGAAAACAAAGAAAAACAGGGACATTCCCAGCCCTCTTCAGCAAGCGGTTCCGGGCTATGCGATATTTGCTATGTTTTTTATTGCCATTCCCATGTCTATAGGTTTTCTTAAAGAAAAAAATGACGGCACTTTGCAGCGTCTTTTTACTTATTCAGTAAGCGCCAATACAATTGCCCTGGGGAAAATTATTCCTTATTATATAATTAATGTTGTTCAGTTTCTTTTGATGCTGTTTGTAGGTGTCTTTATCGCGCCTCACATTGTCGGCTCTTCTTTTCAAACGGGAAATCACCTCTGGCACTTGATTCCGGTCACACTGGTTGTTGCGGCCGCCACAACCGGTTTTGGCGTGCTTGTCGCGGCGCTGGCAAAAACGCCTGAACAGTGTCCAACACTGGCAGCGACGGGCGCCATATTAATGGGAGTACTTGGCGGCATTATGGTTCCATATTTTGTTATGTCGTTTATGATGAAAAAACTGGCGATGATATCGCCGATATTCTGGGCGCATCAGGCTTATCTTGATGTTTTTTTGCGCGACGCAGATTTTAGCACTATATTGCCTAAACTGGCCGTCCTATCGCTTTTCGCGTTGGCTTGTTTCTATATAGCGGGGAGGAAAATTAAATGGATGTAAAGCAGAAGTTAAAAGAGCTGAATGTATCATCGAAGGAAGAACTAATTTTCAAGCTCAAAGAATTGATAATCCGGGCATGTGAAATTACGGATGTGAAGCCGGAAGACGTGCCCACCGATGTTCCATTTATCGGTGGTCCTGGTCCGCTGATACTGGATAGTCTCGACGCCATGGAGATCGCCATGGAAATAAGATATGAGTTCGGCGTGGAATTAAAAAACGCCTCAACAGCGGCCAAGGCGATGCAATCATTCGACTCGCTGGCCGATTTTATCATAGACGCGCCAAAGGTTAAGAGATGAACCATGGAGATATTTATGTGCGCGGCTGGGGCGCCGTGACTTCTCTTGGCTGGAGTGCTCCTGATTCGGCACGTAATTTAATCGCGGGAAACGCGCCGCCGGCAGCGGCGGGTGTTTCCTCTCATTTAATCAACCGTGAATATAAGGCTTTTGAAGTTCCCTATTCCGGAAACCCTTTGGATAAATCAATGGCCATGTTGGAGCGCGCGCTTGCTGAAGCTTTTTCGCGGGCGGAACTATCCGCTGAAGAAATTGCCGAATCCAGTGTGCTGGTGGGCACGACAGGCGGCCTCTTTATTCGCAATGAATATGAATTTACCGAGGCCGTGCGCAAAAATCCCGACAATCAATCACCGGCTATTTCCTGCCGCAACAGAGGTCCCGGCGAAGTGGCCGATTTAATCATCAATAAATACGGAATCAGGGGCATGGCCCTGACTTTTAGCATGGCTTGTGTTTCCAGCTCGCACGCTCTAGTTGTCGCCGCCGATCTTCTTAAACGGGGGAAAATTCGTCGGGCGATAGTTGTCGGCTTTGAGCCGCTTCTAAATATGACCCTGCATGGATTTGCCAGTCTGCTCCTTTTTGATTACGACCAATGCCGGCCGTTTTGCGCGACCCGCGCCGGTATGCAAATTGGTGAAGCCTCCGCCGTTGTGATTATGGATACGGAAGAATCATCTGCCGCTTCCGCAAAATATAAATTTACCGGCGGCTATCTATACAACGATATCAAAAGTATGACTTCGGCGGGAATTGACGGAGTGACTGTCAGCGAGGTTGTGCAACAAACACTTACATCAGCGCGGATGTCTGCCGGCGATGTTGTAGCCATCAAGGCTCACGGGACAGGCACAAGGGACAACGATCTTTCCGAGGGAAGAGGGTTGGTCAAACTCTTTGGCAAAAACCTTCCTCCTGTGGTATCGCTGAAAGGCGCTATCGGCCACACACTGGGCGCGGCAGGAGCCGTGGAAACGGCCGTCTGGCTTTCCTGCTGTGAAGAGGGGTTTATACCCCGCAGTTTCGGTTTTACGGAAATTGATCCGGAAATTGGCTTCGCGCCTTCGCAGAAAAACATTGCGGCGCGCGACGGAGCTTACCTGTTTACTTTTTTCGGTTTCGGCGGAACATGCACGAGTTATTTGATTATCAAGGAGTGACCGCATGAAAGAAAAAAGGCGGCTGCCATTATCTTATTTCTTGGTAATATTATAAGGGGTAATATGAATAAAGAGTGGCGAATACTGTCTAGGATTATGGCGTTCTTCTGTATTGGAGGGGGTATATAATACATTCAATAATGAAAGATAATTGGAGTGATTCCATATTGGTGTTTGCGCTTGTTGCGTTATTTGGAATGTATGCTTGGTGAGGCAACAACTGGCCACTGAAGTTTTTCTTTGGAAATATAAATAAGAAGTATGATGGAAATGATTACTATGCTTCCATCGACTTTAGCTGGTTTAAGAATTTATTCCGAAAAAAAGATAAAAGGCGAAAAGGGAACAATTCTATTTAATGAAAATACTGGATTCCCACTCGGAGGCGGGAATGACAACAATTTACGAATAAAAAAATATGAGCATAAAAAATAGTAATCAAAAAATAATCCAGAAATCCATGCCAGTGATCGCCGCAAGTTACATAGGCCCGTCACTCACGCCCAATCGCGATGCGCTTTGGGAAGAAAGCAAATTGCCCTTGAATCCCGACGATCTGGTCAACGAAATTATGGGACAACCGATGCGCCGCGCCGGAAGATTCATCAAGATGGTCTGTTGCGGAGGGATCGCCTGTCT
The DNA here is from genome assembly GCA_003139775.1 of Syntrophaceae bacterium. Classification (GTDB taxonomy): domain Bacteria; phylum Desulfobacterota; class Syntrophia; order Syntrophales; family Smithellaceae; genus Smithella. Next base: position 15,507 of record PLGI01000169.1, on the reverse strand, counting down.
GCAAAAAGTATCGCTTGGTTATTTAAAAGGGAAAAAAGTGGGGATATTTCTCTCGACGGGATTGGGAAACGTTGACGAAATAATGCCGTTCATTACTCAGGTGTTCAAGCATGGAGGCGGATTCCCCAGTCCCAATCAGTTCGCCAATTCGGTGAGCAATGCCGCCGCGTTTGTTCTGGCGCGGATTTGCGAAGTTACGGGAACCGTGCTGACCATATCTCAGGAAGAATTATCTTTCGAATCGGCTTTATGGCTAGCTCTTAGCTATCTGGAAAGCGGTGAAATAGAGCTTGCGCTGGTCGGCGGTTGTGATATTTTTACTCCCACTGTTGAGGAATACCGCGAACGCGTGAACTTAACGCCGGAGAACTCCCACTCCATGCCGATGGGCGAAGGCAGTTCCTGGCTTTTGCTGGGAAAAGATAAGGAGAATTATATTGGCAATATACTGGCGGTGGATTTTGGCAACAAAATAATTTCGCCGGAAGAATTTTCCGCAAGCGAAAATATTTTAAGCCAAAGCGAAAAGCTTATTCCCGCAGATAGTGCTTGGCAGAAAAAAAAACGTTTTTTACTTCCGGGTTTCCGCTTGAATAAAATTGACTCTGACTTCTGGAAACTCAAAGGTTGGGAGGTTGACGATTATTTGCCTTATTGTGGTATTCATTCTACAGCAGCCGCTTTCGGGATAGCACGCGCCCTGCGGGAAATACCGGCAGCTCTTTTCGTGCACTATAATTGTCACGCTTCGGGGAAACAGGCGCTTGTCGTAGCGTCAACAAAATAAATTTAACAGCCTGTCATTCCGTGTCCTCCGCCGGCGGGGGACACACATAACGAAATGAAAGTTAATTATGACGCATACTGCTGTCGGAAATGACAAAAAACGCATCGCCCTTGTTCATCCGCGGGGATTCAATTGGTTTCCCGGAAAGCGCGACATTACCGATATTGCCAATCGGATGGTGCCTCAAGGACTTCTCTCCATCGCCGCTTATTTAATAGCGCAGGGCCATAATGTTTTTGTTTACGATTGCCTCGGTCTTGATGTTCCGTTTGACCTGCAAAAACAGGCGCAGGCAATCTTAACCTATCAGCCGCAGATCATCGGCTTTTCGGCAACAACATCATCGTTTCCCGATGCCGCCGATCTTGCGCAAAAAATCAAAGGGCAATCTCCTGATACCATGACAGTGTGCGGAGGAGTCCATGTCTCCGCGCTAGAGGGAAAGCTTCTGCAGGATTATCCGGCTTTTGATTTTCTTGTTACCGGCGAGGGTGAAGTAACGATGTCTGAGCTTGCCGCCGGCTTTGACCCCGCTGAAATTAAAGGGTTGATCTGGCGCCGTGGATCAGAAGTTATTACCAATGATCCGCGTCCGAAAATATCCGATTTAGACAGCCTGCCGTTTCCCGCCTACGAAAAGCTCAAAGGTTTTCCCGGCGATTACCACTTGCCATTATTCAGCTATGTCCATACTCCCGGGGCAACGATGATTACCTCGCGGGGCTGCGTTTATCAATGTTCCTACTGCGACCGCTCCGTTTTCAAAAAAGGATTCCGCTACAATTCCGCCGCTTACATTTACGAACACATGAAATATTTGCGGACAAAATTCGGCGTGCACCATGTCAACATCTACGATGATTTGTTTACAATGAACCGTCCGCGGATTGTTGAACTTTGCGAAAAACTCAGCCGTTATCCTCTGGGAATTAATTTTAACTGCGCTGTGCGCGTGGGCTACACTGATTATGATTTGTTAAAGATGCTCAAAGACTCCGGATGCCTAATGGTTTCTTTAGGCATTGAATCCGCCGATCCGCAGATGCTTGAGCGGCACAAATCCGGCGTATCGCTGGATGATGTTTGCGATACCGTACAGCGGATTCAGAGGGCCGGATTGCGCGCCAAAGGGTTATTCATGATGGGTTTGCCCGGAGAGACGGAAGAATCAATCAAGCGCACATCCGACTTTATCATAACGCTTGGGTTGGACGACATGAACATGGCAAAATTTACGCCTTTTCCCGGAGCGCCGCTTTGGAACACAATAAAAGACGAGGGAACATTCAATGAAGACTGGCGTCTGATGAACTGTCTCAATTTTGTTTTTGTGCCGAAAGGAATTGCCTCCCAAAAGAGACTCGATCAACTCTATAATGAGCATGTGAAGCGCTTTTATTCCGATACCGCCTGGCGCAAAAAATTCCGCAACCGTATCTGGCAGCATCGCAAAAGTCTCATATATTTACTGCGCCATCTACCATCATTCTGGTCAGCGAAAAATCAGTTTGAACCGGAAAGCGATTAAGCTGTCATTGCGACGCGTGACCCCATGGTGCCCTTTAGGGTATTCAGGTTATTCAGGGTAGCCGCCTCTTGGCTGGCGGGGTCCCCGACGAATGCCGGGTGGCAATCTTTCTTCCAATTGACAGGTTTGTGAAAGAATGTTAAATCGCGGCAACTCTTATAAAAAATGGTTGCCCCTGTAGCTCAGAAGGATAGAGCAACGGATTCCTAATCCGTGTGCCGCGCGTTCGACTCGCGCCAGGGGCACCAATAATATCAACATGTTACATAATTACATATCATCACAATTTTACCATAAATGATTTTTGTCCCCATTGTGTCCCCACATTTTTAATTTTAATTAACATTGATAAGATAAAACAAGAGGTTACAAATAGAGACTGCTTCTTGGTGCTCCCAGAAAGGTCACATTATGACCTTTTAACTGGAAGTATTTCCAGGGTTTTCTCGTTCAATAATATTCTTCTGAATTTGATACGACTTTTCCGTATTAGGGGGGGTATGAGGGCCACAGATACTGCTGCCGCTTGTATTCAAGCCCTAAATTCCCCCAGGGTAAATTTTTCAAAAACGAAGGTTGATAAGTAAAACAGAAATTGGATGAACAAGTTAATACTTACTTCCTGTAATCATCAAATTGTCAGTTCAGATGAATATACAACCTTTCATTCCATAATAAACAAACAAGAGTAAATTATATCTTGTAAATCATTAGAAATTTGGTATCTTAAATAAACAGATTCATTTTCATTAGTTCAATCACTACATTTAATAAATGGGAGGATTCAAGATGAAAAGAAAATTATTTCTATTCATTCTTATTATTTTCTTCACAATATCATTTGTTTCTGGGTGCGGTCATCAACCTCAAATAATCCGACATTCTTACGTAAAAGATTACCAGATAGAGGAAGTAAAAATAATCTACATTGGACAAAGCATATTGAAGGTGAAGGATTATTATGTGTTTAAAGGTTATGTGAAGACTGTCCTAAGGCCTACAGAGGACTTTACGTTGACAGCGAATGCTCCATCTATGCTTGGACTTTCTAATTCCAGACTCAATATATCTGGATTTAAAAACAAGTCACAATACGAATCATATGACAAAACCGAAGTGGACGGTATTTTATATGACATAATATTCCCTGCTGACATTAATGGAAATAATATTTATGGAGTTTTGGTTGATGATAGTGGCAATGTTAAGAAAAATGCTCTTCATTATAAAAAACATATAGTAACAACGGGTGATTTTGAACTGCAACCATCAAATGTAAAATTTATTAAAGCAGTTTTTAATTATGATGACTTTTTATGCGATGCAAATATTAACTATGGTGGTAATACATGCGGTTATATTAATCATGAATTGATTTATAGCGGCATTAATAATGTTTCTATGAATATTATGTATAGAGAATATACAAGAGGATACGATGCCAAAACTGCTTTTTATCAAAATCTTACTTTTGAACCTAAAGCCAAACAGGTTAGATTTAAAGACTATGTAATTGATATTGTAGAAGCAACCAACGATAAATTAGTCTTCAAAATATCATCCGATGGTCTTAAAGATACTGAATTTACCGAGGGTTCAGACCAAGGTTTTGAAGGAATTAAATCTTCACGTAAATGAAAAGTGAGCAACAGTAAGGACAAAGAGGTCTTTCCTTGGCTCATTATCGATTTCGGATGCCACCTTTTAAATAGTAATCCTCAATTTTAATAACTGCATATTTTTAACACTTTGTAGGTGTAGTCAATAATCAATCTTGAATTATTTTTTCGTGTCTATTTTGGCATGTTCTACTCAAGTCATTTTTTTTACAATCTTTAGAATTGGTGTCATCTACTACTGTCCAGTGAGCGGAAGCGAACGGCTTTGAGCGACTTGTTATATTTTTTCATTTACTAGCGATCTTGATTGCGCTGAATTGAGTCAGGCCCTTCTACATTTACACGCTTAATATCTGGATCGCCAGGTTTCAAAGCTCTAAATACTAATGTGGCGCTCGGTGGGTGTCGACCCAATTCACCCTCGCGAGCATCTATTGAAACTGGAACCATTACCAAAGCACGCTTTGCACAAAATTCATTTGCAGCACGATAAACCTCTGCCCTAACACCGGCACTGGAAAAGCCAATGCTTGTGCCAGATGTAACAGTGTATGTATCAGGTCCCGTTGATATAACCTCAGGGGACATAAAACAACAGCTTACTACTCCTAGAATACTGACCAAAATGATTAAAAATAATTTATTCATAAATTCTCCATAATTTACTGGATGAAAAAATATAGCTGATTTTCTTAACTCATTTCATTTATTCTTAGGTTTAACAATATCAAATTCTGGAACTACACTACTTCCTACACCACTAAATCCGTCTGGAGGAGTAGGTATTGCTTTTTTAATCGGTATTGCTTTCGATTCGCTAAATGGAGACAACTTAATCCATATACCATCCTTCATACTTAACGCATACATCTCGCCCTTTTTCGTGTCAAAAAATACGATGTTATTTTCCCAATTATAATATTGATACCTTTGGTTCAATGTAGATTGATAATAGATTATCAGAAATATTATGAAGCAAACGATTATGGTAATCTTAAATAAACTATTTGAAATAGCAGAATATCCTTTCACGGCAGCTTGCCGCAAAGAATTTAATTTGTTCATTTCTCGTTTTTCCCTTTCTATCGACGAAAACTAAGCTACAATGCTTTAATCAAGGCCTTAAATGTCGTCATATTGGATACTTTCATTTCCTTTACTGGATTTTATACAGCCTATAATAAACATAATCAAGATAAATTAGTTATTTAAGACTGTAGACCATAATACCCTTATTGTTTATAAAAAAATAAGCAATTTAGGGGGATAACGTGGAAGACTTAAAAAAGTTGGTCGGGGAACGGATACGGCAATTGAGAAAGGAAAGAAGGTTATCCCAGGAAGAGCTTGGCTACAAGTCAGATTTGCATTATACCCACATAGGCGCCATTGAACGAGCGGAAAAGAATTGGTCGATTGATACTTTAATCAAAGTGGCCTTGGGACTGAATGTTACTGTCAATGATTTGCTTGCCGTGCCTTCAAAACCGGAAGATATTAGAAATTTGAAAAAGGCCGTCATTGCAGAAATCAATGAATCTTCCCCAGAAGCCCTCAAAATATTTTCTGATATGGTCAGGGGTGTTAAATCAATGGAAGCCAATTTGACCATTCAGAAAAGAAACAAGAAGAAATAAATTCAATCCCCTAGCGCTTTATACCCCCCCACCGAGCACCAGAGGGGTACTTTATCATCTAAAGTCTGGTGGCTTGTTCTACTAGGGTAAATTTTTTCACCAATGCCGCTACCTGATCATTCTTTTGCTTTATATATTTTGTAGTAAGCTTTCTTTAAATCATTGGTAAAGACAGTCTGTTTAATTGATTGTTTATCATCAATATCCACCTTCGAAAGGTTAACTATTTCTACTGCTTTCTCAAAGACCTTTAAAGTTTTCTTTTTATCATTTAGTACTTTTATGATCGGGTCACAATACTGACTTACTTTTTTCTTGCTATTCATATATTGCATCTCCAAAGTTTTTGGAGATAGTATCATTCTGAAAAGCATTAATAAGAAAAATCTTATTTTTCGATATCTTGGTCCTATACTCCTAGACCGAAAGAGTGAATCCAATCTGTAATATGCTAAGCCGGATAAATAATATAATTGATACTGATGATTGGTGTTAAATATCTTTGGGTCCTCAATTTCAACATTTTGCTTAACTACACTTCCAAAATAAGTCGTTACCCTATCAGGATTTTCATAAAATATTGAAGAGAAAGCTTTAATTTGATTTTGAATATTTATTATTCTCGCCTTTATAACGTTACTATCACTTTGATATTGACCAGAGCGTCGCTCGTAAAATAATTGGTTATCTCCTTTAAAGGAAGAATAATATAATTCTAAATTCTTTTGAAACTCTGTCATCGCTTGTAATTGCTCGCGTTTTATAGCTGTTTGACTATTAGTTGCAACGGTTATTCTATTAGCAATCTCATCATTTTCTGTTATTATAAGTTTTATTGGTAACGATATGTCGCTTTCCATATTTTTCTTCAAATAATCGGCAAGGACGTAGCATGTCTGGCATCCATTAACTATTTGGTAATCCGTAATTGTAAATTTATTCGCAGACGGCCGCAATTTACTTGCAACGACCGTTATTCCATTATTTAGAACGGCAAAGATTTCAGGTGCCTTCCCCTTGAGCGTTTCCATAATTCCCTTGTTAACGGGATTATTGAAACCTTCAAAATCTCGAATATTATCGTAAAAGATATTTCTAACATTTCCGTTCTCATCAAGTATCAGTTTGCTTAACTCAGATAACGGAATTATTCCTAGATAAGATTCTTTTATCAAAGGTATCTCAGGAAGAGTCACCTTTGCTTGGAAGATTATAGTTGTAGTCACAGTGTTTTTCGAATCGCGATATATCTTCGTAATTTCACTGGACCCATAAATATCAAAATTTACCTCTGAAAATAATTTAGTTTGATCCAGATCTGTTATTGTAGTTTTTCTTACCGCCTCGTTGTTTTGATCAGACCTATAGACTCCATTTGTAACATAGAATAATTTACATGTTGGATTAACCTTTAAGTATTGTGCATTATCGAAGATATGATTTGATATATCAATAAAACCCTGAATTGTTTTGTTTCTCCTCAATTTATGCTTTTCGGCAAAAAAATCTTTTACACCAAATGCAAAATTATTTATCTCACTGCTCGAAAAATCCGAAGAAGTTTTAGCTTGTGTAAATACAAATGTAACTTCCAGAAACTTATTATTATTAATAAAAAAGTCTATATCCTCCGTATTTTCCATCAACTGTCCATTTACAATAATTCCAATACCGTCAATTCCAGTATCGTCACCAGAGCCTGTTAATGTATCCTCCAAATCAAAACTTCTATTATATTCCCTTGATATAATGCAATAATTTACAAACCTTTCAAAATCCTTATCTTCATTTTCAGCCGTCATTTCTTGAGTCTTTAATAGGTCCTCAACTAAACTTTTAATAATTCTATCCATATTCTTTTCCCCTTTTTCAATCATACAATAATTTCAGACATCAACAATTCTTTAAAATCTACAATCTCTTTCGGGTCAAGTTTCTCTGCCATATATATTATCTTCCTTTATTTAATCCAATTATTCTCCGCCGCGAACCTTTAATCTCTTGCGGAAATCTCTTGGTCTCTCATATTCTGGCAAAGACCAAATTCCTTTTTTTTCTGATCTCGCTTTCCTCTCTGCATCAATAAATTTTGATCGGTAAGGTGCTTTGAGATATTCGACATATGCTTCTGCATATCCTTCGCTGACCATCTCCAGATTTATATTGCGTTCTTCTAGCCAAATTATTCCCACCATGCGCCTGTATTTGTCAATATCAAGAATGTCCAACTTTACCTGCTTTCCCATAATCTTACTTTCAAGAGCCTTCCAAGCTTCATCTCCATAAGGTTGTCCCGGTTTATTGACTCGACCTGTTCGATTATTGATTTTAGCCGTTTCCGGCGCATCTATGCCATACAGCCTAACGCGGAGTTTAGTTTGCTCTGGTGTTGTCAAATGAATTGTATCTCCATCGGAAACTTTCGTGACTGTTCCAGTGACTGTGCGAATAGTGGCTTGAGAAGAAAAAGGGAAACCTGATAGCAGAAATAAAAATGCAACTATTAAAAAATAATTTTTCTTCATCTTATTTCTCAAAATTACCATTCATTAAGATTTATAAAATCTGCTGCTCCCCATAAATATAAAGTAGCTATTGTTCTATAAGGTTTCCATTTCCTTCCAAAACGTTCTAATTGCTCCGGCGTTGGTAATTTACGCTTTTTATAAGCTAATTGAAATCCCTTTCTAACACCGAGATCATGAATAGGTAAAACATCCAAGCGACCAAAATTAAAAATCAGTAACATCTCAACAGTCCAGGGACCGACTCCCTTTATTTTTGTAAGTCGATCTTTTATTTCTGTGTCACTAAGTTTATAATATTCCTTTAGAGAAGGAACTATTCCCGTTGACACCATTTTAGCAACTTCTTTTATGTATGTTGCTTTTGACTTAGATAATCCTACACCCCGCATAATTTCGAAATCTATATTTATGACTTCTTCAGGTGCGGGAAATTTGCCATTACCAAAAAGCGCTACAAATCGATCAAAGATGACACGTGCTACCTTACCATTTAGCTGTTGATGAATAATTGCATGTGTGATGGATTGAAATGGTGGTAGTTGTCTTGGTTCTAAGTTAATGGGCCCTATATGTTCAATCAATCTGAACATAACTGGATCGACATTTGCTAAAGTTTTCAGGATAGATTTATTTGATGTCATCTGAACCTGCTTATGATCAACACCCCTTTTTTATCTTATAAGATGAGAATAGAGAGAAGAGTAATAAATGTCAATTCAATAATAAGTATAATTCAGATAGATTATGATCAATGTTTCCGATTAAGTAGTATCATCCCCTATTAATTCACTACACACAAATTGTATTGATGTGACTTATAGTCCGTTGACGTAAATACAACTACCTGTTAACAAAAATAATAAGGTGAATTGTGTCAGTTCAATATAAAGTTGGAAAAAGAATACAGGAATTACGACTTAAAGCAGGTTTGAGCCAAGAAGCATTGGCCTTCAAAGCTGATTTAGATCGAACATATTTATGTTCTGTTGAAAATGGTAAAAGGAATATATCTATTATCAATCTAGAAAAACTTGCAAAGGCTTTGGATATTTCTTTAAAGCAGCTTTTCGACACACCATCTTTTACTCGTCATATATCGCCAAAATCGAAAGGATAACGTTAGCGTTATTTCGTTATGGGATTATTAAATCAGATAGAGGTTTTTTGCGATGAAGACGCGGATGTTAAATTGTTCAAACGATTGAAAGGTCTTTCCTCGATTCTTAATAATATTCCGGACGAAAACATAGCTAAATATCCTCAAATTTCCGCAGCGGTAAATAATAGAACTTATGACAAAATATTTCCACTCTTTGCGTTTGATCGGCCAGATTATATCTTTACACTAGCAGGGAAACCCATACTCGTGGTGGAAGTGACAGAACATGCGTACACGGGTGATAATGGACTCCAAAGGTTTGTTCGTGTTGCATCAGCTGCCGAAAATAAAGTACCGTTTATATATTTTGGGCCCATAGCAAGAGTTCGTGATGATGAACTTGATCTTTCCAACGACGTTTCGACGCTTTCAAAAAGAAGTTTAACATCCGATTTTTTTGAAGGCATGGCAACTCTCCACACGCTTTATAAAGTGCCTATGTTATTTACTGAATGGATCACGGCACGCAATGGTAAAGTTAAAAAGGTGCCATTAACTTCGACAGATTCAAAGTTCATGGGAGTTTATGGAGACCTTTGTTCACTAATGGCCGCAATTATTAATTTAGCAAGAAATGGTAAAAATGGTACGGCGGACTCAGCTGCTTTATTAGTAAAAAGTCAGGCACAATTACTTGATCTAGCAAATATTAAAAACACTAGACATTCGGATGTCAAATTTGCATTGAACCGAACCAAGACTATCGAACTTATTAGAAACCCCCAACAAATTCTTCAATATATGAGTGATTATTTTTTTAAAGGCAAACCAGATAAGCTTCTAGCACTATATGCGCTGCGCAACAGCCAGTTAAAGAATATATTACTGAAAGATAGAATTGTATCAGATGAAACAGAGATATCTTCGTTTATAAAGAAAATATGCTCGGCGGATATTTTTCAAGAAGGAGCATATGTCTATTTCTCCGGATATAAATGGCGATCAGACCCACATTGCGGAGTTGCAATTAACATTTACTATCGTGAATGTAAAGTGAATAAACTGCCTCTGGTATTATTCTACCCCCGAATTTCTATTACCTCGTCAGCAACGCAAATCCTTCTAGAAAGTCTCAACAATACTCAAAACCTGATAGAGCTTTTTAAAGAAAGATACTCAATAGATTTTGCTGCTAAACACAGAACGACAACTAGTTCTGCTGCATTGTACAGCACTTGGATTGGTTCCACTAAACAAGGTCGAATATTTTTAAGATATTGCCACATAATTGTATGCAATGATGGGATTATTATTGGAGAGCCACTTCAAAAAATACTATGAGTTTAGAAGACGAAGCTTTCAATGCCTTAACTGCCTTTATATGTTTCAACAAAAATCTAGAACTAATTAGTGCTCATCCTCCAAGTGGTAAAAGTTATTTTACCGATCTCATACGAATACCATCACCGACTCAGAATAAAACAGGCAATCGGAGAGCACATATCGATATTATTTTTTGTTCCAAACAGTACCTTTATCTTTGTGAAGTGAAAGGAACTGCAAAGGAAGCAAATGAAGATATAATAAAGCTTAGGAGTATAAGGGATTACTATCAGCTTGATAAATTAAAAAATTTTATTATAGAAAGATTGACCCAACCATATAGTTTCTTAAAGTGCTGCAGTGAATTGGTTCTGGCAATTGGCTGTACTAAGGTCGATTCTAAATTAGAGCAAGACATTTTATATATTCAGGCAGAAGATGCAAACAGTGTTACGTTGAAAGGGAACTTATCAAAATCTATATCATTAGATTTTATTCTTTTGTAAATAAAAGTAAATAATCAGAAGTTGATTTTATTTTATGATTAGCACTTTTGTGATAGGTTGCCTGAGAATGTTTAATTGGTCGTTCAATAATAGTTTCACATCGCATGCCTCGGCTTTTACATCTATTTAATATATTTTTTACAATAGGCAATTGTTTCTCTGAAAGAGTACTATTGCCTACAACAATGCCGATCCCTCTCCCTTTTTTTGTGTGTAAAAATCCATTTTCTATAACTTTGACTAAGTCATCAACATAGATGTCTGCAAGATTAGGATTTGATGTCTTAAAACCATCTGTTATCTCTCTATTCAGAATCTCTTTGCGATTAAAACCGCCCCATTCTAACTCAAAACGAAGAACGTCAGAGCTATACTTATATAAAGCAAAATATGGTGGATGAAAAAAAGTAAAATCAGCTTTTTCATTAAGTGGTAATTTTACACATCTTGAATCACCCACAAACAACTGTGGCCGTAAATCGAATTGCTTAGTAGGTATTTTACTAAAGAGTTCGATATTTTTTTCTAACTTTTTATGGAAATGTGAGAAAACTGGTTGTTGGGACTTATCAGAATCATAAAATATACGGCCAGTTCTTACAGATGCATTAGAGCATTGTCTAATAATGCTCAGCCAGCTTACGAATAATAAATTATATAGATCCTCACTATTTTTATATTTCTCTAACCAAACTCGACAGGCGGCTAAGTTATACTGTGATTCTTCAGAAAACCACTTATTGATATTCTTGACAGGCGGAATATATTTTTCTAAAGTAAATTTCTGCTGTTTAATTGCCATCTTGCTGGTATCAGCTTTCTTATTTGACGATACAAATTTCTTCGCGAATTCTTTAAGTGCCGTTTCGGCCATAACAATATTTAGCGGAGTTGTTTTAACTTTGGATATAAGTAAAGAAAGATTGTTTGAGTCAACGCCTATGCTTCTAACACCAATTCTCTGTGCTTCAACAAGAGTCGTTCCACTTCCACACATGAGATCAAGCACGATTGGTGATTTCTTTTTATTTAAAGGAAGAAACTCTTTTAAAATATTGGCAGTTAAAACTGGTGGCAATTTACCAAAATACCTAAAAACCGAGTGTGTTAAATAATTTTGCGCGGCGTTACTGCCAACGTCATTCCATTGTAAAGGTTTAATGTTTTTGAAAGATAACAACATGCTGACCTTTCATTTTTTTATTTTGTGTTTGGCCTGTTTGGTTATTAAGGATATGAAAAGATTTTTTAACGAGTTTTAATCCCGTATCAGCTCCCAATTCTACAGTCATCATTCCGATCGGTATGCGCACATGTTCGATTTGACCATCTCCAACAACAGTGGCAAGTATGCCTCCTTTTGTCAATGACTGCGCTGCAGACTTAATTATCCTTGCCCAATTGGTTATGTATTTTTTAAGCCCATTTGGTTCATGTAAAAAACTTCCTCTACATCGAAGTTCTTTCTTCCATATATTTTTGTGATTAATGCCCAAGATAGCTAATTGAAGTTGGGTGGATTCACTAAAAGCGGTATTAGTTAAATATGGTGGATGTATAATAATCATGCTGAACTTATCAATCGAAGGCCAACACATAGCATCATTTTCATAAATTTGAGCCAAGTTCATTGTAAATTTGCTAGGCAGCTCATTATTGATCTTTAAAATATTTGAAAATTTACGTGAAAATTCTTTAGACAATGAAGTCTTTGTTTTCTTTTCTAAATCTAGTTCAATATTCATCTTTTTTACGTTAGCATAGCTAATTCGCCTTAGACATGATAAAATCGTAAGTAGAATCAGGTCTGACACGCTTTTGTCTTTCTTCGAAACTTCATCGACAACATATAAAGCATATTCTAATTCTTCTTGTGTTTTTGCATCAAAATATTCATTGCAATATTTTAAGTGCAATCCTTTTTTTATCCAGCTATTACCTTGATAATTAAAAATACTGTTGTCGTTATTTATAACACTCAACCCATTTAATATTTTTTCTCCTGCTTCTTGGTATAAAGAGGACTCAACATGTCGAGATACACATTTAGCAATTAGAATACTGGTAGGATTAATGTCCCATCCTTCACACTTAATCCCCCTAAGAATAGATTCTATTAAGACAGTCCCCCCACCGACCATTGGATCCAGAATTTTACCTTTCCCTGGATAATAATCATCAATTAATTTTGATGCAATTTGTGGCGGAAATTTACCTATGTATCTGAAGTAACCGTGAGTAAAATAGGCAGTATCGGCTGCATGTGGGATAATCCAATGTTCGGAGTTATCAGCTTCAACCTTTACAATTAATTCGTTTTTCGCTTCTTTGATTATCTTATTCATAATGTCCTATAGATGTTAACCCTGCAAAGACAAGAATTGCAAATAATTTAAAGATTGAATTGATCTTCCGAAGGCATATGTTGAAACCAATATCGCTATCTATAAGACCTACAAAAAATTATTTCTGTAACCTTATTACAGACTACAGTAAAAGTCCAGAAAATGGAACTCGTTCCGAATCAGGTCTTTAATGTAACTCCCTCCTTCCTGTAAGCATTGGATTCTTTTTATTGATTGTGTATTTTAATCGGGGTTGATGCTTTTTCTGCTTATAACAGGAAGAAGTACTTGTTGACTTCACTTTAATTTCAGTTTTTCATGGCTGTTATAATTGAGTATTAACCTTTAAAAGGTGTGTTAATATTAGTTAATGCAAGATTTGACACTTACTTTTTTAAGTTTTAAGCCATTATAGCAAACGGAAAGTATGGTTCTGATCGAGGCTTTGCAATTTCTGGATTCTGAGTGCCACCACTTAGTTTTTTAACAAATTCTAAAGCACCATTATGAGCAGCTACTATTGAGAAACAAGAGTAACTTTCTGACAGATTTACATTAGTATTTTCATACCAATTGTTAGTAGTCTTTAATAAACTTGATGAATAATAACCACCACTAATTGGATGATCATGACTATATTCATTTTCTGAGCAAGAATTTCCTATAACAATTCCGCTTCCACATTTCATTATTTCCTCGTCGAAATATCTCCTACATTCATCAGCATTCAGAGTTACCCTCCTTCTTGCTACTTTGGCAAGGAATTCATCTTCAGTTAGATAATGCCTAGTAACTTTTCGACAGCAATCAAGAATTATAGTCCTTCGCATTGCCTTTTGACCAGAACGAAGATCTAAGGAATCATATTTCTCACCTGGTCTTAAATTAAGAATTGTACTTCCTGAAGCTTCTGAATAGTATCCATGACCAGTATAGACAATAAATGTGTAATCAGCGGATTCAATACTTTTAATATATGCATCAACAAATGTTTTTCTTGGTCTATTTAGATATATTATTTCCGAGGCATCCCAATACCCGCCAAGTGGTGAAAGTAAAAATTTTTTATAATTTTCAACATCAACGAAAACGCCTTTGCTATAATCTTCTGAATTTTCTTCTCCTGGATTCGATATTATCAATACTTTTCTTCTTATCATAATATGTATTAACCTTTATTGTTCATTTGTTTTCTATTTTTGAAATTTACGGATATTATTTTTAAAATTTTGCTTTGGATAATTTCATAATTGTCTTTGCTTCTTTTATTCTGCCATATGCATTAGTTTTTTCATATATATACCTAAATTTATCATAGAAATCAGAACCTAGCGTATCTAAGTATTGTTTAATCTGACAATTTTCATATGTCGCTTTTAAATACCAAGAAAACTCTTCATAAACCATTTCTATATCTATGATTCCTCTTTCTTCAAAAAGCCCAACATCCTCAAAATGTCCTAAAAGAAAGTCATCTAATTCAAAAGAAGAATAGAATTTTTTTTGTAACAATAAATCCTGAATTTCTTCTGGTAATCCTGAATTTTTAATCTTGTTGGAATCGACTTCAAAAAAATATTCACTGTTTAATTCATCAAGTTTATTTTTTTCACATATACAGTTATCATTTAAAGTTTCGTCAAAATTTTTGCTGGTTTTTCTAAAAAGGATGTAATCATGTTCAATAAGATGAAATAGGTTTCTAGTTTCCGTTTTAAAAAAATCATTCTTCAATTTATGAATAAAATCTGCATTTGTTGTTTCGGAAATATTTTTTAATTGAACATATGCTATTCCAATCAATAGAACAGTTATTAATGAAGTTAACAATGAGCCATAAATGCCACTGAAAAAATCATTATTAGTATGAACAATATTATAGAAATTAAAACAGCTAACTATAAGAATAATAAATACTAGTATAAAAATAATATTAATTGATCTCTTCATTATATCACCTCTAAATGTCTTAAATAATTTTGAATACATTACGTTGAAGGTAACCTACGCGCAAAATCTATAACATATTTAATTTAAATTTTAGCTATTTTTGATTGTTATAGTTTATAATGTAGCATAAAAAAAGAAATATGAAAATTGAGGATTACAGGAAGAAGAACTAAACCGCTGCGCGG
>PLGI01000142.1 GCA_003139775.1 Syntrophaceae bacterium | reverse complement strand
CTTAAACTTCAAAAGCAAATAACCTAAAGGTCACTATAGGCGCATTGAAGTTTTTTAGACGAATTAATGACACTCGCTAAAAACGAGCGTTGCGAAGTTTGAAGCGCAAGTTGAATTGATCCCGATACCAAAGCGTATCGGGGTTGACACCTTAAACGTTAGAGAGTATATATTCATCACGCATCTCGCATCACGTATCAAGCATCATCAAACAATTTTAAAATGTTAAAGGGAGGCTGAAACTTATATTTCAAGACCTAATCTTGTTTATTTATGCCTAAGGACGAAAATAATCAAGAAATAAGGCGCTATGGTAGTGACTCATTTTCAAATAAAAAAATCTTTTTTATACTTATCATAACGTTATACATTTTTTGTATAACTTTTCGGGGGATTTCCATCGCTAGAGAAGAAATAATAGGGCTTCATCGTTCTATGGTTCTGGTTAGCGAATCTCCAACAAAATCTGTATTCCCGTTCATCATTCATAAAGTCTCTATAATAAAGACACCCATAAAACCAGAGCCAAAGCCTATTTTCTATAATCTCTCGCAATTCATCATCGGTCAATTCAATTCCATAATGAATATCAGGTCTAAACTCTTCCTCAGGAGTGATTACACAATCATGACTAAGGGTAGAAGTTTTGATGTATCGTGGTTGGTTTGGCAAGGTATCGGCAACCATCCATCCAACAGAAATCATTTCAAGGAATGCTGGACTTCGCCCATAATTTTTAAACCTTCGAATCTGGAAAGCCGAGTATTTAGAGGGCAAGTGATGAACAGCACCACCATAGGGTTCATCATCGCCGATGAGTTTATTGGTATGAACCAAATCACCAGGGATTGCTTGAATGATTGGAAGTTCCATTCGTATGACAGCCTGTACGCTCTTCTCAGTGGCTTCAACAGTTCTTCGAAGATGTTTAGCTTGAATGGACATAGCTATTGCTTGAGCTATAAAGATAAGTGCTTGTATGAATGCCACGATTACAAGCAATCCAGTAAAAGTGGCGATCCGCTCATCAGGCGTTTTTATATATGCCTCTCTTGGATTGTTTGTGCCGGATTACTGACCTTTTTCGGTAGATGGTGCTTGTTTAATAATAATAACATTTTTGGTGGATTCTTGATTTTGTGCGGCGCTCTGTGCTTTGTTTTCTGTTTCCTTTTGTGGGGG
Source organism: Syntrophaceae bacterium (assembly GCA_003139775.1). Taxonomy (GTDB): domain Bacteria; phylum Desulfobacterota; class Syntrophia; order Syntrophales; family Smithellaceae; genus Smithella. Next base: position 17,914 of record PLGI01000142.1, on the reverse strand, counting down.
CGGTGCTTGTGAGTATGCGCTTATCCCCACAAAGAGAAACAATATTAAGGAAGCTAAAATGATTATTTGTTTTTTCTGGTTAGTCATAAATTTAGATTATGTTTTTTGAGATAAAAATCAAGTGTATTTTTATGGGATTATGAATTTGACACAGGAAGGGGTATTTAGTATTATGTTTTTATGTGGGAACCAGATTATTTACTTATATCAACAATTCTTTATTATCTTATGCCTCTCCTTTTGGCTGTATTGGGGGTTATTGTGTCTATAAAACCCCAACCAAAAGAACGACATATAATGTTGATCATTTTTTTTGTGTTTTTAATGTTAATAGGAGTATCGTCAGGAATACTACAACAACATCTCAATAAAAAAGAAACGGAAAGACAACAAAAAAAATTAAGTGATGAACTCTTTCAAAGTCACTTAGACCAAGAATTTATAAAAGGAAAGTTGAGTGCTATTGGTGAAATAATGGGGAGAATGAGCAAATCTGACTCTGATTTGTATATAAAAAAGATGGCATCAGTAATTGAACAAATGTCTAGATTAGAACCAAAGATAAATGGCATTTTCCCCCACCCTGAGATAAAATTTGTATTTAAAAATTCGCCACTATTAACACCTGCGCGACAAAAAAAAATAACAACTGAACTAAACTCGTTTAGGAATTATCTTATGGCACTTGGATTTGAAGTTCCTAAAGAAGCGCCTTCAATGGGCATACAACCTGGGAAAGGTGCTACAAGTGGATGGGGCTCTTCAGGAAACCCCGTACTTAGTGGAAGTATTTATATTGGAGAAGAATCGATAGATGACCTCAAACAATGGGAAAAAACGTATGCCTTATATTTCTTTGATAGATATTATGCACCTGCTGGAGGCAATATGAATGATGTACCTTTTGCCATGCTTTTATCAGATTATTTTTCAGACAGTTATTTAAATAAACATCGAAGAGATCCCAAAGCATTTTCTGGTTGGACAGATGCATTATGGGATATAAGAAATAATTGTGGGCAGGATTTTACGGATAGAGTTTTATATTATGCATCAATGATTGAAACTCAAAGTGGAGAAAAAGACTTTAATAAATACTTTTCCGACCGATTATTTAGAGGTGTATCGGTAGTAGATAACTATTTTCAAGATAGTCCTAAAATAGGTAAAATTCTCCGAAAATATAACCTCTTAAAGGATTAAGGCTTTATGCTACCAATTTTTTATATTCCATTTTGGGAGCATCTAACAATTTCATGAGAGATGTCAGTTAAGAAGGTTGATAATTTCTTCCAAACTCCACACATGATCTGCAATTCCCGCTTCCATTGCCGGAGTTACCCTTAATGTTTTGTGAATCAGGCAAAAATTATAATACAGAGTAAGGGGTCAAGTCTACTCTTAGCTCATGTTGTAAATATTTTCTTAAAATACAAAACCGCGTTTTCTACATGTCACACACAATCCCGCTTCGCTTCGGGGATATCAATAGTGCAATAATTGACGTTCAGCAACTGGAGGTAAAACCATGAAAAATCCAATAACCTATAAAGGCTATAGTGCAAAGATTGAATACAGCGACGAACATGGATGTCTGATTGGCCGTGTTTCCGACATTCGCCGCAGCATAACTTTTCAAGGTGATTCGGTGGAGAAAATTAGACAAGCCTTTGAGGAAGCCGTTGACTTTTATCTTTCTGATTGCGCCGAAAGAAACGAGGTACCGGAAAAGCCTGCTGCTGCCCGCGAAGTTGTACGCGTCAGTCCGGCACTTTATAGCGTGCTGGCCTTAGCCGCCAGGCAAGAAAAAAAGAGTGTCAACGAATGGCTTGCCGAAACCTGCAAAAAGCCGAACGACACAGAGGATTAAGGGGAGAGGGACGCCCTTAATTCCCCTTATTCTATATCGGGAAAGGCCGGATCTCGTTTTTCCAGGAATGCTCCCACACCGTAAAAACATTCACCTGAAGAGATCAATTCGGCGGCTAAAAGAGCCTCCAGTTTCAGCAATTCCGACAAAGTGATATTTGAACTTTGCCTTATAAGGGATAATGAATATCTTATTGCACGGGGTCCGTTTTGTGCGATTTTTTCCGCTATTGCAACAGATTCATTGAGCGCATTTCCTTTCGCGCTTATTCTGTTCACAAGCCCCAGTGAACACGCCTCATCGGCGCTTACTTTCCTTCCGGTGAGAATGAGATCAGCGGCACGCGAGTGTCCGATAAGCCGCGTCAGAGCCGCCCCGCCTCCCCAATCGGGCATGAGCCCCAGTTTTGTTTCCGAAAAACATATTACGGCGTCGGGGTCCATCACACGCATGTCGCATCGCACGGCAAGCTCGGCTCCGCCTCCGTATGCCAAACCGTTAATTGCCGCAATAAAAGGCACCGGTAATGAGACAAAGGCATCGATGGATTTCCTTATTTCATTGATGACGCTTTGAGCCGGTTCCCGGTCGTGTGCGGCTGCCGCATCGATGATGCGCTTGACCATCGGATTGTCCGGATGCACGTCGAAACCCGCGCTGAAGGATTTGTCGCCCGCGCCGGTTATGATTACCGCGCGGGGAAGCGATGATTTAATCTCGGATGTTATCGATTCAAGCTGAAGGAAAAGCCCTTCATCAAAGGCGTTTCTCTTTTGGGGCCTGTTGATTGTGACAATCGTCACCTTTCCCTTTCTTTCCAATATTATACTGTCATTCTTCATTTTATTTATCTCACTTTACCGGTTTATTGCCTGATGAATCTTTAATCCTGCATATTGACAATGATTCTTCCCCTGTGTTTGCCTGCTTTTATTTTCTCGATTTTGGGGATGACGTTTTGAAGCTTTACCTCCGTGGAGATTGATTCGATCCACGGGTATTTCCAAAGACCTGCCATCATTTCCCACGCCCGTGCCCTTGTTCGCATGAGACAGTTCTGAGAGTCGATTCCATACAGCGTGATACCGCGCAATATAAAAGGATATACGGTAAGAGACAGGTCGCCCGATGCCGCATTGCCGCAACAGGTGACCGCCCCGTTGCTCTTTACCGATCTCAAGGCAAAAGTGAGGAGATTGCCCCCCAGAGTATCAACGGCGGCATCCCACCTTTCCTTAAGAAGCGGTTTTCCCGCCGATTCGGCCGGATCAGGTATATCAATAACCTCAGCCGCTCCCATACTCTTAATAAAAGAGCTTTCGTCGTAAATTCCGTTGACCGCCGTGACCCGGTAACCGGCATGTGAGAGTATCGATACGGCGCTGCTTCCGACCCCGCCGCTTCCGCCTGTTACAAGGATCTCGGCGCCTTCTCTTAATCCATGATCAGTGAGTTTAAGAATAGACAAGGCGGCGGTAAGTCCCGCGGTGCCGAATATCATGCTTTCGCGAAGAGCCAGATTTGCGGGCTTTTTAACAATCCATGAAGCCGGAACCTGTATATATTGTCCCAATCCGCCTGAGGTGTTCATGCCGAGATCGTAACTTGTGACAATAACCTCTTCACCCGGACGAAAGTCCGCCGAACTGCTTTTTTCCACAATTCCGGCGGCGTCTATGCCCGGCGTGTGCGGATACTTTTTTGTAACGCCTCTATTGCCCGAAGCCGAAAGCATGTCCTTGAAATTAAGCGATGAATAAAGCACGCGGACGAGAACATCTCCCGCGGGAAGGTTTTCTGTCGATAATTCCTCTATGGCGCTTGTAAATTTTTTATCTTCCGATTCCCGTATAACAAGCGCGCGGTATTTTTTTGTTTCCATGATGGACCTCCTGTAATTTTTTATTCAGGACCGGCCGGCCTAAGGTAACTAATATAAAAAACCGGTATTATTTCATGAAATCAAATCCTATCCTTTCGAATCGATGCCGTGAAGATAGGCAATGAGAGAGTTAATTGTCGAATTCAGCCGTTTTTTCGATTTATCGGATGTATACAATACACAGGCGCCAAGAAGCCCGGAAAATATCATGTTGCTTGCACTTTCAGTATCCACACTCTTGCTGATGCCTCCCGATTTTTTCTCATCATCCAGAAAACGCTTGATCATCTTTCCCAATCTGATGAATCCGGTATTGACTTCTTTGGCGAGGTCCGGCGCCTGATCGCTTAGTTCAACCGCCAGATTTACAAAAATGCAGCCGCCAGGGAAATTCTTTGAATCCGCAAGATAACGATCACGGTAGTTTTCCAGCAATTTTTGTATTTTCAGAAGAGGCCTTGGTTCATCATCTATTTTATAAAGATTTCTTTCGCGCCAGATCTTTCTTGCCGTACTCAGCATTTCGCGAAAAAGCTGTTCCTTGCTTTTAAAATGATTGTAAAATCCGCCCTTGGAAGTGCCGGCCGCTTCGATAATATCCGTCGTTGAAGTGTTCGTATAGCCTTTAACGGAAAAGAGTTTAAGCGACTCTTCAATGATCCGTTCTTTTAATTTTGCTGTTTCTTTCATAATAGAGACCGACCGGTCTCCCTTATACAGGAGACATCCTGTCGTGTCAATAATTTTTCGTTTAAGAATCTGCGCTTTGTTTTGCTGGAATATGTTATTGGAATCAACAGATGGCAATGCGGCATAAGGGATATCTTTGTGATTCAATTTTAAAAATCAGATTTCCGCACCTTGCCGCCGGTAATTCTTCAAATTTGTAATGTCACCCCGGTCATGGGAATAAAAACTAGAAGCTTGCTTCGATTTATCATTCAGTGGTATCAATACTCAAATTACCCCATGGTGCCGGAGGAGTGATACATGAAAATCTATTTTGCCGGATCGATCCGGGCAGGACGGGACGATGCCGCGATATATGAAACCATAATCACGTGGTTACGATCTTACGGGGAAGTATTGACTGAGCATGTCGGCGACCCAGCACTTTCTGCGGCAGGTGACGACGGACCCGACGACAGGTATATCCATGACCGCGACATGGCATGGCTTGCATCCTGTGATCTGGTGGTGGCCGAAGTTACGACACCCTCCCTTGGTGTGGGATATGAACTGGGATGGGCCACGGCATTGGCGAAGCCTGTCTTATGCCTTTATCGGCCTCTATTTGGGCGGCCGTTGTCCGCTATGATCGGCGGCAGCCCAGGAATTCAGACAGCCGCATACTCCTCTATGGATGAGGCTAAAAGAATCATGGAAGAATTCATCAAAAAAGACCGCTAACGGAATCACCGGTTCTGTTGGAGTAAGTGCCCGGATTTTACACATATGAGAAACTTTAATTCCCTCTCCTTTGAGGGGAGAGGGTTAGGGTGAGGGTGAAAGCAAAATTACCCCCTCCCCTCAATCCCCTCCCGCGAGGGACGGGGAAGCTTTAAAGAAGGAAGTTTTTAGGAAAAGTAAATGGTCACGCCACTGGAACTTTTATCGCCGGCCGGCAACGCCGATATCGGGATCGCCGCTATAGATCACGGCGCAGATGCCATATATATCGGCGCTCCAAAATTTTCCGCCAGGGCCGACGCGGGAGTGAGCGTCGCCGACATTGCCCGCCTGATCCGGCATGCGCACCTTTATTACGCCAAAGTCTACGTGGCGCTTAACACCATCATGACGGACCGGGAGCTCGCCGAGTCCCTCGATATCATCCGGGCGGTCTATCAGTTGGGCGCCGATGGTCTGATTATCCAGGATGCGGGTTTGCTTGAGTTGGATCTCCCCCCGATTCCTCTTATTGCCAGCACCCAGATGCACAACAATACTGCTGAGAAGGTACGGTTCCTTGAGGCAGTTGGCTTCCAGCGGGTGATCCTGGCAAGAGAGCTAACGATTTCCGAAATTGCCGACATCCGTCGGAACACCAGCAAAATAGAGCTGGAAGCTTTTGTGCACGGGGCATTATGCGTTTCCTATAGCGGGCAATGTTACATGAGTCAGGCCGTGGTGGGCCGGAGCGGCAATCGCGGCGTCTGCGCCCAGCCCTGCCGATCCCACTATACCTTGATTGATGGCGACGGTAACGTTATCCAAAAAAACAAATTTCTCCTCTCCCTCAAAGATCTGAATCTGATGAACAGGATACCGGACCTGGTTGCGGCCGGAGTCACCTCCTTTAAAATCGAAGGAAGATACAAGGGGATTGAGTATGTAAAGAACGTAACGGCCGCCTATAGGCAGGCCATCGACCAATTCATCAGCGGGCATTCCGATTACCGGAAGAGCAGTTCCGGCGTGAGCGCCCTCACCTTTTCGCCGGACCCGGACAGAACTTTCAACCGCGGCTATACCCAATACTTTATTTCCGGCCCGGGAGAAAAGGTTGCCTCTATTGACACGCAGAAAGCCATCGGACAGTATTTGGGTGAAATCACGGGTGTGGGTAAAGATTTTTTTCGAATAGCCCGCCATGATCTGCAAAACGGTGACGGGCTTTGCTTTTTCACAAAGAATAACGATCTGGCCGGATTTCGTGTGGACCGGATGGCGAAAGAAAAAATCTACCCGAACAGTATGAATGGTCTGGAGATCGGCACCAGCCTCTATCGCAACCATGACATGGCCTTAGCCAGAATCCTGAAGAAATCCTCAAGCGAACGCCGCATAGCCGTGGAAATGGATTTCAGGCAGGAGGATACGTTAATCCGCCTGATGGTGAGAGACGAAGAGGGCAATGAGGCCGAGACAGTCAAGGCGGTTTTGTTTGAGCCTTCCCGAAATCCTTCCCGTGCCAGGGAGCAGATTGAGAAACACCTGACCAGCACCGGCAACACTCCCTATCAGACTGCAAGGTTGACGATTCAACCCAAAGAGCCGGGCTTTCTTCCCGCAAGCACGCTGAACGGCATCCGGCGGGATGTTTTGGAGGAGCTCACAGTAATCAGACGAGAAACATACCCCCGACAGAACATCACGTTTACGCCCAATGACGCCCCATACCCGGTAAACAAGCTCGATTTCCACGCCAATGTTTTCAATGCCCTTGCCCGGAAATTTTATGAACGCCATGGCGCGACCGTCACTGAGCCGGCCTTTGAAGCCCTTTCCGACACGACCGGAAAAACGGTCATGACCACCCGCTACTGCATCCGGCATCAATTGGATATGTGCCCCAAGGCGCAACGTTCTGGTCCTCCCGTCAAAGAGCCTCTCCGGCTCAGGGATGCTCATCATACATATCGCCTTGAATTTGACTGCCGGCAGTGCAACATGTTTTTGATCATGGAGAGTAACTAAGGTGCGTTCGAATAAGCCACGTGATGAAAACAACCACTGCCTCCGCTGTTACCAACGCCGGGAAATCTGCATCTGCCCGATCCTGCCCACTGTAAAGACGCGAGCAGAATTTTTGATCCTGCGGCATATTTATGAAGCCGAGCGCCCCAGCAACACCGGCCGGTTAGTAGCGCTGGCCATGCCGAACTCCCGAATTATCCCCTGCGGGGGTGGAACCCGCATCGGGCTTTCGCCGATTGATGATGAATTTCTGCGGGTTCCCGGAACCTGGCTGTTATGGCCCGATGGGACCGGCACAAAGTCGAATGTATTAGATATGACACCACCGGTTCGAGTAGTGGTTATCGACGCAACATGGCAACAGGCTCGCCGATTGTATAGCAGTATGCCTGTTCTATGGGCGCTGCCCCGGTTGGTTCTGCCTGAACCAACTCGTAGTAGAGACCGGCTGCGGGAGCAACATCGTTCAGACGGGATGTCAACACTTGAGGCGGTGGCTGCCGCAGTCACTAAGCTTGAAGGGGTCGCAACAGCCAAGCCGCTGGAAGAACTTTACGATGAAGTAGTTAGGCGAACAATCTCCTTACGATGGGGGATACAGGGACACCATAATAGTTTGCAAAAATCTCCCCTCACCCCTCTTTACAAAAGAGGGGAATAGAATATTTGAGACAGCACCCTATTAATTAATGAACAAGAGAATAATCGTAAACACTTTTTTTATGTTTTTAAATTTCCTGGATTTACCCTGAATAACCTGAAGGTCACCATGGGGGCACTTCGCCCGCCTTCGTACCCTAAAGGGCATCCACGACGGGAATGACAAAGGTCGAAAAGACCGCTCCCTATTTTCCAATCAATGAAAAGCCGGTTTAGAACGTTCCGTCAAGAACTGAGGTGACTTCCCGTAGAGTCACTATTATTTTTACTCAAAACCTGCTTGCCTAATTTTTGTTTTTGAAAGATAATTATTATTACAAAAAGGGAGGGAAAACATGAAAAAATTTTTGTGTATTATGTTGGCTTATTCAGTCATCCTTAGTTTTTTGGTGGCGATGCCTGCAGGTGTCATAGCAGCAGGTGATTGGAAACTGGCGATACAGAAAGACGGCATTGAGGTCTCAATAAGGCCCGTTAAAGGTTCGGATTTTAATGAATTTATGGGTTCGGCCGATATTGATGCATCTATCGATGTCGTTTATGCGGTTCTAAAGGACATACCTGCAGCAACACAATGGATGGCGGATTGCAAAGAGAATAGGGAAATCCGCAAAATCGATGAATATACGTCTGTGCAATTTAATATAACAAAGGCGCCATGGCCGGTATCAGACAGAGAGGCGCTTTGTATAGTTACTGAAAAGAAGGATGAAAAAACCGGAAAGATTACCATTGAGTTTCATGAGACGAATGATCCTCCTGTGCCGGTCGGAAAAGGCAATGTCAGAATGCCGGAAATTAGTGGTCAATGGATCTTGACACCTATCAATCGAGATCATACAAAGGTTCTTTATACTGTAAAGAGTAATCCAGGTGGTTATTTGCCAAAAGCCCTCGCCAATATGAAGAGCAAAGATATCCCCTACAATACGTTGATGGGTTTGAAGATGATGGTCAAAAAGGATAAATATAAAAAGTAGCCAATTCAATTGTAAAAAAGTCCTGTGCTTTTTCAACGATTCGGGAAAGATAATAAGGACGACTAATTTTACTGGTGGCCCCACGGGTCACTGTAATTCATGATCAAAACATGCTGTCGGGAATTTATGTTTTTGAAAGCGATGATGACAAAAAAGGAGAGAAGACATGAAAAGAAGACTTTGCCTGACATTGATAATTATAATGATTGCCGGTTTTGCATGGACAACGTTTGGAAAGGATGCGGCCATGCCTATCGTTATTGACGTCAGAACAGTTCAGGAGTGGGATAAAGGCCATCTTGAAGGCGCCGTCCTGATCCCCTATGATCAGATCAGTGAAAGAATTGACTCCGTTGTCAAAGATAAGTCACAGACGATTTATGTGTACTGCAGGACCGGACATCGATCGCACCTTGCCAAAGAAGCCCTTAAGAAACTGGGATACAAAGATGTCGTCGATCTTGGACCTCTTGAAGATGCCGCCAAGATACTGGAGAAAAAATATTAATTAGGGACAGCGCTCTATTTCCCTTGGCGGGTCTCAATATCCTACGTCCCTGCCAACTACGTTGGTGGGATAATTCAACTAACGCTTTGAGCTTCATTCCATTCGCTCTCAGCTATTTTATTAATTTGCTGAACCCTAACTTAATATGTGGTATAAATATTTAGAGAAGGTCACATATTAATGCACCAGTGATTTTTATTGTTGAAACTCCAATTCCGAAAGCGAAGCGCAGCGGAATTGGTAAGTTGAACAATCCCGCGAAGCGGAGGGTTTAATACCCCGCAGCTTGCTGCGGAATCTGTTTCCAAAGCTTGCTTTGGAGTTCATACCCGTGATTATATCTAAGACGCATTATTCCCCTAGGAGGAGTTGATATGAATGTAAAAGGCACCGTTTTTACTACAACAAAGGCTACTGTCATCGAAGCTTTCGGCGAGCAACGTTGGATTTCATTTATGGCCAAACTGGCCCAGAAGGACAAATATTTCAAAAACAATATTATAATGTCCATTACTCTGATTCCATTGGATAAAACCGTCATTTTTTTTGACGAGCTGATTGATGAGTGCTTCAACGGAGACAAAAATGCATACGTGATGTTCGGGATGGTAGGCGCTAAATTTGGCCTGTCGCCAAAAGGCCCGTACCAATCTTATCTGCTCACAAAGGATATAAAGCAGTTCGTCGAATCTGCCCTGCCTAAACTCTGGGAGACCTATTATGACGCGGGTATTGTTACCACACGGTTAGAGAACAATGTTGTTTATGTCAAAATAACCGGATTTCCCATCAAACATGTTTACTACGAAAAACTTCTTATGGGTTTCTTTAAGCAGACCCTCAAAGTTTTCGGAAAGAAATCTATTGCGACAATGGTCAGGAGTCTTACAAAGGGCGATGATGATATCTATTTCAAGTATGAACTAAAAGACTCTTGAAGCGAGTGTCACTATTTTTCTGACAGGATTTTACGAAGATTATTTAATAATGTTATTCTCTGTTTTATGATTGATTGAGCTTTTTTATAATCCGGCATATTTTTAAACGCCAAAAGAAAATTCAGTCGGGCAGGATCAAGCATGATATCGCCGCCGGTATAGGAAAGCCCTCCAAACTCGCTTAGTTCCTCATTGATATATGAGTTGGAGGTCAGAATCGTATAGGACGGCAGGCCTATGAGATTAATTATACCGTCACAGATATAATAGATACCCGCACTGGTCAGAGCCATCAGACCGATTTTGATATGCTCAAATTTACTTTTCAGTTTCAATCTTTTCATTTTCCATAAAACATTTTTGTTGAGATCGATGAGCTTCTCAATTTGAGGGATGTCTTTTTTTGTCATTGATTGCCAATCGCGTGGCACGTCCAACGTGGAGGACTTGGCCATGGCGGTAAAAGCCAGATCCGGGATAACGATGCTGTTACTATCCGGATTGACGAGATCCATGGTAATACGTCTGCGAAAGTCATAATCCATGTAAGATAATGAGGCTCGCTGGATGATTTTACTTTGAATGAAAACTTTCTTATTATCAGCTATCACCTGGAAAGCAAATGCCGCCAGGTTGAAGCGCCGAAAATAACGATCAATCGTTTCTTTTATGTCGGGATCGTTTGAGTTCAGCAATCCCTCCGGAATCTCCAGGGTGCCCTGCAAGAGTTTAGGTTCGCCTGCCGGATTGCCCACCAATTCCGGCGAATTTTTTTCTTGAGCAGTCATGACCCACTGATCTACGGTATGAAATTTCATATCGAATTGTTTGTCTTTGATGTGCACTCGTAATGTCGCAGGGGTGCTGAAATAGTAAAAATCGATCAGTTCAACCTGTAACGGGTGTGCAAAAATCTGTTCAAGACGGCCGGCATATGTTTTGTCCAGTATCCTGCCCCTCCGGGCCTCTTTCAAATAATTTTTTATGATGATCTCATTTGCGAAATGTTCGTTTGTAATTTTAAAGTTCCAGGACAAATCAAATATTTTTTTGAAATAATATCCGTATTCGCCGGCGCTATTGCGTCCCTGAATCCGAAGTTCGCGGGCGGCATTCCCTTCTCCGGTCTGGAGTATCGTTATGTTATTTGTAATGGCCGCCTGCTTCATTTGATCATCAAGCACTTCCCTTATCGGTTCCTGTTCCCGCCAATCCGGAAGCGGCAGAGACCGCATGGCATCCATGATCGGAACAATCTCATCATCTTTGGTTCTTTTTCCCCTTTTATAGGTGAACTTCAGCGCCGGGCCGCCACCTTCTATTTCCGCGTCGATAATCCTTGTATACATTTTTCCTGTTTCATTAATTACAAAAATGGTTGAAGCAGCACTGCTCATATTTTCAATAATAAAAGCTCCTCTTTCAGGGGAAGTAAACGCCCGATTAAATGTTGCAGGAAGGCCGGTATCGGTGAAATAGATTTTTTGCCCATCGGGAGCAACGACATAAATGGTAGCCGTCAAGCCAAACTGTGTTTTGTTTCCGTCGATGTCCTCCCAGTATGTTACGATATCGTGCATCGGGGTCAATCTTTTCCATGGCGCTCTCAGAACACTAAAACTAAAGCTCCACGATTTATTTTCCGGCAGATATAGTGCATCGGAGAACGGAGAACCGATTTCCTCTTCCCAAGTTGTGTTTTCCTGAATTGTAGGTTGCCACAAATAAAATCTGCCGGTGCTTGAAACTGCAACTATCATAGTTCCATCAGTGGAAAATTCGACGATTTTGTCATCATGTTTGAAAGATGGAACGTCTTTCCCGGAAGGGACGCCAGTACCGTTAAAAAGTTTCCATTCCCCTTTGATACCGGTGGTACTTTCATTTGGCTTAATCCAAATCTTACCGTCTTTCAGGCCATAGTAGTACCCATAAGAAATTCCTTGTTGACTGTTTTTTAAATACACATTTTCAGGAAGTTGATCCAAACCATATGCGATAGGACTAAAAACTGTCAGAACAGCTATGAGAAATATTAATCTCAGCATTAAGGAAATTACGCCCCTGTTCGAATCAAATTTATGATAGTTCATTCTTTAGAATTTTTAATCCCGCGTCGCTACCAACCACGTTGGCGGAAACGAGTGTCAAATCCCCATTCGCTATGCTCAGGGGATAATTCGACTACCGCTTCAAACTTCATCCCGACTCGTCGGGATTCGTTTTCAGCGAGTCTCATTAATATCTTAAAGTTAATATTTTTGAAATAGGTTTATTAAATCTGAACGGTTTTAAAAGGTGCACTTTGCTGGCCTGCGTAACCTGAATAATCTGAAGGTCACGCGGGGTCATCTACGACGGGAATGACAGCGGACTTTTGGATTACCGAAGATTCCATTGACATACAAGAAAATTACTTTTATTGTTTCAAAATAAAAAGGGAATTTTTGTCAAACAAAGCTATGAAACAGAATGTAAAGTTCGGTAAATAAGGAGGGAGCCTATGGACCAGGTACTGTACCGGCGCGAGGGAGCAGTGGAGGTAGTCATTCTCAATCGTCCGGAGAGCAAGAACTCTTTCAGCTTTGCCATGATCAAGGAACTGGGGGACCACTTCCAGAACCTGACTCTGGAGGACGATGTCCGCGCGGTAATCATCACCGGAGCGGGAAAGGGCTTCTGTACCGGAGCGGACCTCAACAGCCCGGACAACCGCCCCGATATCGTCCTGCCGGTGGGCATGCGGCTTACCACCCAATGGTACAGCCGGGTTATCGGGGGCATCATGAATCTGGAGAAACCGGTGATCGGCGCCATCAACGGAATGGCGGCGGGAGCTGGGTGCAACTTGGCGCTCTCCTGCGACATCCTCATCGCTTCCGAGGCGGCTCGCTTCATCCAGGTCTTCGTGCGTCGGGGATTGATTGCAGACATGGGAGGAACTTTTTTCCTGCCCCGCCTCATCGGTCTGGCACGTGCCAAGGAGCTCATGTTTTTGGCTGACGAAGTCGACCCGCGAAGGGCCTTGGAACTGGGCCTGGTAAACAAGGTTGTGCCGGAAGATGAGTTGATGCCTGCCGCCATGGAATTGGCGCAGCGACTGGCACACGGACCAACCCGAGCCATCGGGATGATGAAGAATATGCTCAACCGCTCCTTCGAGAGCGACTTGGAGAGCGCCCTGGAAAGGGAAGCGGCCATGCAGGGTATCGCCGTCAGCACCAGCGACGTAAAGGAAGGCGTCATGTCCTTTTTCGAGAAGAGGCCGCCGGACTTCACGGGAAGCTGAGGGCGCGCGTGATCAAAGGCGTGGGAATGGAGGACGCCCTTAAGATTTTAAGTTGGCAGTAGAGTGGCACACCGGTAGTGAGAGAAAAAGATCATCAGATACTGGGATCCATTTACGCTTCAAATTTCGTTACACTCATTTTCAGCGAATGTCACTAGTTTCCAATAGCGAAACGCTATTGGAAAATTCGTCTAAAAAAATTCAATGCGCCTATAGTGATCTTTAGGTTATTCAGGTTACGCACTTTGTTATAGTCCCACTTAGCTTCGCACGTGGGATAATTCCACTTGCGCTTCGATCTTCATTTTATTTGTTTTACCACGGCGCTCCGCGCCTGGTATAGTTCGCTTTACGCTTCAAACTTCACTTCGTTCGCTTTCAGCTTGGCTCACTATCAGCGAGTGTCATTAAAGTTTTAGTCGAATTACCCCCCCCCGCTTCGCTTCGGGGATAATTCGACTTTTAAACTTCAGTTCACTCCGTTCCTGAAATTTGAGACTCATTATCTGCCTATGGTTTTAATTCGTTTACGCCTTTCTCTGGCTTTAGTCAGACGAAAGGCGTTTCGCGATGGAGAATTCTGATTTTTCTTTAGGATATTTTCAATATTCTCCAATATTTCTTCCAGTTCTTCCGAACACATATACTCATTTGCAGCGAAATCGAATTGCAATCCATACCTGTTCTTGTCGCCCTGCTTCACCATATTAAACACGGTGCATATGACATTCGAGGCATGATACCTCCCCTTGGATATATTGAGAGAAATCTTGCCTTCTATTTCAAGATCAAGATTCGTCTCAATCGACATACCGTTACAATTAAAATCAAAGGTTTTTACCCTCTCAACGCAAACTTCCCCGCTTGATTTATCCTGAAATGAAATACTCGCAGTCATGTCTCCTACTCTATAACGCGAATATTGCCTTCGTTCGCTACCTATATACATTATAAAATCTCCTATTTAAGGGCTTGTTTGAATGATTACCCATTAAATTGAAAAAATAAAGTCCCTGAAAATCGGGAACTTTTTTCGGTACAGCGATTTAATGATTTTATCATATCACCCCATGGTTATACAAATTATTTTTATTGATGAGATAATGAGGGATAGCGCCCTATTACTAACAAACATTAATTTTTCAGGATGGGGAATTTGGGGGACATAACACGGAATTATCTTGACCAAAATAATGAGTTGTGTGTTATGTCCCCTCATCCACCAAAAGGAGCTTAAGCTTTAAGGAAAAAGTTAGCAGAGTCCCTTTGTCCTAAAGCTCCCGGAAAATAAATTAAAACAAAAGAGAGGTATAAAAATGAGCAATACAGTTTTAGCGGAGTTAAAGGATGGGATCCTGTTATTGACATTAAATCGCCCCGAGAAGAAGAACGCGTTCAACGTGGAACAGTGGAAGGCTTTTGCCACAGAGCTGGATGCAGCTCGTAAAGATGATGATATTACGGTGGTCGTTATCACAGGTGCGGGCAATGATTTCTCGGCGGGCCAGGACTTGAGGGACGCCGCAATTCCCGGCGCGTTGCTCAGTTATAGAATTACGGAACGTGCGGTCGTTGACTTTGATAAACCGCTTATCGCCGCGGCCAAAGGGGTCGCTGTCGGGGGAGGCGCAACCATACTGTTCCATAGCGATGTGCTCTATGTCGGTGAAAGTTTGCGCATGCGTTTGCCCTTCAATAGCCTTGGAATGGCGCCTGAGTTCGCAAGCAGTTATATGTTACAGGCTCTCATTGGACCGCAGCGCGCGGCAGAGCTCCTTTTTACCACTGAATGGATTGACGCTGATAAGGCTCTGGAAACGGGAATAGCCTCCCGTAAGTTCAAGGATGATGAGCTTTTGCAAAACGCGATGGCGAAAGCCGCCGAAATAGCACAGTTGCCTTTGAGTTCCTTGCTCGAAACGAAAAGGTGCCTCAAGCTGGCGCATAAAGCGGGTATCGAAGCTGCCTTGAAAATTGAGCAGGAGGCCATGGACAGGCTGGCGGGCGGACCGGCAAGTATGGAGGCCATGATGGCATTCATGGAGAAGCGAAAACCCGATTTCCGCAAACTGAAGAAAAAACCGCTTTAGGATCAAACGGGGAAAGTTCTGCCGTTGACCATTGATCGTACTTGTTGATTATTCAGAGGGCAATGTGAGCTATGCCTAAGCGCAGCTCACCGGTAAGGAAAGGTTTAGTTTTTAATGTGCCCCCTTCAGGGATGCACTTCCGATGTAATCAGGGACAACAGCGCCTTATTAATTAATGGACAAGCGTGGGATCACTGTAATTCGTGCTCAAAACCTGCCGACGACGCTAACAAAGGTAGCGCTTGATTTGAAATGGAATAATTTCTGTTTTGGAAAGGTGATAATGATCAGTCGAGCAAAAGTCTTATTTTATCTCATCGAATTAATCAATTGTTACGCCGCCGTTTACTATTCCAATTTCCTCTTTTTTTACCTGCGGCGTACATTCGGTTTCGGTGAGGTGGATAATCTGCTGACGGCGGCACTCGGCGGCTTTGTCTATATTATCGCAGCCTGGCAGGGCGGCAAATTGGCCCAGCGCTATGGGTGCATCAGGATGCTGTACATGGGCTGCTGCGGCATCATTTTGTCTCTGACCCTGGGCATGGCATTCACTACCCCGACGGCGCAGATCATGGTGTTTTGTTTGTGGACAGTGGGTGTTTGTTTTATCTGGCCGGCCCTGGAAACGCTGATCAGTGAACGGGCAGGCACGGATCTCGCGAAGATGGTCGGCATCTATAATGTCACCTGGGCTGCCGGCGCTGCGGTAGGATACTTCACGGCGGGTATCCTGATTGAGAAATTGGGCATGGCAAGCGTGTTCTGGCTTCCGCTCGGGCTTACGGCAGTCGAGCTTGCCATACTGCCATGCGCCGCAAGATTGCTGAAAAAAGAAAATGATCGTCAATGTTATGAGGAACCTCTGACCACGGCGAT
The DNA here is from genome assembly GCA_003139775.1 of Syntrophaceae bacterium. GTDB lineage: Bacteria > Desulfobacterota > Syntrophia > Syntrophales > Smithellaceae > Smithella. The sequence goes on along the minus strand of PLGI01000142.1, from coordinate 1,398 downwards.
CTGCGAAGCTGATGCCAAACGGTTCTTGCGGATGGCCTGGATCGCCAACCCTTTTTCCTATGTGGCGATCAACACGGTCATCCCGTTGATTCCCTCTATTGCGGAAAAACTTTCCCTTTCAACGGGTATGGCGGGCATTGTCTGTTCCCTCTGGATGTTTGCCAGACTGGCTGCTTTTGCGGCCTTTTGGCGATGGACGGGTTGGCATTATCGTTTTCGGTGGCTGGCGGGGTCTTTTCTGCTGCTGATCGTCTGCTTTTTCGGCTTTCTCATGTCGCAATCGATTGGATTGCTTTTGGCTGCGCAAGTTGGCTTCGGCCTGTCGATCGGGCTCATCTATTACTCATCCCTCTACTATTCCATGAACGTGACGGAGAATCAGGGTTCAAACGCCGGCCTTCATGAGGCGATGATCGGAGCAGGCCTGTTTATCGGTCCGGCCGTAGGCTGCGCCACTCTCTATCTAGTGCCCACCGCCATTGGCATCGGCGCCTGGTCTGTGGGCGGTCTGCTTTGTGCCGGATTTTCCGGTATGCTTTTCGTGAGACATTACCGGATAAAGTCATAAGAAGAGAGGGTATTTAGGAAATTTTTATCAAATTACAATAGGCTATACTCTCACGGTCAAATTGACTCTCATTGTTTTTCATCTGATTTATCTACTAACAAACAACTATGAAAAGTATTAGTGTTGTGAATGACAATTTGAAAGGTGCAAAGCCAAAGCTCACGGAGAGGCGCGCGTGCTGCTGATCCCATGCTACCTTCCAGTCTGGATTCTTTGAATAGCGCTATCCACGTCAATTGCCATACAACCAGAGATTTTCCTTTCAATGGCAAAGGCCTGACCTGCGTTCTGCCGAATCAGGTTCTTTATCTCTTCTGTGGCGCCATAGCGTTGAATGAGATCTTCCACTCGTTCCGTCAGGCTTACGATCCTGTCATGCATCACCCTTTTATCGGCATAGTTTATGATCTCCCGTTCCTCCAACCTTTCTTTGGGATTGAAATTTAGAAGAATTACATGTTGCTTCACAATCTCGCCGACACATGCGAATCCCAGTTCTCGCAAAAGCTCTCCACCGGATTGATCATGCCGTTCTCTTGTTTCCAGAGATCTCGTCTTGGTTATATCATGAAGTAGTGCCGCTGCCATAACCAGATCCCTGTTTATAGTCACCTTGTTTTTGAGGTTGTCCGTTATCGCGAGAGATACGCGCATTACCTGTTGGGAATGGGCTACGATGTTTGGCAGCATTGAATATCTGGCCATGAGTTCATCGCATTCATCTCGCGAAGGTATTCTATCTGTAAAAGACAAAGGACCAATTGCCATACTTGACCTGCCCCAAATACTTGCACCACATGTTAAATCAGAGTTCAGCTCCGCCGCTGGCT
>PLGI01000083.1 GCA_003139775.1 Syntrophaceae bacterium | reverse complement strand
GATGATTAAAGAAGAACGCGGCTGGTGGATTTTTTCATCCTTTTTTTATCTTATTTTTCGGGCACTGATAATTAATCGGTTGCATCCACAAAACTTCTCAGAAGTTGTATTTATCAGGCCAAAAATTATTTTCAGAATAATTAAGCACCGTATTTTTTCAGTTTTCCCGCGTGCGCCAGAGCGATGCTCATTAAATATTTCATCGGCATTCGTCCCAATCAGCCTGTAATATAGGTTCTTTCACCGAAATTTACAGCCGTATCCAGGCGGCGGTTATTTACCGTGACATCTCTTTTCTTGACTGGATATCAACTTTTATCTATAAAGAAATCTATGATTAATTCCAGCCGGAATTAATCACGGGTATGAACCCCAAAGCAAGCTTTGGAAACAGATTCCGCAGTAAGCTGCAGGGATATCATATGCAGTCCCATTTAGCTTCGCACGTGGGATAATTTCCAATAGCCAAAGGCTATTGGAAAATTCGGCTAAAAAACTTCAATGTGCTTTGCTTTTGAAGTTTAAGCCTCATTACGACTAACGCTTCAAACTTCATTCCGACTCGTCGGGATTTGTTTTCAGCGATTCTCATTAAATTGGAGTTTCAACAATAACCAAGGAGCATATCAATGTCATTAAATCTCAATAAATTAAAATCTTTTCATGGCAGAAAAGGCCCGCTGTTGTTGATTATCATGGATGGCATAGGCATAGGCAAAGCAGATGAAACGAATGCCGTCTATCTGGCCGATACACCCAACCTTGATAAATTATTCAAATCTGATTTTTACACGCAACTGAAGGCCCACGGTACGGCAGTTGGACTGCCCTCAGATGACGATATGGGAAACAGCGAAGTAGGGCACAATGCCATCGGAGCAGGCAGGATCTTTGAACAGGGCGCCCGTCTTGTAAATGCTGCCCTCAAGACAGGCAGGATATTTCAGTCCACTGTCTGGGACAGTATTGTAGAGCGCGCTCAAAATGGAGGGACGATCCATTTCATAGGGTTGCTTTCAGACGGGAATGTCCATTCACATATTGAACAGTTGTTCATAATGATCGACAAATGCGCTGAGCTGAATTTAAATAGGGTAAGGGTCCATGCCCTTCTTGATGGAAGAGATGTCGGAGAAAGGACGGCGCTTGATTATATTATTCCTACAGAGGAAAAACTCAAAAAGATCTCATCGGAAAAAGGCCTTGATTACGCCATAGCCTCAGGCGGTGGACGCATGAAGGTAACCATGGACAGGTACAATGCCGACTGGAATATCGTTAAGCGGGGATGGGATGCCCATGTCCTTGGAGAGGGCAGGAAGTTCCAATCCGCTTCTGATGCGGTGAGGACCTTTTACGAGGAAGACCCGAAGGCAACTGATCAGTATCTGCCCGCATTTGTTATAGTCGATGGTTCGGGAATGCCCAATGGGACTATCAATGATGGGGATGCTGTGATTTTTTTCAACTTCCGGGGTGACCGCGCCATTGAGATATCAAGGGCCTTCACCGAGAAGGAATTCTCTGAATTCGACAGAGGACATCTTCCGGATATATTTTATGCGGGCATGATGGAGTATGATGGGGATGCCCATATACCTCCCCATTTTCTTGTGCAACCTCCGGCTATCGATCGCGTAATCAGCGAGTACCTTTGCGCTGAAAAGGTAAAAACCTTTGCAGTATCTGAGACCCAGAAGTTCGGCCATGTGACTTACTTCTGGAACGGCAACCGTTCCGGTTATATCAATGAATCACTCGAAAAATATGTGGAGATTCCTTCCGATAGGATTGAATTTGACAAGGCGCCGAAGATGAAAGCAAAAAAGATAACGGATACGGTTATAGACCTGCTTAAGAGTGGCGATTACAGCTTCGGAAGACTCAATTTCCCGAACGGCGATATGGTCGGGCATACAGGTATGATGGATGCAACCATTATTGCCGTGGAGACAGTGGATAAATGCGTTGGGGAGTTGCTGGCTGTCATAAAGGAAATAGGAGGTATTGCCGTTGTCACGTCAGACCATGGCAACGCGGATGAGATGTTCACGATAGACAAAAATGGCGTAAAATCTGTAAAGACCGCCCATACCCTGAATCCGGTCCCCTTTATAATCTATGATCCATTGTATCAGGGGGAATACCGGATGGCGGATATCAAAGAAAAAGGTCTGTCCAATGTGGCGGCAACCCTGTTGAATCTTCTGGGGTATGAGAAACCGGAGGAGTATGATCCGTCACTGATAGAAATAGTGTCCACCGGAAATTAATCACGCATATGGATCCCAAAGCAAGCTGCTAGGTATTTTATATAGTCCCACTTAGCTTCGCACGTGGGATAATTTCCAATAGCCAAAGGCTATTGGATAATTCGGCTAAAAAACTTCAATGTGCTTTGCTTTTGAAGTTTAAGCCTCATTACGACTAACGCTTCAAACTTCATCCCGACTCGTCGGGATTCGTTTTCAGCGAGTCTCATTAAATTGGAGTTTCACAATAAATTTCATAATGTATCCTAAACAGAACTTGACCTGACAGTGAGTGTAAAGATAATCGACAACTTCCTCAAACCATCAACCGTCATTAAAATGCAAGACATCAATCCGTAATCAACAAAGCCATATATTCCCCCCTTTTTTTTAAAAAATAATAGTGCTATAATAATAATTAACCTATCATAAAAAAGAAGTTCGGATATTAATTATTAGACGCCTTTACACCGGAAGGAGGATAAAATGACAGAAACAGAGGATAAGAACACAACAACAGAAGGTAAAATGACAAAAACAGAGATAGTAACTACAATTGTTCTTATAGCATATTTAATATCATTGTTTATCGTAATGCTAAAAGAATTAGGTATTATATGGGCAAAATAAATAAGCATTAAATAAACATTTTAAAATGCTTTCATGGCAGGGTCAGAAATGGCTCTGCTTTTTTTATTGATAACTTCCTGTAATGTTGATTTTCTTATTCAACCCATTTATGCAACATTTCAATCCGTAATAAACAAAAATTTCTGAACTTTAATTTAACATATGGTACAATCATTTGGGGCAGATAATAAAAAACCGGAACATTATCTAGACCGGACGGGATTTGATATGATTAAATCTAGCAGAATGAAAATTTTTCCATTTACACAGGTTAGTTTACATTTTCTTGACAAACAAACAACTACCATATATTTGTTTTGTAAAAAACCCGTATACCGTTGGAATGGTTTATTAGTATATAAACAACAGGTTTACCATGAGTAAATCATCCGAGAAGAGGAGTACACCTATGAGTAATGCATCTCAACCGTGGTACATTACCACCCAAACCTTTCCCGAGCTTCTCCACCGCAACGCCACCCAGTTCGGATCCAGACGCGCCCAGTGGTGGAAGACAAAAGACACCCAAACCGACTCGCTCACTTTTGCACAGCTTTTTAGTCTCGTGGGTGAGCTCTCGACAGGGCTCCAGCAGCTTGGCCTTGCCAAAGGGGACCGTGCGTGCATCATGGCCCACACGAGTCCGCCATGGGTATGGGCCGATTATTCCATCCTCTGCGGAGGGGCAATTACCGTCTGTATCTATCCTACAGTCTCAACGGCCGAAATCAAGCACATTGTCAACGATTCAGGTGCCCGCATCCTTTATGTGGATGATGAAGTGAACCTGAGCAAAATCAGAAGCGTGTGGCAGGAAATGCCTTCACTTGAAAAAGTTATCTTCATGGAAGAAGTCTATTCGGCAGCGGATGAACAGGTGCTTTCATTGGGGGCCCTGCGGACGATGGGTAGAGAACTGCTTGCCAAGGATGCCGGCGCGTTTGAGCAGCGCTGGCGCGCGGTAAAACTCGACGATCCCATGACCATAGTCTACACCTCGGGCACAACCGGCCTGCCCAAAGGCGCCGTACATACCCACCGCAGCATCAACGCGGCCTGCAGGCGCGACCTCTCGGTCTTCAGTGCCAGACCGTTTACGGAAGAAGATGTCTTCTTATCATTCCTGCCTCTGTCACATACCTACGAGCGCGAGTGCGGCCATGGTTGCGCCATGCACGCGGCGGTTACCATCGCATATACCGACCCCAAGACCATGGTCGACGATCTCCGGATCTTCCGGCCAACGGCCTTCGTGTCTGTACCAAGGCTCTACGAGCGTATCTATATGACCATGCAGTCCCGCGCCGCGAATTCACCGATTAAAAAGGCAATCTTCGACTATGCCATGAAGACCGGACTCGAACTAGTCGAGTATCGCACAGATGCCAACGGTTTCATAGACATGTCCGAAGGTACCGATATCACAGCAGGCGTGCCTTTTCTACTCAAACTCAGGTATAAACTGGTGGACAAGCTGATGTTTTCAAAGGTGCGCGATATGATGGGCGGACGGTTCCGCTTCGCCTTTTCTGCGGCGGGCAGCCTTCCGGCGGACTTGTGCAAGGTATTTCTAGCCATGGGGATCCGTATCTACGAGGGTTATGGGTCCACTGAAACCTGCAATACCATAACTATCAATCGTGTGAACAAGATCCTGCCCGGCTCGGTAGGACCAGTAGCGCCCGGTGTCGAAGGCAGAATCGCCGAGGATGGCGAATGGCAGGTTAAAGGCGAGAATATCTTTCAGGGATATTGGAACAATCCCGAGGCGACGCAGGATGCCTTCACCCCGGAAGGATTTTACAAAACCGGGGACATCGTTGTGATGTGTGCAGACGGATATCTGCGCATCGTGGACCGCAAGAAAGGCCTGATGGTGTTGGACACGGGCAAAAATGTGCCCTCGGCCAAGATCGAGGCCAAATTCTCGCTGTCACGCTACATAGATGTGGTTATGCCAGTAGGCGACAACCGCAAGTATGTCACCGCGCTGGTAGTGCCGAACTTCGAAACTTTTATCCGCTATTTCGGAGAACAGAGCATTGTGTACGATAAAAACGCTCTTATCTTTGCCGAGGAAAATGGTATTCGTACCTGTGTACAAGTAGGCAATGATTTCATCGACCGTCCCGAGCTCAAGGCCCTCATCGATCAGGATATCCAGCAGGTCAACACCGAGCTCGAGGATTATGAACGCATCAAGAAATACTTCATCCTGCCGCGCAAATTAACCGTGGAATCCGGCGAGATGACACCCACGCTTAAAGTTAAACGCAATGAAGTTTTAACGCACTTTACCAATGAAATAGAAGACATGTATGAATAAGTATCTGCAAACCGAATAAGCAGGGATAGATACGTTAAGTCTTTTCCTGCTTTTTTCAAATCGTAAATGAAGAGCCTGGTTCATTTGAATTAGCTTACATTACTATCTTACAGTAGAGTAGAGAACTGGC
>PLGI01000003.1 GCA_003139775.1 Syntrophaceae bacterium | reverse complement strand
TTATGGCGACTATTGACAACATTACTGGTTTTGGCATTTTGCCCTCCTATTATATTGGTTGTTGGCCTAAATTTAATAATTGAGAACAAATTTAAAGTTTTCTCTTTCAAGCATTCGGCATGTATATAATGCGCGAACAAGTTGAAGTGGAGAAACTCATGAGCTATGAGCTGATATAAAGTGTGGAATATAAACTATGTTAGAGAAATAGAGTCAAGAAAAATTTAAATTTAATTGTCAGATGTCTAGGGGGTGGAAGAGAGATCTGATTAGAATCGTTCGAGGCGCTTCAGAAAAGATATACGTCTTTTTAAATTCTTTGGAGAATTAGGCTCAGCAGGTTATATATTAAAGCTGAGAAGGAAAAATCCCAGCTTGATCTGAGGAACCAATTATGAGAATTAATACAACACAAGCGTAGCTTCGCTCCGATCAAGGGTGACTGATTCAATCTGAACAACATGTCTAAATTATTGGAATAGACAGAGAGTGAGAGAAGTAATATGACTGAAACAAATTCATATTCAATTTGGTTGATTCCTTCTGGTGATATTTATGACTCACTTAGTAGAATCATTTCAAGTTTTAGTGTCCGATATCAAACACCTCTTTTCATTCCACACATAACTTTGATTGACAGTCTTACGGGAAGCATAGATGATGTTTCCCAAAAAATATTCCAATTAGTTTCTCTAATCCATCCTTTTGAAATAAGACTTGAGAGGCTTGATCATCTTGAGGAATATTTTAAATGTCTTTTTATTAGAGTAGAAAAAACAACTCAAATTATGCAGGCTTATTTAAGAGCAATAACTATTTTCAATATTAAAACAGATTTTGAATATATGCCACATCTTAGTTTATTATATGGAAAACTAAAACGTGAAGAAAAGGATCACATTATTAAATCTCTACGAGTTGAGGAATATAAAATTAACTTCTCAGTAAATAACATAGCCATAGTACAAATAACAGGTCATCCAGAGTCTTGGCGTCCAGCGAAATATTTTGACATATTAAATAGCTTGAATAATAAAGCGTAAATTAAAAGATTGATTGCATCAAATATTTAGGGAATATACGGCAGCACCTTTTAGGCACGCTTCTTCATCAGCGTCACCCATCACCAAAAGATCATCAATTTTATTTGATAGTAATGCATAGTCGCAAATATCCGCCATTTCTTTCTGAAGAATGCATTTATAAATTTCATCTAGTGATAACGCAAAACCTCCAATTATGACTACTTTGTCAAGCCCAAAGGCAGCTGTCAGAAATAATAAAATTGTTGCAAGAGGACGTGAACATTGACTAATGACATTAATAGTCCATAAATCACCCAATTTAGCTGCTGGCACAATATGATCTTCGTTGGTCAGGTTATCAGGTGAGCCATGAAAAGTTGCAGCACAAACAGACTTATTAAAATTGATTCTATCACGATTAGCCTCAATTCTGGCAAATCGTTCTACGCCCCGCCCTGATGAAATTGCGCCTAAGTGCCCTTTGCCGCCACAATCACAAAGCAATGCATCATTTTTTCGATCAATCACAATATGCCCAATCTCTCCTGCAAAAGGCACATCATCAAGTACACCTTTAACTTTGCCTCTATCAAATACTTTACTCCCTATTCCGCTGCTAACAGTAACAACAATGAACCGATTAGAATCAATTTTATTACTAAAGTACCAAGCAGCGGCCGAAACATCGTTTATTATATACGTTTGACGTCCAGTAATGTGTTTTACCTTCTCCACAAGATCCGGGATGGCATCATTATTACCGACAACAGTCGGTGCATTAATAATGCGTGAAGGAAACTCTACAGGTCCTGGAAAAGATATTATTATCGGAGATTCTTTCGTTATTAGACTTTGGGCATCGCTGCTGTAATTAACAATCTCATTGATAATCTCATTCCAAATATCCGCAGGTGAGTAATTATGGATGAAACTTTTTATTCTCTTTTTTTTTATATTAAGAAGAGAGGCTTTGTCATCAGCAATAGCACTTCTAAGATGAGTTCCCCCAAGATCAAACACTAAAGCCGCCATTCAGCTATCTCCTATACGAATTCGAAAATGCAATAGCTTGTTGAATTTCTGCGTAACTAACATCTTGAATGAATTCTGCTAACCCAATATCCTTAGGAACTACCAAATTCAACGTTCCACCCCTGTGAGCTCTTATGGTATCTAGTGCACTTAACAGATCTTGAGCTGATGAGACAGTTTGCTTGAAATCTAATCCAATTAAGTTATACACATCTAATAATCTTTTTAAGGCTTCTCTTTTGCAAATCCTTCGTTGAACAGCAGTAAAAGTGCAATAAAGCATATCTATTCCGACGGCTAAACCATGAGGAATTGTATAGTCACTCATGGCTTCAATAGTTGGACTGAACGTATGACCAAAATCGACTAATCTCTGCAAATTTGCCTCTTTAATATTAGGTTGTAGTTCAGCCATCATTGTTTGCTCAGAACGTAACATAACTTCTAATGCAATTTCGCTCGGTTGTTGAAACTTATTATCAACTAACGCTTCGCCATTCTGTTCAATGAGCTTGAAAAGCTCTTCATCGCAAATGATACCCATTTTAACTATTTCAGCAATCCCAAATGTTATTTCTTTCTTGTCAAGAGTTTTCAAGAAAAGCGAATCATTAATACTTCCGATTGCTGGATAAAAGGCTCCCAATAAATTTTTATGTTTTCCAAAATTAATTCCTTGTTTAATACCAACTCCGACATCTATCATGCCAATTAAGGTTGTCGGTATCCTCAGATAAGGAACCCCTCTACGAAATATGGAAGCGGCAAAACCTACAACATCAAGGACAACACCACCTCCAATTGCCAGTATTATTCCATCTCGCCTCAACCCTGCTTCTATAGCAGCCTTGCAGATTTCCTGTGCTTGAATCCATGTTTTGTTACGTTCCTCGCCTTTTATTCTTAAGTGGCCAGTTAAATTTGTCTTTTTTTCAAGATAGGCAAAAATGTCTTGACCATAAAGATCAAAAACTTTATCATCAATAACAACTAAAATTGGTTTTGATTTCGTAAATTCAATAATTGAATTATCTGTAAGATCATAAACGCTTTGAGTTGGATGAATAATCTTATATTCAATATTTTCTGGTGGCGTTTTTATATTGAATATTCGTGATTGTGTATGGTGGGTTGCCCAAACTCCTGGACCACATATTATTTTTTGCGCATAATTTAATGCGCCAATTTGTAAAGCAACGTTAGCCGTCTTTTTTATCATGAAACCTTCAGTGGGAATTGGCAGATCTTTTCCGATCAACCTTTCTCTAAGTATTTCGCGAAGTGGATCAAGTAGAACCTCAAAAAAAAGACCAGAGCAGAGAATAAGATTGATATCTGCAACATAATTAAGAGATATGATTGTATCGAACAATTCTTTTAGACTACTCTTAATTATTTTTTTATAATCATCTATAGCGGTCAAGTAACTTGCCTCTAAATTTCTGAGAGTATTCAAGCTGCCATTTGAAATATCAGGTTTTTCTATAAAGGTGTTACTCGAGTATAAACGATGAAGCAATACATCATCGAAATCATGTTTATCACTTGATTGCATACTAAAAACTTTCGATAAACTACTGTTTTCTCCGAAAGTTGTGAAACTCCCATCCGCTTTTATCTGAAACAAAACAAGTTTTCCTTTTGAACTTGAATCAATAAGAAGAGATTGACCAATATTAAGAACAGATGAATGAATTAAAGCGACATGCGGAGGGACACGGACTATTGGAATCGGATATGAACTCAATACGGACCGCGAACCAGGCTCCTCATAATCTTTATCAATTAGCACAATTCCTAACAACACATACGGAACGACAATTTCTTGAATTGAATTTGTCAGTTCAACAAACTTCTTTTCCTTTATTACTCTACGAAATTTATCGGTATCCTCATGATTTATCTCTTTTCCGTCGATTATTTTTCGTGACGCTTCATCGAAATAGGTAAAAAACCAATTTCCATTTATACGACAATCGAGAACCGCATTAATACATTGCATATTGTTATTCATTCACTTAAGGTATTGCTACTTGTATAACCAATATTACAACATCAGAATCTGTATCATTCACTAGGCTATGAGTTTGCTCTGAGCGAACTACAGCTATACTTCCCGACTCTAGACGCTTCTCATCACCGTTTATAATAACTAGTGGGGTACCCGATACAATAAAATATATTTCCTCATTGTTTACATGTTGATGAGTACCAATTTCACATTTTGTTGGTATAATAGTGTAATCAATAAAATCAATAGGACTAACAAACTCATCATCTGTTAACAAACGACGAAACAGAATGGCTCCATTCCCACCATGATCAGATTTCAACTTTAATGGTGAAACCTGATTAATACTAATGAAATGTTTCACGTTGCCCTCAACTATGCCAATATTACTGAATTATTGGTAATTAGACCAATGCTATTAGCCATTTGTAAGAATTCATTAAATTCTTTAGAGTGATCGGAATCATCCTTCATCCCAACAATTATTCTTGTTGGGATACTCTTTACTTTATCATGATCAACAAAAAAATTTAATGTATTGTCAATTGTACAGTCAACTTTGCCGACAATACGACTTCCTAGTGGTGGCTCATGAAACTTATTCTCATCGCAAAGAAAATATATTTCTGATGATTTATTAATCACTTTTTGTTTTATTGTTATCACATCTGAGATACTTCCATAAACAATCAATTTTAAATTGATAGGACATACCCCGATGAAGGCTTTGTCGATGATTACTTCACTTTGGGTTTCAAATTCAAAGCCTTTTCCGTCAAAAGCATCGTGATGTGGAACATATCTTCCGCCTATAAGTATGAAATTAAAAAGGTCACGATGTTCTAATGCCATATATTCAGAAAGTATAGAGGCATTAGTTGTATAAATGGTTAGGGGAGACAACTTATCATATGAGGCGAATATCTCCTTTGCTAGATATACAAAAGTGCTACCACAATCTAAATAAATATGATCATATCTAGAGATGATATTTCTTTCAATTACTGCCTTGGCTGCTGCCTCTTTAAGATCTGAATTTTTATGTATCCTGGCTTGCCAGGACACATCAGGAGAGAAAATATGTAACTTAGTCATTCCTCACTACCCTCAGACTTGAGTTTATAGGGCCCATTGATTTTTATGCAAGAAGCCATGCCATACCAAGTCGCGCCCCACGAAATAAATATATTATCCATGATCCAATTCTGTTCCCGAAGTTGAGGTGCATTTTTCAATATATGTATCCATTTTTCTATAGGTATAGAAATAGGAGATATATATCTCATCAAAGTTACATGGGCAGACATGGCTGCATATCTTGCGTCTAATTGGATACCGGTATTATTTATTCTTTCAGACATTATTTCCCGCCCCGTTTGAAGAGAATCATTAGAGGGAATAAAATTTAATGCTACCCCGCGAGGATCAAATGATAAAATTGGAGAATCTAACTTTATTCTTTCAACTTCGGATAAAACACTCCTAATGTTCAATTTCAAAATATCAGCGATTCTGTCTACTTTTTCTATGGGTTGGCTATGACAAATCTCAAGCAATGTCAAATGGATGTCTTTGATAGGATAGAAATATTGATTAGGCTCAAAGTTACTGAGATACTCAATGATTGTTTGAATATGCTCCATGATTATCTCAGATGGACGACAAATTAAATTAACACCGTACCTTCTGTCAGTGCCTGATTTCTTTATTTCATTAATAAGCACATCATCAAGAATAGGCCCTGTTTCAAGCAACTTGTGTTCTCCTTCTTCTATTCGTTTTGATATGTTCTGTATAAGATAATTCCTGTCAATCATATTTTGTACCCTTTATTTAAAGTATATTAGAGATATCTTTTAGTGTCAATTATGTGTTTATCATAGCCATCTAATAATGTTATTCCTGATGGGATTACACCGTCTGATTTCATCTTTAATAACCCCTCTTTGATTCCTGATAATTCAATTTTTAAGCTCCGTTCCAGTTTATTAGAATTTAGACAAGAATATTTAGGTCTTAATCCTAATGCTGACTCAATTGGCTCTACTAGATTCTCATTAAGGCCAAAATATTGAGCAGTAGCCAACGCAAGTTCATAGCGGCTTACACTATCCTTGCCTGACAAATGAAATATGCCTTCTAAATTTGATAAAGCTATTTTACTAATAGCCATTGCTCCTTCGCCAATATATATAGGTGTATTATAGAGATTTGTAGGCATCTCTATTCTTTGATTATTAGCAAGACTATTTATCGTGTCACTAACTGTGTTTGATGATTGTAATGGCAAATGATAACCGAATAATATACTAGATCTTATAATTATAAAACTTAGACTTGAACTTAATACAATTTTTTCTCCCTCAAATTTTACTTGCCCGTAAGTGTTGAATGGTTTAGCAATGTCTTCTTCAAAATATATCTGCTTAGTACCATTAAAAACACAATCAGAAGAAACATATATTAGTCTAGCTCTTAATTCTTGGCAAGCACTTGTCACATTATTCGTCCCCTCAACGTGAATTTGCCGGGCTCTCTGAGGATACCTCTGACAAAAAGCGACATCCTTCGTGCCTGCAATATGAATAACAATGTTAGGTCCGATTCGCTGAAATAGTGAATTAACTGCTTGTTTGTTAGAAACGTCTAATCGCTCATGGTTCGTGCTTTCTACTCTAACGAACTCATTTGTTAAATAAGTCCCGTATACCTTTACATTCTCATTTCTTACAAGGTAATGACTCACACGCGTTCCGATGAACCCACTTGCCCCAGTAATCAATATTTTCATTGATAATTATTTCCCAATTTTTTTAATCTCTAATGTTTTTAAAAAATACGTTAATTTGCGCTTTTAGTCAATAAGGAATACCACTTGAAATGGTATGGGCTGATCAGTAACACCGTCAAGCATTATCGCCTCAGCGAAGAGCGGAAAGAAATTATCCTCATAACATTAGGCGCGGAATGAACGTCCGATGGACCGATTGGTTATATAAAAACAGAAACGTTTCCATTGATTCATAAAATATTTTCCCTTAACATATAGCCAACAACAGATCCTTTTTCTATTAAAAAGTTTAATATTATTAAAACCTCTCCTTTTAACTTTTGCGTTTTTCTGATTTTTTCACGATTTTTATATATGTATTTTCTGATAAGATTTTCCAAGTGATAAATGGTATTATTTTCTAACTTTGCACCTAACAAATTTTTATTTTTATCCAGCATACTTGAAATCCAGGATATACCATCATTCAAATAAGGCGATCCAATATCATTTAACAGCTTTGAAATTGCATATAGAGATGAAGGGCAATGACCGAGCTTCTCAGACATTTCTTTAAAAAATATTTTATTCTCACCCTTTAATGTGTGCCATTCGACAGTTGTTTCTTTCCATCTGGTTTGAGCAAAAAGATAACTTTTTACAATCCTTTCAACATACCAAAATCCATCTCCATCTTTACAAAGTTCAATTACTTTGTTTTTAAATAAATTCCAAACTTCCCAAAAATTTTCATATAAATTAAAGTTATCTTCGATTAAGATGAATTCTTCGAATAGATCAGCAATTGCTTCTGAGCTATTAAAACGATCAAGAAATGATTTCAAATATTCCGGGATTTCTTCTTTCGGAGAATTTAATACAAAATAGGAATATTTTTTCAAAAAATCATGTCGAACTCTATAATCAATTTTATCATCTCTATCACGTAACAATAATTTTTTAGCAAATGCACATATAATCTTTTTGACTATTTCTTTGTATTCTTTATTGTCAGTTTTTTGAGGGATCAATAAAAAAGCTGTCCTTAAAATGTTTAAATCTAATTTCGTGATGTCTTCTAAATCATCCTTAGAAATTTTATTTTCAACTACTTTTTTTAAACTTATCTCATTTTCTTTTAGAAACTTTTCTATTATTTGATTTTCGTGAAGTTCATAAATACCTTTTTGATGATTTTCTTTGAAAAGTTTTTTTCTTAATTTCTCGTATTTAGACTTTAATAGCAAGTAACCAAAAAATATTGATTCAGCATCGTTAGGATTATTTTCCCGTAGTGCATGAATTGCCATAATAGAAAATGTGCTGAAGGTAGTGCCGCCCATATCAACTGGATAGTCATTGAATAGCGTAAGTAGTAAAATTATTTTTATATCTTCCTTTTCTTCTGGAAATTCATTGATTAGGAAAGGGAGTACAGAAATTGCCGACTGCGTTCCATCAGATATTTGATATTGATAATTTGGAAGAAAAGGTAAAAAAGCTACTTCTAAAATAATATCTTTACAAAAAGTCCGTTCTTCTCTTGACAGTTGCTGAAAATGATCCCTCACTAAAACGGAACATACATGCGCAGGAATGGTGTGATTGAAGAGATAAAAGCTCTCTTCTTCGGAATGGTGAAGTTCCAAGGATTTTGGTCTTTTTGTTATTTTCAGCTTTGAAATAATTTCTTCGACTTCTTTGAGTGCAAGTTTCGGATTCTTTTCATATTGCTCGTATGTTTTGTATTTGTCGTCATTTGATATTTTATAGTTTGCCCATAAACTTAAGGACGCGTATTTCATTGGCGCAGAGCTTTTTTCAAGGGAAGTTTCACTATATTTTTTAAGCTCAGGATCAATCTCAGGATTAAAATTTATAAGAATCCCCCCATCTGTTTCTTCGGTTGTAGGCTTCATCTTTCTTTTATCCATCCTTGCAAGGTAAAGCCTCCATATTTTATCAGATGCATTTTCTTCCGAAGATTTAGGCAAGTCTTTATAATAATTATCTAATATTTCCCACAGTTCTGCTTGTCTTTTATGTGCTTCCTCTTCACTTGTTTCTCCACTTCTGAAAAATTGATAATATACAAATATCTGTTCGAGTGAATTATTTCTATGTTTATCATCACAAGCCTTCAATCGTTCATCTTCATGAGATTTTCTTTCATAATTAATTCCAAAACTATCTCTTAATATAAGAAGAGAGCTTTTATGTTGAAGGTCTAAAGTAAATCTGGCTGTATCGTAATGAAAAAAACCCTTCGTTTTAAAAAGTATCTTTGCAACGTTAAAAGTTTTTTCAGGATAGGCCAAGACAATACTTGTGACTACTGCCGAAACAGAAGCAGATTTTGAGTTTTTAAGTAGATAAAGAAGCCAGCTTTCTAATATTTTTGAATCGGCATGCTTCCCGATTTCAAGAAAATATTTCTCCAAGGCCATGTGCATTGATTCTAAAACATGTGGAGAGACTTGCGTACCTCTATATGTGCACCAAATTCTATTGCTTATGTATTGTTTAATTGATTTATCTTCTTCGATAAAAACTTCTACTTCTTCAACTTCATTTTTTGCAAAATCAGACTTAGCAAAACATTCGACCGTCTTATTTGTAAATTTCAAAATAAAATCTACCGTTTCTTGCAAAGAAAATTGAAGAAGCCAATATATGGGAGTTTGGTATGAACTTGCTGGAAAATAATTAAGGTGTTCATCTTCCAAGCCATAATATTGTTCCAATCCCATTCTTGAATGGTAATAAGAATCATTTTTTACAGGAGTATAAGACCAAAATAAGTCAGCAAGCTGTAATACATTTTTTGGAAGAACTTTAGAAATTGTGATTCCTTCAAGTTTCGTCAAAATAACTTGTGATAGATCGTGATAAGGGTCTCTGTGATTTTTCCATTTATTTTTAAGAATCTCCTCAAGAATTTCTTTTAATTCATTCTTGATTTCAGAAGAACCATAAAGAATTGTTTGTAAAAGATCGTCTTTTGTACCATCCCGATCAAAATAGACATTTTCTTTAATAGTCCATTGGTAATAGTGTAATGCAATTAAACTTGAATATTTAGTGGTTGCTCCTTCTTTAAACTTGCTATTCCAATCGTGAATTATTGGCAAAACAAAAAATATATTCTTAATACCTATGTTATCTAAATTTTCAAAAACGAATTTGATGAGACTTTGCCAACCTTTCCCCCTTGGTTTAGTTAATACATATTTCATCGAAAACAAATTCGTGCTTTTCACTCCTAATTGTTTAAAGAAGTCATCATCCACCTCCTTGCAGGCAATTCTGAGCAAAAAAGTTATTCTTTTGAGCAATTCACAATTATTTTCTTTTAAATTTTCCTTAAATAATTCAAAAAATATATCTGAATGATCGGACAATAAAACTGCTACCAAAGTTGCATCTTTCCAATGGGATTCAATTTTATGATCTTTAATAACTTCGTCGATAAAATCTTTGATCGAAAGATGCGCTAACAAAAGTTTGTCCGATAACCAGTTTCTGAAACTTCTGCGAATTGGCAGCGACTGTCCTATCCTTTTAAAAAATTCCTGATTGTTTGATTTTCTGATAAATTCGGCTTCAATTATTTTCTCTAATGCCCATTCTTCGTAAATATCATGAGTGATGAAATATCCATGTGGTGATTCATAACCCAAAATCCCATCTCTTTTTAATTCATTATCCAAGATTTGCGATTCACAAATTGGATTGATAAAGAACTGCCCGTCATTTGCCCTTTGAAAAGCTATCTTTAAAAAACACTGTTCCCTTGCAGGTTTGGATTTCCTGATATTTTTATTCCATAACTTTTCTTTGAAATCTATATAAGCTATTTCTTCATCTGCTTTATAATATTTTAGGTATTCACCGAGATAGAATGGATTTTTTATAAATTCTAACAGCCGTTCATCCTTTGGAAGTACAAATTTATAATTACTGGAAATTTTGTTTAATTCGTCTATATCTATATTCGATATATTTATATTTAAAGGAGTAATTTTATAAATTTCAAAAAATTCATAATTTAAATCCTCTAAATAATTATCTCTTGTTGTGAAAATAAGTTTCCAGTTATTTTGGATTAGAATGAGTAAAAATTCTTTGAACGGATCGGTATTTTTTAAGTCTAGTAATTTTTCTGCAGAATCAATTACTATAATTTTGTGAGTTTCATCTTTATGGACTTCGACGAAATCTTGAAAATCTAATCCTGAAAATAAATCATTGATGCTTCTTAGTTCAAATTCAGTTGCCTTGAAAATATAAAAAGGTTGTGTCCCTTTTAATTGAGAGTAAAGATTTTTGACAATTGCCGTTTTTCCAACTCCGCCAGTGCCACTTAAAATTAGTGCTTTCTCTAAACCATTATTTTTCAATTTTGCTAAATCTTTGCTTCTATCAATTTCAATATTTTGACCACAAAAAGTTATAGATGTTTGTATTTCATTAAGGATATTCTCTGAGTGTATTTGTTGCGCCTTAATTAAAGCAAAAACACTTTTATCAAGACTGAAAAAATGTTTAGAAATTATCTCGTTTTGGATGGACACAAATGGAGATTCAAAGAAACTGGCGCCTTTCCAAACGATTTTAATATTCTTATCTTGTGCATATTTTTCTATTTCGTCTTGCTGCTTTGTTGTTCTTTTAGTTGTTTTACTGCTTTCGGTCCAATCAATAGGAGTATAGAAAACCATCTTGGTTGTTTCTGGATTCTTGTTTTTTGTTATTTCTAACTTTCTAATAAATTCATCTTTATGATCGGACAATTTATCTTCATAGAATTTTGCTTCCCAAGCAATAAACTCATCACCGATTTTAACAGGGTTTGTTTCCATTCCAGAATGATTCACATAGCGAAAAATTCCTTGACGCTGATTAAATTCTTGGCAGAACAATAAATAACAAAACCATTCAAAATTATTTTGATGGTTTTCACTAAATTTTGCTTTAAAGATGTCCCAGCTCGGTTTTATCATATTATTCTTCTTTTATGCTCCGCTGATTTTTAAAATGCCAACAAACGTTCGAACTTAATCTTCAAAATGGATATGCAGCTTTTTCTTGCGTTTTTTTGTTTGGGGGTTGAAGACTTTTACTAAATATCAGCCTCTAATTCAACACTTATTTCTTTTTATATTCACAGTGTGAAAATATATTTTAAGTTTATGCCTAGCAGGGGGAAAAAGCAAAAGGTTCGATGCTATAGAACGAAATTATTTTAACAGCAGGTTTAAAGATCAAAAGGGAATTATTATTCTGTAAGTAACAAATTTACAGCATCTAAGAATATGTGGCTATTCCGTTTGAAGTCGCC
>PLGI01000050.1 GCA_003139775.1 Syntrophaceae bacterium | reverse complement strand
TTCGGATTTTTAAGTTGAGGATTGATAATCATATTATTGTTAAAAACCATTTACTCTAAAGATTTATATACAACTGCGGGCTATAGTGCAACTATTACTTCTACCGGAACGCAACATCCATTACCTTTTCTTCAATTCCAATGATATCGCGTTTATTAACATTATCCAAAGCTTTTCCCAGATTCATTTCAGTGCGTCACTCCTTCACGGCGTAACACTTTCAACAGCGTCAAAAACAGTATTTTTATGTCAAATATCAGGGAGCGGTTCTCCAGATAGTGGACATCGAACTTGACCTTGACAGGGATAGGTAAATCGTCCCGACCATTGATCTGTGCCCATCCCGTGATCCCCGGAATCAATCGGTGAACACCTTTCACTGTTCGCAAGGCAATCAGATCATCTTGATTGAACAACGCAGGCCTAGGGCCCACAAAACTCATATCCCCCTTCAAAACACTCCATAATTGTGGCAATTCATCAAGACTCGATTTTCGCAGAAACTTACCGACAGGCGTTAGATAGCGATCAGGATCATTCAAAAGATGAGTAGCCACTGCAGGGGTATCAATTCGCATTGTACGAAATTTGGGCATCCGGAAAATTGCGTTGTCTTTACCAACCCTATTCGACCAGTAAATAATAGGACCTTTAGAAGTAAGCATTATCATAAGAGATATAAAAATAATTGGGATACAATATAAACAAAGCGCAACAAGCGAAAAAACAACATCAAATATTCTTTTCATCATAATATTCCGGACTGCTTCATTTCCTGAACGGCATCTTGCCAACCAGCCAACAAATCATAATGAGGAATAAAACCAAGCACTTTTTGGATGCGACTGCTATCAACTGCCATGTCTTCTGTAAATTTATCGATTGTCGCACGGCTAATCGGTGGTTTGATACCGCTTAGACGTGCGAAATGTTCAACAATACCGACTGCAAATCGAGTTGAAATTACCGGCAGCGCAAACCGGGGCGATTGTCGTCCAACAACTTTACACATAGTGGAAATTATATCTTTCAATAAGTGAATATTTCCGTCGGAGACATTAAATATCTTTCCAGCAGCCAATGGATGCATTAAGGCCAATACAGCCGCACGCGCCACATCCTTATCGTAAACCAATGTACGACGATTTGTACAATCCCCAATAGGAATAAACCGTCCTTTAACCAAAGCTTGTAAAAGCCGCTGATAATTCCCCTTTATCCTTGCCCCGTAAATAGCTCCAAATCTTAATACAGTCCCGATCTGCCGGCCATCTAATCCTTTAGCTTCAAGTACAATTCTTTCCGCCGCATACTTTGTTTGCGAATAGAATGTATCGGGATTGGGTATCGTATCTTCCGTTAAAATGCGGCCGCTTGACTGACCATAAATGGCAATCGTACTAAAAAAAACAACACGACTGACTCCAGCTTGAACAGCCTTTGAAACTACATTTGCGGTCCCCCCCACATTAATCTTTTCATATTTTTCTTTTAGACTAATCGGCGGATTATCGATATGCAACAAAGCAGCAAGGTGAATTACCGCATCAACACCTTGCATCGCAGCTTGCACGCAATCTGAATTTGTTACATCGCCAATAAGCACTTCCGCATCATCAGGCCAGAGCCCAACTGTTGGACGATCAATTGACAATGTGCGGATAGAGTAACCTTCTTCATGAAGTGCATTGACCACCAGAGGACCAACAGCGCCTGTGGCACCCGTAATTAATATGCGTGGAATACAGGTCATGCTAATTCTTTCGATTGAAATGAGCCAGAATTTGTTTCGCCGCCTTCGAAACCGAAAAAGTGCTTTCTAAAAGAGCACGGGCATTGAGCCCCAGTTGACGACGTAAATTCTCGTCGTCTAACAACCTTCTTGCATAAGACGCCAGTAGGTCATCTTCGCCATTAATGCAAACCAACCCAGCGTTATTATCTTCCAGCATTTCTTTCAAGTCGTTGCCGGGGTTTATACTGGCCAGTATCGGCATGGAATGGTACATATATCCAAGCAGCTTACCCGGGAAATTCTGTGTTCTCAAATCACGATCGAGCGAAATCAAACCTACATTAAACTCGGAAAGCATGGACAGATATTCTTGCTGCCCCACCGCGTCGTGTATGGTAATATTAATCAATCCATTTGACACAATATCCGCTCTCAATCTGGACACTTCACTTCCGTCGCCAACCAGCAAAAAATGTACATTTTTCTCATTCTGTAAATTTTTCGCAAGGCGGATAATGTTATCCATATCTTGGGCAACGCCGATATTTCCACCGTAGAAAAAGACGACTTTCCCCTTTAATTCCAAACGTACACGATGCATACTCGCTTGAATATTGCCCTCATGCGGCGTAGCCCAGTTATAAAGCAATTCCGTTCGATATTGCTTATCAAGACCATTTTCTTCAAAATAGTGCAAATTCGCCGGCGATTGTACTCCAATAATATCTGCGGCTTCATAATTTTGTTTTTCTTTAAATTTGAAATAACTATAAATCATGCCACGTCTCAAAACGCCTGCATCCAGCGCCCATTGTGGAAAGATGTCCCTGAGTACCAAATAAGATGGGCAGGAAAAAAGCTTCTTCAACCTTTTCACAAGCGTCCCCCAAAAAATTGTAGGGGAATAGTAGATAATCAAATCACAAGGATGATCATCAAAAAAATGTTTTCCTTTTCTCCAAATTGTATTTGAAAGTCTGGCTTCGTTGAAACCTCGTAACAACTTGGAGGCTTTTTTTATTTTACCTGTACGCACCCGCAAAACCTCAATCCCGCCTTCACAGGTTATTTCGGTATCTCTCAAAATATTTTCGTCGGGTGCAACAACCATCGGTTCATGACCAAGGCGATGGAATTCTGCAGCAAGATCATGAATAAGTTTAGCACTTGACATAGTGCTGGGCAGGTAATAAACGACGAGAAGTAAGATTCGCATGAAAATATCTGATGTCCGTTGAAGTTAATAGGCCGTCTTTTTGGCGTACTACTTAAGCCAGACCGTCCTATTCACATAATCGGTATAACTCATAATTATTCGGAGAACTTTCTTAGAAACATTTTCCGTGTTGTAGTCATTAACAATATTGAAAGGTCGGGTTGTGTCAGCATAATGAGCTGTGGCAACAGCAATCGCGTCCAGAACTCTTTCCGCTTTCAGCCCACACATAATCAGAGTCCCTTCATCCATCCCTTCCGGCCTTTCGTGGGCCTGGCGTATGGTCACGGCAGGAAAACTCAAAATGGAAGATTCTTCTGTAATGGTGCCACTGTCCGAAATTACACAGCGGGCATGCATCTGAAGTTTCACGTAATCCAAGAAGCCGAGCGGCTTGAGAAAATGAATGCGCTGATCCAGTTTACCTACCTCCAGACTTTCCATGCGTTTTTTCGTTCGCGGATGGGTGGACACGATTAGAGGCAAGTCATATTTCACCGTGATGGCCTTCAGAGACGCCATCAAATCGGAAAAGTTGGTACCATTGTCAATATTTTCTTCCCGATGGGCACTGACCACAAAGTAACTGCCTGCATTCAACTGCAACCGATCCAGAATATCCGATGCCTCGATCTGAGGGCGGTAGTAGGCAAGCACTTCTTTCATAGGAGACCCCGTTTTTATCACGGTTTCCGGTTTCAGTCCTTCCGCCAGAAGGTAACGACGGGCATGTTCTGTATAGGGTAAATTAATATCGCTGATATGATCAATAATTTTACGATTGATCTCTTCCGGCACCCGCTGATCAAAACAGCGGTTTCCTGCCTCCATATGGAAGATGGGTATCTTGCGCCGCTTGGCGGCAATGGCAGAAAGGCAACTGTTCGTATCGCCCAGTAAAAGAAAGGCATCAGGACATTCCTTTGCCAATAGATCATCTGCACTGGCAATAACATTACCAATGGTATGCGCTGCATTTTCACCCACGGCATTCAGAAAATAATCGGGCTTCCGGATTTCCAACTGCTGGAAAAAAATCTCGTTCAGTTCATAATCATAATTTTGTCCGGAATGGACCAAAATATGTTCTGTGTGCTTATCCAGTTCATGAATCACCCGGCACAATTTTATAATTTCCGGCCGCGTACCAACGATTGTCATCAATTTCATTTTTTTCATTTCAATTAAGGTTTTGATAATGAGGGTAAAGATTTGGATGGGCATAGACCCATTCCTTCATTTCCTGAACCATCTGCTCATAAGAAGGAACCACGAAAGAAAAATCTTTACGTGTATTTCTTAATGATTTATCTAACTTCAGATAATCATTCCTCAGTATAGTCAGACTATTATTGCGAAAATACTTATTAAAAAGAACAAGCAAGTCATATTTGGAGATACTTACATTATTTACCAAATTATACAACCCGCAAAGATTTTCCTCAATCGCTCTTTCAATGGCTCGTGCAAGTGTAAGCGTAGTAACTCCTGTCCATAATGCACCTGTAAATCCTTTAATAGTTCCATTTTGCTTCATGAACCAGTTGAAAAGACCAATTCCGTTTTCATTCATATCAGGGCCGATAATAGAATTACGAAAGGTAACATTTTTATCATCTTCCACTTCACCTAATGCTTTTGAACGATCGTAAAATGTTGCACCATCACGCAAACTTTTTTCATAATATGGGCCCGTATTACCAGCGAACACACAATCTGTGCTCATGTGTATTAATTTAGTCTTTTTGTTTTTTATCGTATCAGCAATAAGATGTGGCAAATAACTATTTAAATACAGTGCATCAGAATGGTTTTCTTCTGCCGTTTGGTTTAATAAACCGATGCAATTAATAATTACATCATATTTTCCTTCTGATATCATGATTCGAAAATTCTCAGCTTCAAAAGCATTTCCAATAATATTGTCGCAATAGGGAAAAGGAATCACTGAATATGCCGTAATATAATAGCCTTTTTCTTTAAAATAAAGCGTAATCATATGCCCGGCCATCCCAATAGAACCCAAAATCAAAATTCGTTTCATTTTATTCATACCACCATGTTCTCTATTACAATATATAAAGTCTAATTAACCTTAGTTTTAGAAATTTACAATATTATTTTACCTGTTTCCAAAGCATCCCTGACAAATTGAAGTTTCAGCAATAATTCAATCATGCTACCCTCATCTAACTGCTGCGTATTGTGGGAATGGTAATCAATATGGCCGGAAACACTAGTCTGTCCCTCGGTAAAATAACAGGCGTAATTCAGGTCGCGAATATCCGCAGGAATCCTGAAATAATTTCCCATATCTTCGGCCCGTGACATTTCTTCACGTGTCAACAGCGTTTCATAAAGCTTTTCACCATGCCGGGTACCGATAATACGAATTTCATTGTCGCCCTTGAAAAGCTTTTTCAATGACCTAGCAAGGATTTCAATGGTTGCCGCCGGAGCCTTCTGAACAAAGACATCGCCCGGATTACCATGTTGAAAGGCATACACAACAAGATCCAAAGCATCATCAATAGACATCATGAATCGTGTCATGTTCGGATCAGTAATCGTCAAGGGATCACCCGTCAGGATCTGGCTGATAAAAAGGGGGATTACGGAACCCCTGGATCCCATGACATTGCCGTAACGGGAACCGCAAAAGATCGTACCTGATTCCCCATGGGCTCGCGCGTTGGCGATCATGAGCTTTTCCATCAGCCCCTTAGACATTCCCATTGCATTTATCGGATAAACAGCCTTATCGGTACTGAGAGTAATCAATTTTCTGATTTTACAGGCCAATGCAGCTTTCATGACATTTTCCGCACCAATAGCGTTCGTCCGTATGGCCTCAAGGGGAAAGAATTCACAGGACGGCACCTGCTTGAGAGCCGCCGCATGAAAAACCATATCCACATCCTGCATGGCGAGAAGTATACTGTCATAATCCCGAACATTCCCCAGATAGAACTTCACCTTTGGATTCCGCAGGGCATTGCGCATATCATCTTGTTTTTTTTCGTCGCGTGAAAAAATTCGGATTTCTCTAATATCAGTATCTAAAAAGCGCCTTAAAACAGCATTGCCAAAGGTGCCCGTGCCGCCAGTAATTAATAGTGTTTTATTCTTGAACATTTCATCACCCATCACTTTTTATTTGTCACTACATTAATCATTTCTACGATCACCTGATCCCATGATTTCAGGTTTCGCCAATCGAGATCATCAGACTTTACATGCAGGCAAGGTACACGATTGCCCAAATCAGCGAGACGCTTAAAATAGACGCCACGCAATAACTCGCGGTGGGGACCGATATCGGAGATAAAGGATTCCCTGGCAAGAAATGCTCCTTCTGATGCCGCATTGTATGAATTTTCAATCACTGTCGATGTTATGTAGAACTTTGATCGTCTCAATAAATCGCAAACGTCTGACTGAGGCAGCACCCCTTTTGCTACAACACGCGAGTCTTCGAGAATGAAAGGCGGAATGTATTCGCGATCACCTATGATGATTAGCCGAAGACTAGGGTTCGATCTTAGCAAATAAGAGTATACTTTATAGACGTCATCAATGCATTTATAATAATAAGTGCCCACCGTCACAGCAATATCCTCTTTGTCTTTATTAACTTCATCCGCTACGCCGTTTTTATAGGCATTTATCTCATCGTCGCTCCCGTTCACGGAGACAAGTAGCTTCCGAGAAAAGCGCTTATCAAAGAGCCCAATGGAAGTATCTGATTCAGCAGAAATAACATCTGCGTATTTTAAACAACGATTAATCAAAAAGCCCAAAAGACGGATCTCTATGTAGCGCTTCAAAGGCAGAAAAATTTTCTCTTTAGTCAGTGGTAAAACATTACTCAGATGAAACCAGTTTATCCGTCCCACCTTGCGCGGGAGTGGTATACCATAGGAATAGTAAAGATCTACTGCCCCAGAATCTGATATTATTTTGTTAAGTTGACTTGAATAGTTAATAGCTCGCGAAAAGCTGCTCTGTTGCATAAAGAAATACTTATTAAAAGGAAATTGTTTGTCAATACCATCAAGCCGATAATTGACAACGAAAGAGGCACCGCCATGTTCATTAAACCAACTGGAATACGCCATAAGACGTTTAAGGCCGCCACCACTATAAGAGGCAGAGAAATTGAAAAGAAATGATTGATAGCTACTATGCATATCTATAAGTTTCCTCTAATCGAAGACTCATTGCGGA
Source organism: Syntrophaceae bacterium (assembly GCA_003139775.1). Lineage (GTDB taxonomy): Bacteria > Desulfobacterota > Syntrophia > Syntrophales > Smithellaceae > Smithella. Next base: position 10,828 of record PLGI01000050.1, on the reverse strand, counting down.
CAAACAACTCCCCAAATAGACTGAGATACTGGTTCATTGTTTTGAAATCCGTTATAAAAAAGCTCATTCGATGTGCTGCTGCAATTATTAGTTTCCGATCCCGTCAAACTGAATATAACCTTGAAAAGTTGTTTAGATAGCAATGTCGGTTTAATATTTATGCAATCAAATGGCTCTGTGTTTCAGCTATACGACGTATAGCACCTTCGATGCCATGACTGTAGCAAAAACCTGTTGACAACAGTTTTTCTGAAGAATAACGGACGTTACCGAGATTCCCTGTCCCCCGCCATAAGCTTCGGAGCAAATAAGGTACAATGATCGGCAAATGAATCATCGGTTCAATTTCTTCAACTGGCTGGCCTCGCTCTATTGCCTTGTATAGGGACCATAAGCCTCCAAATGTATTGAATCGCTCATGATCGCAGGACACGATAAAGAGTTCTGGTTTTTCAAAGCGACTATTTATAAAATATATAGCTGCATCAGCAACGTCTTCAGCGTGAACAATATGCGCACATTCACTACCTTTGACAAACACCTTTATCCTGTCAATGAGAGAGCTACGGATTGAATACTCAATTGCCCCAGCACGATAATCATCAATAACATTTGTAGGTCTCAGTATCACGGTACTGCATCTTGGGATTCCCTCTGCAACAATTTTTTCTGCAACATATTTACTTTTTTCATACATATCTTGAGGATTACACGGCGTATCCTCATCGACCCAGGTTCTGTTGCATTTGCCAACAACCCCTGCACTACTTAAGTAACAAAAATACTTAACTGAAACTTGAGAGGCTGCTTTAAGCAACATCTCCGTCCCCTTAACATTTACTTCCCACATCTTTGAATCATCATTCAACTCCGCAGCACAATGAAACAACATCTCAGCATTTTCAATAAATCGACTAATGCTGTTATAGTCGCATAAATCGCCAGTAAACACTTCAGCACGCTGATCCGAAAAATGTGAAGAACGAGTTAATACTTTTGTGCTATAACCCATGTCAAGTAGTTTTCTGCAAATATGAAGCCCTATCATACCCGATGCACCCGTAACACAAATAGGAGTATGTGGTTCAGCCATGATTCGTTGCCTTTGAATTCACAGCTTTGTTAAGCGCCGATCCTTTTAGAATACAATCTAAAAATTTTTGAATAAAACAATTATTGGGGGACGATTCTCTTTCAGCCTTGGAATAGAGTAATGAAAACCGAGAAGATTTTACGGCCTTAAATCCTATACAAAGAAGAATAATTAAAAGGATGTAATAATTAGCAACATATAATCTAAAATAAAACACACCCCAATATACAGATTGATAGAGGAGTATAAAAATAAGCAGGTTGGAAAACTCCAAATCCCCTGTTCTTGTTACTTTCTTCAGTAATTTTCTAGTAACAAGACTCATAATACAAAGGAGTAATAATGTCCCTATTTTCCCAAAATCATAAATAAAGCTCCCAATAAACGTAGTGAATACCCAAGGTTCAACGCCTTCACTCAAAAAATATGATTGGAAAACATCTATGTCAAACTTTGAGCCGATATCAAAACCTGCAAAATTTAGAAAATCATAAATGATTGGGAAAGAGTGTTTGCCATACAATAGTGGCGCCTCAATTTGATAGTGGTTGTTAAAATTTTGTAGTTGCTGGCCAGCATAATTTATGATCCACCATACAGTGCCCCCGTCCATTTCGGAAAATCTTGATATCGATATCATTAAAAACGGGATCATAATTATTGCAAAGACAAACGCAGAGACGCGCTTCATCTTCTTTAGATCACTCTTGATAAGGAATTTTCGGAATAGAAGAAAACAGAATACGTAAGACATCAGCCAAAATACGACACCATCACGGCCGGCATAAGCTAGAACATACACAACAAAGGACAAACTGCTGATTAGCATTAAATAGGCTTTATAAACATTCCGCTTTCCGTTAATTGGAATTAGATTTATAAATGAACAGACTTGAGCAACAATAAACAAATTAGACATAAGTGAACATATTGAATTGATTATTCCGAAGTTCGCCAATACAGATCCGGATGCAACCATTTCATTTCTATTTAATGATATATCTCCCTTTAAGGCAGTAACTGCAAAGGGAAGAAAAAACAAAATGGAAAAAAATCCGCCAATCAAAAGGAAATATTCTAGTGCTCTATATAGGAATATTCTTTCGATCTTTATGGATATAAGTTTTCTATCTCTGAATCCGGCAAATCCCCAAAAAATTATAATAAAACAAACCGATAAATATGCCATAGGCTCAAACGAAATAGTTGAATCATCGTGAAATACCTGAAAAAATTCGAGTAGTAATGCGGCCAAACACATAAAAATATAAGTTAATATCAGTAAATTAACAACACCAAAGTGCCTATCATTTAATAACCAATAGTAGATGAAAATTATAATTAATGTGATTATCGGTAACACTATCATTTCAATTTCTCTTTTTAGTACAGCATTTAATTCTTATGCTTGCTGATAGTTCTTATCGCTTCCCTTAATCTAACTAGTAAAAATAATAGGCCCGGAAAGTTTGACAAAGTTCCAAAGATTTTTTGAATTTTGTTTATTCTCATAGTCTCAATAGATTTTATTATGTATATTTAAAAGATCAATGAAGCTCTCCGCAGACACCAGCACAATCCTCGAGTACGGTCAGTTGAATAGTCTTCTCCGATAATCACTTCAAAATCAAAGTTGGTTTCTTGATTAACAATACTTTGCAAGCACTGGCAAATGTATTTTCCTTGGTTATAGGTAACCACGCATACATATACTTTTGGCATTTTTTCTTTTTGCATCAAACTGATCACTCCCGGGTTATGTGCCGCTGCTCAAACCATATTTTTGCCTTTAACCACACAACAGACGAGGCACATGCACCAGCCATCATTACAAAAAACCCGAATCCCATCACTGCACAAGATAACCGCCAGCGGCTATCACTATGCAGAACGATTGAACTTAAGCAATAGCCCACTATCGCAGCAACCCCAAAAATCACCAAAACATCTTGAATATACCATTTCAAATTTAGCCCCGGTTCGAATTTATGGTGAATAAGGGGAATCCACGCAATGAAGTAAAGTAGATTCATTATTAACCACACATAGCCCGTCCCCACTCCCCCATATCGGCTGGCAGCCCCAATAATGGCGGGTATTAGCAGCACCACCAAGACCGAATTACCTATCAAGTGTAACCGCAAGTCTCCTTTGGCGTATTGCAGATAATAAGGAAATGCAGAGACCGCCAAAATGCCGTTGCCTATGGCGTATAATATCAAAATAGGCGCAGCTTGATGAGCAAGTATTTTATCTCCCGTCCATGCCCACAGCAAAGGCTCGGCGCAAAAGGCTACTGTGATAGAGGCTGCACTTGCAATCACTGCTACCAGTTGAGTGGCCTGACGGTAAACACGAATCAACCCATCATGGTTGTCTTCTGCCTCTAATTTTGCCATACGCGGCATAATCGCGCCACTGACGGGGCCACTTATCACCATCACACCACTGGCTACCAGTACAGCTAAGGTGAAGTAACCATACTTTGCCAACGGCAGGAGTTTGGAAAGCACCAGCTTGTCGGTCTGAGTAACCATTACCCACACCGAGGAAGTAAATGCGATGGTGAGGGAAAACTTGAGTACCGGCTTGAGCGGTGCCCAAGACCACGGCAATCGCTTGCTCTCAGGGATATCCGGCAATAGATGATAGGCAAATAAAATCAACCCTGTCAGCTCCAAAACCGCTATAATGAACTGAAAGCTAAAAAAAATCGTCGGCGTCACTCCCACTAATATCAATACCGGTAGCACACCAACAAAACGCAACGTAGCAATAAATGAGTTATACCACCCCAGCCACACCAACCGTTCGGAACCGCTAATTGCACCGCGATAAAGGCCGCACAGCCAACGCATGGCAACAATTGCCGCCATAAGTTGCACTGCTGTCTGTACCTCGGAAATAGGCAATTTAGTCGCCTTTAACCAGTCGCGGGCGATATAACCTGCGACTAAGAACATGGCGCCACCACCCAACAGTGCTACTGTAAGGAATACACCCTCCAGTGCCCTTACCAAGTGGCGATAGCTTAGTATATCCATTGCGCCACCCCGAAAGCGCGCTGTTTCACGTGCTATAGTGGGCGTCAGGCCCATATCAAGCAGATTAAACCACATCTGCAACATGGCAAAAAAGCCCACCAATCCATATGCCTCGGCACCCATATACTTGATATACAGGGGCAATATCACAATACCGATAACCGTGACGTAACTCTGACTGGCGTAATTGGCGAGGATGTTTTTTTGCAGGGACATGGTTATTGATAAGGAGATTGCCAGAGTTGGAGACCCTATTGATTATATGGGTAAGCTACCATTATGCAATATTGGAATCAGATAGGGTTGCTGCATTTGTTATGAAAACAGTTGAAAAACTCCGTTGATTCCAATTTGAAACACCACTATAGCTGAATGCAATTCTTCTCTAAGTGCACCCGATGCTACGTCTCACTCCTTGGCTGCTACCTTCATTTTCGTTATGTACCTATCCGGTTTTGCCTAACCTGCTCTATATATTCATTTGAAACGATTCACTCTCCATACAATCAGGTGCCACAACCACTCTTTCCAGATTAGTGCCAAAGCCAAAGGGAAGCAACCCGCATATGAGAAAAGAATTTTGAACCTTTTTTTCTGGGCAAGATAGTTTAGAACAGAATAGTAATATTTTTTTTTAAGTTTTTTTTTGTTTATCTTCACGTTGTAATAAGTAGAAAAATAAACTGAAATTCTATAAGTACTTTTTAGAAAAGAAATACGATTCCCCAGTTCGTGAAAATGGGAAGCAGAATTATTCCTTATCCTATAGACAGCCGTCGATTCACCCATATAGCCAACCTTTGCTTTACCAGCGATAATAAGCCATAAGGGATAATCACCCATTGTGAAATTTTTATTTATAACTAATCTATTATAATCATCAGTTAAGCAAGTTCTGAACAATGCTGTGCATGTTTTGTATGGATTATCATACAAAAGGTCGTTTAATACATCGCCAGTAGGAAGATGCCGCCTGAATGTTTTATCATATGCACGAATAAGTTGATTATTCCTCTCATACAAATAATCGGCATCAGTGAACACTAAACCAAATTCCGGATTAGTTTCTAAATATTCACACTGTTTTTGTAGCTTTAAAGGGTCGGTCCAGTAGTCGTCGCCTTCGCAAAGTGCAATGTATTTGCCGCGGCATTTAGGAAAAACAAAGGTAGCTAGTATTCTTCTGACTCCTTTTGAAAATTGATTTTCACTTTGATATGTTGGAAAAATTAAGTTGGGATACTTCAATTCATATTCCTTAATGATTTGATCCGTACCATCGGTAGAAGCATCATCATGAATTAGTATCTCATAAGAGAAGTTTGTTTTTTGCATCAAAAAACTTTCAATTGCTTCGCGAATATATTTTGCGTGGTTATATGTTATGCATGCAACGCTAACTATAGGTGTATTTGATAAATTGAGACTCATAGATTCTTTTTCAAATATTGAGAATTCTTAATTCCTTAAATTTATTAAGTTCCATTTCTTTTTTAAAATCTTCTAAAAGTTTCCGACAATTATACTGTGGCTCGTAACCCAATTCTTCCTTTGCATTGGTAATATCCATTAAAAAACCTCCTGTACTTGGTTTATCAGGACAAAAAATTATTTGAGAAGGATTTTCTTTAGGAGAGAATTCATCTACAATAGTGTTTACTTGCTCTTCCAAAGTCACCGGTATTCCGGTTCCCACATTATAATAACCCTCTTCTCTATTGACTTCTACTGCCTTACATAACATTTGACTAAAATCATTAACATGAACCATATCCTTTGCATACTTAGGATCACCCCATACTTCAAGCGTTTCACTATTTTTAGCCTTATTTATCATTTGGTAAATCGGTCGCATTGTTTTTACCCCATTGGGGAAATAGTACTGATATGGACTATAACAATAGATTGTAGGCAATCGGAAAATGAATTTTTTCAATCCATATTCCTGATGGTAATGCTCAATAAACTCTAATGCAGCGTTTTTTGATATAACATACATTGCATGATCCCCCATATAACTAAAACATTTAGCTAAATTGGGTTTAAGAATAATATCATGTGAATACGATGAAACATCAAAGACAGTTTGCGTATAAATAATTCTATCAACTTTAGTTTTTCTGCAATACTCTAATACGTTGTATGCTCCTATGATGATCGAATCAACATACTTTCGCGGCTGATAGTTGTCCATATACGAAGGAATCTGTGCGGATAAAAGCATTACGGCGTACACATCTTTTGTCGGAAGCTTTTCAAAATCTTCCTCTTTAGTAACATCAACCGGATAATATTCAATTCCTCTCTTGGTAAAAAAATCAGTCTGTCTTCGACCCGATGCTATTACTTCATATTCATCAGCATTAAAATAATTTAATGCATAGTCAACTAAATATGACCCTACGTTTCCAGTTGCACCAAAAATGATAATCTTCTTTCTAGACTTCATTTTATATTCTCCTATTTCTTACCTTTCCGACTTAATAACATCAACAATTCTTCGCATATCTTCTTCACCATACCGCTGATCTATGGGAAGCGGTACAATCTCTTTAGCTAACAGGTACTCTAATTGTGACTCGTTACACCATTCAAAAATATTCGGCCAATACGTGGCAACAAACACCTTATTTTTAATCAGGCGACTACGCAAATTTTCGTCCTCGCTCCAAAACGGGTATGCCATAGGAACATTGCCGTTTAAGGGTAATAAAATCAATCGATTATTTGAATGCAGGGCCCTTGTCAAAAAGATGTAATTTGCTATGCGTTTCTGTTTTGCTTGCTCGTAATCAATGGAGCACAGCAACGCCTCTGTTAGTTTCGACATGATACACATATGATTATTCATTAAAGAGTCATCATTCGCTTTAAAATCGGAATAGCCTTCTTCCGCAGAGCAGTCGATTCGTTTTAGTAAATGCGACATCCGACCATAGGATTTATCAATGGGCAAATCATCCGGCAATCGGATATTCGTATACAAATAGGCGCCGTCCGGTACGCCAAAAAACTTTCGTGCAGAATAAAACGTATCTACTCCGGCAAGTGATTCTGCATAGAAAGATTGCGCGTTATCTATAATAACGTTTCTGTACTTTTTCGTAAGTTTCACAACTGTGCTCTGCTGCATTCCAAAATAGTTTATATAAAGCAGTGCCTCATTCGTGCCTAATGATTTATCGAAAATCGGTTCAAACGCTTCGTTTATTGAGTAAAACTCGTACTCAACTTGTAACTTCCGGATAGGTTCAAGCATTACTTCACATGTAAAGTAAGGAATATAGACCTTATGATATTTTCGAACACGAAGCACGTATTCAAAACATCTTCGTGCAGTGTTCAATCGTAGTGCTTCTGCATGATAATGCTTACCGGAAAGGAGTTCTAATTCAAAGTAGCCGCCAACTGTCCTCATATTAATTCATACTCATTCAACATTTTTTTTATTTCATTTTTTGAATTGAACATCATAATATCAATAATAGAAAGCCAAGGTACAAATTCGTTATTAAATTGGGGGTAATTTATGGGGTGTGATTTTATAAATTTTAAATTTATTTGGTTTTGTGCAAAAGCTTCTTTTGAATATAGGTCTTGCCCTCCAATGGCATTAATGTAAATTGAAGCATTCAATGCTTTGCAAATATCAATCACTTTATCTATGCCTTTTTTACTAATGTCTTTTTCTACGTTAGATGAAACCACAATATTTGTTTGGATACAAAGAATGGAGGTTAGTTTGCGAATACTGTTTTCTAGAAAGTCGGCTAATTTAGCTTCTTTAAAAGTTAAAATTTCTTCAACAACAGCGAATGATTCATGAAAAAACGGAGCTTTCTTGTATGTTTGATCTATTGTTTTTAATAATTTGCCATTGTTATTTTTTATTTCAATTTCATTAATTAATTTAAATGAACTTGCATTTGCTAAATTTAATGTAAAAAGATGTTCTTTATTTTTTAATAACATTTTATTTCTATTAATCCAACCCTGTTTTATGTAATTCACATCATCGTATATTACAAATGTATCTACCGAATTGATTAATTGAAAATACCCAATATAAGGGAAAAAATACGGTTGCATGATACCGACTTTCATAATCATTTACCTTTAATTATGGATATTATCCTTGCAATGGATTCATTTTCCAACGCAGGATAAATCGGTAAACAGAGCACATGATCCGCCGCCACCTTCGCTATCGGCAAGTTAGACTGTACCGCCGACGGCAAACCCCGATACATCGGGAACTCACTTATCAATGGGTAAAAATAGCGTCGCGCGAAAATTCCTTGTTGGCGGAGCTTATCATTGAGTTCATCTCGCGATAGCGAATAATCTTTTTCAATCAAGATCGGAAAATATGCATAGTTGTAAGTTGTGTCGGCAGGTAATGTTGGACATATGATTCCAGGAATGGAAGAAATCTTTTTCCGGTATTGCGCATCTATTTCTCGTCGTCTATCAATTGCCTTATCAATATGCTTTAGCTGCAATAACCCGAAGGCCGCCTGCAATTCATTCATCTTGGCATTGATTCCAGGTGCAACTACGGTAACCTCGTCAGCATAGCCAAAATTTTTTAAGTCATCAATTCGTTGCTTCATTTTAGCATCAGGACAAATTATGGCGCCTCCCTCAAATGTATTGAATACTTTCGTCGCGTGGAAACTCAACGCCGACAAGTCTCCATGTTTTAAAAGACTCTCGCCTTTGTAGCTGACGCCAAACGCGTGCGCCGCATCATAAATGACCTTAAGCCCATATGTATCGGCAATCTTCTGTATCTTTTCCACATCACACGGTTTTCCATATACATGCACCGGCATAATCGCGGTAGTGTGGGGTGTAATTGCTGCTTCGATTTTTTCCGGATCAAGATTGAATGTTTCTGGATGGATATCAACAAACACGGGCTTGATGCCGTTCCACAGCAATGAATGGGCTGTGGCAACAAATGAAAATGGTGTTGTAATAACCTCACCGGTAATCCGTAACGCTTGAAGTGCCGTAACAAGTGCGAGCGTACCATTGGCAAACAAGGCAAGATTCTCAACGCCCAGATACTCTGCCAGTTTTTTTTCCAGTTCCTGATGAAATGGCCCGCTATTGGTAAGCCATTTGCTCTCCCATATTTGCTCTAGATAAGGTTGAAATTCTTCCAGAGGAGGAAGAAAAGGTTGAGTGACATATATTTTTTTTTCAGAAGTCTTCATTCTATTTCTCCGTTATTTTTCGTAAAATTCAACACTCTCACTCTTCGAAACCTTTGCACAACATAGCTTAAAATAATTGCCCTAATCAAAGTTATTGATCTTTACGCTCAGTATTTTTCTGAAAATTTTCTTCAAAGTTGATCTCTGGCGGAATAATGGCATTTTGCAAAGATGTCTTCAAGGGAAAACCACCATTGAGATCCGTCACCGAAAAAATATTTATAAAGTCATCTTCCTGCGCCTGGAAATAATAAGAATTTTACCGGATACCGGCAAGCCCCAGACTCGACAGGAGATAGTAAATCATAAGTTTATCAAAAATAGTAAGTAGCTGTTTTGAAATCGTGTTCGTGATGGGGTAGATGCGTGTGCCCGAACCGCCCGCGAGGATAATAACTTTCATCATTATTTCTTCTTATATTTCATTATGTATTCAAGATAACATTATGCGTAATCATTTAATCAAAGCATTATCATCTGGTTAGCTTTTTCTATTCTTGATATTTCCGAAATATTCGATGAGCACGGCAAGGAATACCCCTAATAAAATACTAAATATACCGGCAGCTATAACATTTCGTAGTATCTTTGGGCCAACACGTTTGCCGCTGATATAGAGCTGCACTGCTATTTCTATACCCCCTTTGTTTAATCTTGAAAGCTGCTGCTCGATTCCTAGCAATTCTAATTTTGCGTCAATAATTTTTTTATTAATATCTATTGGATTGAAACCCATCGTGGAAAGTTTTCCTGCTTTAAACAATTTATCAGACGTGGATAATAAATCCGGTGATGATTTTATAAGATCTGCTAGTTCTTCTGATTGTTTAAGAGCTATAGCTTTTGACCGGCTAATTTTAGATTTTATAATATCCATATTATTTAAATAGTCTACGACCTCTGATAAAGCCCTGGGGATATCGTCTATCTTCTTTGCATCAATTGTCACTATAATTTTATTATTTGAATCCTTAATGGTGTTGAACTTGATATCCTTTACATTAGGATATGATTTAGGCATAATGCTTAATAGTTTTTCACGATCAACTTTTCCAATCAAATCTGTTATTTCTTTAGCCGTTATTTCTTCAGAGGGGATAACGAAAAGAACGGCCTTCCCTCTGTAAATATCAGGCATAAGGAAACTGACGATCGCTGTTGATACTACAATAACGATAAATAGCCCGATAATGAGCATTTTCCTTTTGGCAATTACTTTCCATAAATCGTAAAGATTAATCTCATCGTTATATTCTCTATTTTGCTGTTCCATGAATCATTCTCCCCCTAATAAAATATAAGATTAAATGTTTTATTTACAATTCACTTTTTTATAATTATTTCAACCGGTACCATAATTGAGCAATAATTTCTTTGAAAGCGATGGATGTTTTATAAAGTTCTTCTGATTGCGGCATATACCTGATAACGGGGTTTCCCGTGGGTGATGAATATAAATAATGAGCGGG
>PLGI01000130.1 GCA_003139775.1 Syntrophaceae bacterium | reverse complement strand
TACCCTACAAATCAATAGATTCAAAAAACAGAGCAAACTGAAGATTACCATTTGAAAAAGTGTAACTACAAAATCAGCGACAGTGTTGTTTCGCAACATACGCTGCAAAAAATAGTTTCTAAATCTTTCTGTGCTTCATTAGGTGATCTGCCCCTAATCCTAACTTAATAGCTGGATTGTTTTTAAGAGGGCAGGTTATCATTGCAAGTAGATTCCCAATATGTCATGTATTAAACATTGGCATTGCTAAATTATGGAGTAGATAATTGTATCGCAATAAGACCATTACCGTTTGTTTTCCTTGCCGTAATGAAGGCAATCATCTTGAGACTGTATTATCAAAGGTACCCGAATTTGTTGACGAGGTAATCGTAATTAGCAATAGATCAACAGATAATACTTTTGAGGAGGCATCTAAGCTTGGCGTAAAGGTGCTCGAGGATAATCGCACGATTAAGGGCATTGGGTATGGGTTTGCACATATAACGGGTATCAATGCTGCGTCTAGTGACATTATCGTTAGTGCTGACGGAGATGGTACATATCCCGTCGAACAGCTTGCAGATATTCTTGATAATTTTATAGACAATGAACTGAATTTCATGTCATGCAATAGGTATCCACTCCCTTCCGATAGTCATATCCCCCTCAAATTACGGCTTGGCGTATGGGTGTTAAATATGGAAGTAAAGATACTGTATGGAAAAAATATTCAAGATATTCTCTCCGGTATGTGGGTAATCGATAATCGCTTAAAATCGGAGTTGAATTTAACAATGGGGGACTGGAATTTGAGCCCTGAAATCAAGCTCAATGCCGCAACAAACCCGAAAATTAAATTTGCGGAAAACCATATCGTTCAACATAAAAGGCATGGTGAGTCTCATCAGAACTACTGGAAAACTGGTCTGTCTCATGTGTTGTGGATATTTATGAACAGGTTTGCATTCTTGAAATATAAAATAGGTAGTAAATATTAAAAATAGACCTAAGGAAGAAAAAACAAAATTCCGATTTCCGAATCGGCAGGATTGTTTGTTAAACAAAATTTCAGGAGTGGGTAGCTATCAGAATTGAAGACTACTGATCGAAAAAAATATTGGTGCCCTTTTTGACCATTTCGATGGTGATTCTTCTGCACCAATTTCCCCGGACCAAAGATGATTGTTCATCACAACCCGAGGCGCTGGTTATAGTTTTCGCAAGATGTGCGGTTGCGGTGCACTCTTCTTAATCGCGCTTTGATTACGTCTGCCTTTTGCGGTTGTATATCGCATCCATGATTGCAGCCAGACAAAAAAACGGCAACAGCCAAATGAGGCGGCTGCCATACCGATTGTGCGGTCCAGACAAAGCGGCGGTGCTGAAGGCATTCAGTATATACGCACCGGCGAGTGCGACCAGTAAAAGCACAGGAAGAAACCGCCGGTGTTTCAGGTAGAAAAAAAGTGCCACTGCCGCCACAGGCAGGCACAGCGCGATCAATAACAGGTGCAGGTGATTGAAGCCACTGAGACCCAGCGTGTTTTGACTTTGCCTTGAGTGTGCGTAGGCGCCAAAATCACCAGGGAAATACGCCTTGATAGCATCCGTAGGATGAGGTGTGTTAAGACAGGAATAAATATAACCATTATTAATCAGGGGTAACTGGCGGATGGTATTCCACATGGTCAGTTTTACAACCTGAAATGGATAATGCAAGACAGTTTCGATAACAATTTTTTGTCCTTCATGGCGATAGCCATAGATCCATCCGACTTTACGGAAGGGGCTGTCGGCCAACCAGAGAAAAGTGTTGCTGTCCGACGGCAACTGGTCGAGGTAAGCGCAGAGGGTATAATTTTCTTCCGGGCAATGCACCCTTAGATACTTAACTGCCGGACCGTCCGCCAACAGCCGCGCCAGAGGAAAAGCATAACCACCAGGGGAAATGGTTAAAATGCCATATGTCCGATAATTATTGGCCAGAAGCATTGTTATGGCCAAGACTACAGCAAAGGTTGTCCGCCAAAGAGCCGGGGGCGGCAAATTATGTTGTTTACGCGCAACCATCTTAAAAAGCCAGGCGGTTCCAAGTAACCCCAGGGCGAGGGGAATGTGGGATAAATGTACTACTGTGGCCACGATGGCCAGAATGATCAGGTATATTTTTTCACCTGAACCGAGCTGTGGATAGCAGAAAACCAGTAGGAAAAAAGTTAGAATCAACACGCCGGTAAAAATGTCCGGCATGATGAAACCGGTAAACCAGGGAAGATTGCTCAACAGGCAGAGAGGGATTGTTACTCCGAGCAATGCTAAAGGCGACGTCAACCCGAAAATAGCACGGAGAACTAAACGTAGGAGATGGGCAATGATGAGCGACTGGAAAACCACTACTAGCCAAAGGGTGTGCGCCCATAATGCTGGCGCAAGGAAGAAATTATAGAAAATACTCCGAAAATAATTATCACTCAGGCCGATGTAGCTGCCGGTATCAGGGAAAACCAGCGGATAACCGTTATAAATAGCCACTCCACATAGGAGAAAGGTAGTCAAGAAAAGCGCCAATGCATCGTTCAGTTTTTGTAGTTTCATGATGGTTTGCTCAGGCGTTCGTCTTTGATCAATTCATAGATATGATAATGTTTGACTGGACCAAACACCGCGTCAATGTCTAGAAAATCACTGAAAACGGCCCGCTGTTTGATAAGACATTGATTGTTCATGGTTGAAACTATAAAAATTGCGGTTCTTTATGTCAAGGAAATCTTGGTCACAAAATGTATTACGTTATTTTGTTTATACAGATTGAAGTCTTGCATCTTAATTACAGTTGACTATTTGAGGATTACTGGAAAAAGTGCTTAATAAGTTCACCTAGAAGCAAAAAGTATGATGAATAAAATATTTTAAGGATTTGTATTGTATTTTGTTGATGTCAGAGGCTCCCTTGCCATTCTCCAAACGGGAAAGTTTGTCATAATCAACCAATTCTTCGGTTGGAACAGCGTGTGCAGATTCCCAGCCGGTAGTTTTTGCTAGCACGTGAACCCTCAACCTGCCGACGCTACCTAGACAGTAACGGCAAGCCCTAAGAGGTTTCCGGGAACTTAGATATTCCTTGAGTTTGTCTGGAAAATCCGGTGTGCTGATAATCTTAACGCCATCTTCCCTGTAATCGTATGAAACCGCTTTATCCAGAATATTGGGGATATATATACTCTGGGGACATTTGAAAAAATATCCTTCATGGACAGAATGACAACCCCAAAGCCTAGCCAACTTGCATGCATTGTAGATACGCTGTGTAAGCGCATGATCTGTCGTCCCGATTGTCGAGAATGTTGCACGAAAGTTTTCGTAGTAATACTTGACTAGAGCTACCTGATGCAGCTTGGCGGATTGATAAATAGCCGCCATGTGTGGAGTTAACAGAAATTCTGTTTGCGGATAAACGGAGAGTTCAATCTCATCAATTTCCGCCCATATTTCATCCTTCATTTGCGAGAGCAATATTCCGTTAGTTACCAATATAATATGCTTGCTCACACTACTGCGGCGAATCGCTTTGAGCAGCGCGAGCATATTGGGATGCAGTAACGGTTCTCCACCGATAATCTTTATCACAGCAGGCCTGTAAAATAGGGATAGGATGGAAAGGTCCCTAAATACAACGTCCGGATTGGCAATCTTCATTTTTGCAGTCGGCGAAGCATGATTGCAATCCATGCATGCAATATTGCAGTGATCCACTGCATTGATCTCGCAGCTGCGTGGCGGGATAATCTTTCCATTAACTATTCGATAACATCTCCAATTTTTGATAAGATATTGTTTCTGCATTGGTGAATTATAGGAAGTCTGGTCTTGTATGTCAATAAAATATAGAACGGAAAATAGCGGCTTACTGTGTTTATTACGGATTAAAAGCTAGTATTATAGTAAAAGAATTGGCGTTTTGTTTTTTTCAGGAAGGCAGATGGATTTCGTTAGCACGGAAAATATGCTGTCAATCATTTGCACATTTCATTTGATATTTAAAAAATTGCTCAGGAGAACCATTATCAATCACACATTTTACAGCGAAGATTGCATCGCATTATAAGCGCAATACTAATTGAATCAAGAGACTTTCCAATAAAAGATCGCGTCTATTGTTGCTTATTGGAAGTAAAATGGTGAATCTTTAGCTAAGAAAAGGAGATTTTAAAATTACCCTCAGACCCTGCGGCGGTCCAAAGCTGCTTTTAATGCGTGAACATATCCTGATCGTTGATCCCGCCTGGAAATTCCCAGGTTGGTCTTGTGAATACGCCGCTTCACCAGAACATCCGGCAGCATGATACTATTTAGATTTAATTCAATTGCCCTGGCATACCAGTCAACAAATTCGCCGATTTGTAATTCCTTCCTGAAGAAACCGACACGTAAAAAGGCTTCCTTTTTAATGAGCATTGTACCGGCATGATGTCCCGGCATGATTGAAACAGGAATATCTATTCGATCTTTCTCCGTCTGGGACAATTCCGGACTATAAAAATTCTCGATATGACTAAAGGCCATATCGAGTTCTGGATTGGCTTCAAATTCCATCCACTGTAGCTTCATCTTTTCCGCGGTCCACAGATCGTCCGCGTCGAGAAAGGCAAAAAAATCACCGAGAGCCAATGAGATGCCCTGATTACGAGCAGCACCGGTTCCCGCGTTGATCTGATAATGATACCGGATTAAAGAACCAAAACTTTCGGCAACCTTTGCTGTATTGTCGATAGATCCATCATCCACAATGATCAAATCAAGTCTAAAACCGGTTTGGGAAAGTACACTTTCAATGGCGTCGCCAAGATATTTCTCTCCGTTAAAAACTGGTATGATAACACTAATGATTGGTTTCAAACTTCAACTTGTCCTTGTATTCTTCTTCGTTCGAGAGTTTTTTTGAATACTTTCATAACATTTAATTCAAGCATGTTTCTTCCTTCCGTCATATTTCCCCCGTGTCTTCGCACATACAACGAGGTTTCTTCCAGTCGTTTTATATTCAACTTCTTTTCACCTGCGCGGAGGAACCAGTCTGAATCTTCACCGAATCTTAACATAGGATCAAAAAGACCTACCTTTTCGAATGCCGATTTTCGGTAGATGGCTGCCCCAATATAGTGTGGAAACGATTCCTTGGGATTACCGACATAATCATAACAACCGCTTGCCTTATTGAACTCCATTAGCTGGGCGTATCCACGAATAACCTCCATATCAGGGTTTCGGAGAATTTCATCAACCATGATATTCAGATTGTTCTCAGGCCATAAATCATCAGCATCCAGAAAAGTAATAAATTCTCCGGATGCATCACGGATTCCTTTATTTCGAGCGGCAGAAGGACCGCTGTTGTCTTGAGTAAAGTAACGAATATCGACAGGAAGCTGTTTGATTATCGCCTCTGTTCCATCCGTTGAACCATCATTAATGATGATTATTTCCAGTGCTGGATATTTCTGTGACAACACGTTTTCAAGAGCTTCTCTGATAAAATCCTCACCATTGAATACCGGAATGATTACGCTTACCAAGGGTCTTTCCTCTTTTTGAAAGGAACTCCATGGTTCAATATTCTGTAAGGGAGGGGCAGTGCCAAGGTCTGATAAAAAATCAGATATTGATACGGGTATTTTTATAAAATCTTTTCCAACCTCCAGAATATAATGCGGCAGTGCTGATGCTAATTGGCTTATATAGTTATGAGTATGATGGCCGACATAGGGAAGTTGTGACATGGTTGTAAATGACATTGCCCTTTGAATGTCCCATCGTGAAACAGATTTTATACGGGAATCCCGATGGTCGGCAATTTCAGGTGTTAAGATAGCTCTGAGAGGCATTTCAAACATTAATTTCTGGCCCAGATCAGGATTCAGAAAAATAACCGCTTTCTCCTGATCCAATTTTTCAGTATTATTGACATATTTGGAAAGATCAGGAAAATTGGCCACATGATCGGCATTCAGCTTCGCAGTGCTGTAGAGACTGACAACAGTTGGTATGGGCTCCAATTTTGTTATCACGTAGTCGTCGGCAATGTAAAAAAAGCCCGCCTGCAAACAGGATAAAGCCGCCGTTGATTTGCCGACTCCTCCTTTACCCGTAATAAGCACTGCTCCATTTTCTGTGCCTACTGCGGCAGCATGCATGAGCTGGCATCCATTATTCTCCATCCACCAATGGAAGAGTGTCCGCAACGGAGAAGCTATGACCCAGTAAGGCAATGTCTTTGCTGTTTGCACCCAGTAAATCCCGGTTTTTTTCTCAAGATCCATGAGATTGACGGAACATTCGATCCAATGAAAAGCCGCTTTTATACGGCGGCTATTGAAACCCCAAATGTCGCCCCGGTCGGTGAAACAATCTTTTGTACAGGGAGGAGGGATCATTTCCACGTTTGTAGAGTCGCTGTCCCAAACACAAATTGTGAGGTCGGCTACGGAAACATCGGTCAAACGTAGATGATCCAATGCCGGCGTGAGATAAGGAACAAGCCGATCTCCAGCAAATTTCAAACACACAGTCGTATCGGCGATGCGATAATAAAAATTTATTTCACCTGCGGCGTTTTTTGCCTGGAGAAACCTGTCGTAACTCTTACGGAAGAAAACCTGCTGCTCGATTTCGCTTTTTTGTGGTTTGTACATAAATCAGTTACCCTTATAAAATAAAAAATTAGCGGTGGCGCACTTGAAAAGGGCTGGAGAGTAACATATTTACGGCAATCCGAAAACCTTTGTAAAACAGATCATAATTATTCCGTGCATTCATTCTCCATTGCAGCGATCTGGAAAATTTAAACACAGGAAAGATGCTTTTTCCTGTATTAAGTCTGCGGAATCGACAAAGATGACAGCAGAACGCGGCAAAAGGGCTGCTGCTTACATTATCCCGGTTACCGATCATAAAACGATATTCAATCTTTTCCAGATAATATACAGGAAGATTTATTATTGTTTTCATTACAGATGGTGGTATTAAAGGGTGAAAATTGTCATGCAAATATTGCAGACCTTTTTTTAATCGCAGGTTTAAGTGATGCTTTTGAGCCGTATTAATTAATCGTTGCCAATCGATGGTGAAATCATCCGAGTTGATTAGTGTTATCGCGTCGGCAATCCAGCGGATTGGCGGAACGGGATTCCAGGCCACGCCATGAATGATCACATGAAATAGCATATCCGTCGGATTGGGCGACATAGAATCAACGTTTGCCATTTTTACAGGTATTGCGCCATCCCAGAAATCTTTTTCATACTCATCCTGGCAACCATTAAATGGCCTCCAATGGAGATCGAATTCTTTGTCCAAGCGGTTATGCAATTGAATGGCATGACCGTAAATCAAATCGAGTTCGGTCAAAGGGAAAGGTGATGTCCATCCCGCCTTTTGCAGTAATTCATCAGCCAGACGCGCTTGTTTCAACGGCACAAGAACATCTATGTCGGCCATGGGACGGGAGCCGTTATTTTTATAGTAAAGAAGTGATAAAGATGCGCCTTTGAGCAGCATTGTCTTAATGCCGGCGTTTTGGAGAAATTCGATAACTTTCGCCATTTCATGAAACAGGGTTTGATTCTTACTCCAGGCCTGGCGATAAATCCCTTTCAGTTTTCCCATGGCAGAATCATCGACGCCATGCTTATGCAGGTTGTTATAAAGCAGAGGCAGTAAACGGAAAGAACCTGGTTCGAAATGCCCCTCCCAGTCAACTGCGTCACGCCATTTGCTCCAGGCCTCAAGCGCATCTTCTCCTGAAAACAGTGCTGCTTTCAGGAGAAGTTCCTGATTGGGTGTGGCTAAATAAAAATCTGCGGGTTTTATCGTGTTCATTCAGTTTGATAAAGTGTCAAATTTCGATCATGGTAGCGGTTTGATGGATGGCCACCCCGTAGCATCCACTTCATGGATCGGATCCAAAAGCAGTAAATCCTGCATATCAGTGTATCTATTCAATACAGGAACATTAAAAACCGCTCTGCTTTCTTTTGCAGTTATCTGCTCCTTCCAGTTCTGCGGCAAAAGTGAAGCGTTCAATTTGTCATCTATGGGAATAACAAGTCCTTCCTGCTGGAGTTGTTTTATAAATGAATCGACAGCGTTTTCCTCGTCTCCCTGGAAGCATTCATAATTCTCGCGGATTAACGGTAAAATCTCACTTATGGGAGCACCTTTTTCGATATAGTTCCAGATATCGGCTCCGACATCCACGATACTGTAATAATTACCGGAATCCAGATTCAAAATAACCGTTTCACCATCGATGTTTTCATGCACAATATTTGGTTCATTAATTTTTAAGCGATAACCGTTACCCGACATTTCGTCACCTCGTATTCATCAATTTATAAAAGATTATCTTTCCGCATATTGCGCGGAGAACTTTTATTTTACATCAACATAAATCATGATTATCCAGACCATTGACCACTATCAATGTTAGCTTGCTTATAGCGGAAATATAGGGCAGTTTCGTTTGTATGTCAATTATTTTTAAAGTAAACAGTCGGGTCACGCAGGGGAATTT
>PLGI01000098.1 GCA_003139775.1 Syntrophaceae bacterium | reverse complement strand
TTGTGCGCCTCACGGCGCACCCCCCCCAGAACCAGTCTCCTCTTTATGAGGTTAATTGTCTAAACGCACGAAATTTCCGCTGATGTCCTGATTTACATATATTACTTTTTTGCAGAAAAAAGCTCATCTAGCGGCAAATCCGATGCCTGGTGGCTTTCGCTGATGATTTTCCCTTCCTTATCAACTAGAAATAATGTCGGCACCCCAACAATATTGTAATCAGAGGCAACACTGCCGTCTAAGTCCAGTAGAACAAGGCTAGGGAATGAACTTTGATTGACAAAACGTGCCACTCTTTCGGTTGGTTCACCCATATCAATATAAATAAATTTTAGTCCGCGTTGGGCGTATTTATCATAAAGAGTTTTATAGAGCGGTATTTCGCTGCGGCAGTTGGGGCACCAGGTAGTGCCGAAAAATATTACCACAGGATTTCCTTTTTGACTGCTCAGTTTAAATGTTTTTCCCTGAATATCCTTTAGTGAAAAATCTGGCGCATAAATATTTTTCTGTTTTGAAAAATGATCTGTCCTGTATTGTCCAAAATACAGGACAAGCATAATACAGACAAGTAAGATAAAAGAAACTGAAAGTATGATCTTATTCTTATTCATCAAACCCTCTTTTTTATACGGATTACCCTATCAATGATCCGATGGTCGAAACAACAGTAAATACTTATGTAATCTCAACAATTAATATCCGACCTTCGTTTTCCCGTTAATTTGGATATTATTATAGCATTTGTCCTTTTAGGGGGTCGGCCGGGATTCTGACGAAATGCGCCAAGAAACATTTTAAGTCGTTGAGTATTTTAAAGAATCATGACACCTATTTTGTGTCTGCACTATGCCTTGCCTCTTTTATAGTGCCAACGTTTGACGCAATCCTTTTTCTATTTCCGATATATCTTCTTGTGAGGCGCTTTCTATTTTTTCAACCAGCCGACTTTTGTCCACAGCTCTGATTTGATCGCAGACAGCGACAACT
Organism: Syntrophaceae bacterium; assembly: GCA_003139775.1. GTDB lineage: Bacteria > Desulfobacterota > Syntrophia > Syntrophales > Smithellaceae > Smithella. Next base: position 4,510 of record PLGI01000098.1, on the reverse strand, counting down.
TGTTTCCTTTGACATTTTATAGGAATGGTTAGAGGAGGCCGTGGTTTGCCGGCAGAAGAAAGGGGCACAACAACAACCGTTCTCCTGGCTTCATTGATTGGTGTCGCACCAATTATTACGCAAGGCCGTTTCTTTTTGATTTCTGATCCGATTGTCGGATCAAGATTAACCCAATAAATGTCACCACGATTCAGCATCGATTCCGTCTCCTACCGTTGTATTCCAGTCTTCCATTTCCGCGTTTAAAGATTGATCACTTTCTACCTTGCGGGCACATTGATATAATTTTGCTTCTCTGATTTTAACCTCATCTTCAAGCAACTTTGTTAATATTTTACTCCGCTGTCTGGGAGGTATAACTGCTTTCATTCTGCCGACTAGGTCATCTGGAACCGACACAAGAACTTTTTGCATAAAGCTTCTCCTTTAATTATGGATATACTATATAATATATCTTATAAGTTGTCAAGTATTTTTGTGGGCCTATATTTTCTTCATAATGGGCAGACTCCTTACGTTTTTACTGACAAGGCAATAGAGTTTATTTTCATTCGCTCTTGCTTCCCTCACTTGCCTGACATTCATGGTGGTTAAAAATCGATGCGTTTAAACGCCCTATAAAGGGCGATCTCCGGTAAGGCATACAAAAGTACCAGACCTTTTTTGAGGTTTTTCAAAAAAGAACATTATTACTCATGCCCTTCCAATAACTCCCTGATAACCGGTTTTATATAAATTGCACTGAGGTCAAACTGCTGTAATGCTTTAATCATAACTTGATTTTTTTCTTTCACTGTAGCCTTGGAATTAAGAATCAAAACGTATTCCCCTTCAATACGGCAAAGCCCTCCGCTGCTCGACGATTCTTCAATGTTTATATTTTCATCACGAACTAATATTCCAAGCTTCTCGGCCAGGTCTTCGAGTTGACTTAATAGAACATCTTCATTCATAAGCATTTCATACAAACTATTAGTAATAGTAAGTTACTATACAACAAACCATGCTAAAGATGAATCTCCCCTGCCCTTTTCCGGCGTAATCATTCTTTTTTTATTTAATTTTACTTTACCGTCCATCCAACACCACGTTTAATTCTTCATCCGTTATCCTGGCATACTGTAAAGAGTAGGCAGCATTTTTATGACCGAGTTGCCGTTGTACCGCAGCTACGTTGCCGGTCTTTTCCATAATATATCGTCCCATGGCATGACGGGCGCTATGCGGAGTCTTGCCTTTAACGTCTGCAACCTTGCAAACATCATCCCAAATCTGATTAAAGGGGTCCCAGACCAAAGATACCCCTCGCCTTATTGCACTGAGGATTTTGGATTCCTGCCTTCCAAGAAGGCTTGAAATTCCGGCACACGGAGGGACGGCGTTCGTAAATTGTGCATTGTACTTTTTGACCCGGTGTTCCATAGAGCGCAATACAATGTTGATCCTGAGAGTTGGTTCGGCGCATAGCTCTGCGAAAAGCATTCACACTTACAGTTAGACAAACAGGTACGCCCCCTTCCATGGTATCATCCCCCTCTGCCCAGTAGAAAGAGGCACGGAAGGCAATGCAACAGGCACCACAACTCATGCAAGGGTTCCACGCTGCTTTTTCATCTTCTATACAGCAATCCTCTTTATGATCTGTCTCCATATGAGCCACCTTCTTTTTTAGAAAATGTCTTTAGATTGAGTATGAAAAAATTAACGAATAACTGGTGCTTCGGCCACCAGCTGAGTCTTTGGCCAGAATGCCGCGTTCCGTTAGCTCAAGAATATCACGCAACGCTGTGTCCTGGGAGCACTTCGCCAGTTTGGCCCATTTTGACGATGTCATTTTACCTTCAAACCCGTCCAGCAGCTTGTTGAGAACCAAACGCTGCCGGTCATTGAACGGTGTTTCAGAGTATGATTCCCAGAAGCGGGCCTTTTTGAGCACGATTGCAAGTATGTTATTCACGCCATCAAATGCGCGGTTCAGGCAATCGAGAAACCATTCCAGCCGCGCCGTAATGTCCAGCGTTCCTTTCTGTGTCTCCTCCAATCCCCCATAATAGGCGTCCCGTTCGTTCCGTATCTGTGCCGACATGCTGTAGAAGCGTTGGGGACTCTGCTCTGATCGAGCCAACATCAAATCGGCTAGTGCGCGCGCAATGCGTCCATTGCCGTCTTCGAAAGGATGGATGGTGACAAACCAGAGATGAGCAATACCTGAACGTAATACGAGATCTGTTCCGTCATCGTTATTGAACCAATCAAGAAAGATCGTCATTTCTCTTTCTATACGATCAGCAGACGGGGCTTCGAAATGCACACGCTCATGACCAATCTGACCTGAGACGACTTGCATTGGCCCCTTGCTGTCATCGCGCCAAACAGCAACTCTAATTTTTCTTATCCCACTGTAGCCGGTAGGAAAAAGCGAAGCATGCCAGCCGAACAACCTTTCTTTGGTTAAAGGTTTATCATAGTTCTGTGTGGCATCAAGCGTCATTTCCACAACGCCTTCGATGTTTCTGGACACTGAGGCTACTGCCCCTATGTCCATGCCAAGATGCCGGGCGATAGAAGATCGCACCTGTTCCCTGTCAAGTATCTCTCCTTCAATCTCGCTGGATTTCAGAACATCGAGCGTCAGCGTTTGAAAGACAGCTTCCGCACGAAGAGAAAAACCCATGGCCTTCATCCGTCCGATCAGTTCCCCTTGTCTGTATCGCACAGCAGCAAGCTTTTGGGCCAAGGTCTCCTGACTCCAGTAAAAGTGAGGCCAGTCAGTTAATTCATGGATATAAACACTCAATCTTCGCACCTCATGCGGAGATTATGGTCTATATTCACCGCAAATGCAAGCATTATCACCGCACATCTGGGGCGTGCGACAAATTTATGGGTAATCATAGGGCAAGTGCTACAAGGTAAAAAAGTGATGTTGTTTCATGTGGTTTACTTACTAACTCGTCTTGTATATCAAGATGAAGCCGTAAATTGGGAGAATAGGGAATTCGGAAAAAATAGTATGCTGAGGATTACCGATGATCCATAGCGGCTAGAAGAAAGGTTGATTTGCCCCTGGTCAATTTAAATCGATGCGTTTAAACGCTCTATAAAAGGCGATCTCCGGTAAGGCATACAAAAGTACCAGACCTTTTTTGAGGTTTTTCAAAAAAGAACATTATTACTCATGCCCTTCCAATAACTCCCGGATAACTGGTTTTATATAAATGTCACTGAGGTCAAACTGCTGTAATGCATTAATCATAACTTGATTTTTTTCTTTCACTGTAACCTTGGAGTTAAGAATCAGAACGTATTCCCCTTCAATACGGCAAAGCCCTCCGCTGCTCGACGATTCTTCAATATTTATATTTTCATCACGAACTAATATTCCAAGCTTCTCGGCCAAGTCTTCGAGTTGATTTAATAGAACATCTTCATTCATAAGCATTTCATACAAACCATTAGTAATAGTAAGTTACTATACAACAAACAATGCTAAAGATGAATCTCCCCTGCCCTCTTGCGGTGGGATACATTGCTCCGAAAATTTCCAGGTGTAATCATTCTCTTTTTAGTTAATTTTACTTTACCGTCCATCCAATACGACGTTTAACTCTTCATCCGTTATCCGGGCATACTGTAAAGAATAGGCAGCATTTTTATGGCCGAGCTGCCGCTGTACCGCTGCCACGTTGCCGGTCTTTTCCATAATATATCGTCCCATGGCATGACGGGCGCTATGCGGAGTCTTGCCTTTAACGTCCGCAACTTTGCAAACATCATCCCAAATCTGATTGATGACTTTTACCGTTAAACGGCCGTTGCCGTGAGGATTGGTACAGGGTGAAAGAAATACAGCCGGGGAATTCCACTTTTCATCATCTATGCCTCTCTCTTTTTGAATATAATCCAGAATCGTTGATACCCCTTCCCTGCTGATCTGATAAGCGTGCCGCATACCGCCCTTTTCTTCCACGGTGATTTTGCGTTTATCCGAATCAACATCTAAAATATTAACCGCCGTTACCGCCCTCCTCCGCATGCCTGTTTCAATCAAGGTATAAATGATTGCCCTATTCCTGTATGGCCGGTAACCTTTCCGCCGCGGACGCTCCTTTTCCCCCACATACCGCCGCCGTGACTTGCTCAGTCCTCCGATCTGCAATAGTAAATCTGACGCATCCAGAAGTCTTCTTCGTTCACCGGTGGTTAATGCCCGTTCAATCTCCAAGGAATTGGTAACCGGAATTGCCTTGATTCTGGACATGGGATTACCTAAAGGAAAAGGCCGCAACCCATGTACCCATTTAGAAAACGTCTTTAAATGAGTTATAACCCGGTTAATAGTTCGATCACTCCACTGTCTGGAACCGTCTTCATGGATCGCACCCTTGAGATGCTCTTTAAACGCCTCGGAAAGCCGTGGTGTCCATTTTGGCCGGGCATCTGTTTTTTCATTCAGTTCCATAAACTTTAAAAACAAAGCAAGGTCCCGGCGTTGTTCTTTTCGGGATCG
>PLGI01000198.1 GCA_003139775.1 Syntrophaceae bacterium | reverse complement strand
AGCTCTCTACTCTACTGAAGTCCTCTAAATGGCCATGTGCTAATCCTTATTCCATTTTAAATCAAAGATGATATTGAGGCGGCTAGGCGGAGGCGACGAGGCGTATTATATATACGTTGAGGAAGCCGACAACGACGCCAACAAAAATAGCGCTTTGATTTAGAGATGGAATTACCTATTCCTGAATAAGGTTGCCTTGCTTGGCCTGTTTTAGATTTTGCTGCCTTGCCGGTGATTTTTTGGATTTACCCTTAGCATGCTTGAGCGCCGCTTCAATGAATTTACTGAAAAGCGGATGAGGTTTTGTCGGCCGCGATTTGAACTCGGGATGAAACTGACAGCCCAGAAACCAGGGATGATCCTTTATTTCCACAATTTCCGCCAAACGGCCATCGGGTGACGCGCCGGTTATTTGCAATCCCTTATCCGTCAATATTTTCTTGTAGTCATTATTAAACTCGTAGCGATGACGGTGCCGCTCCGAAATTTTCTTTTGTCCATAAGCCGTAAAAGCATACGAATCGGGACTTACCACACAAGGGTAGGCGCCCAAGCGCATGGAAGCGCCCTTATCCGTGACCTCGCGCTGTTCGGGAAGCAGATCAATTACCGGATGGGGAGTTTGAGAATCAAATTCAGAACTATTGGCGCGAGCGAGCGAGCAAATATTGCGGGCATATTCCACTACGGCCATTTGCATTCCCAGACAAATTCCGAAATAAGGAATTTTGTTTTCCCGCGCAAATTGCGCCGCCGTGATCATACCTTCAATGCCGCGAATGCCGAATCCTCCCGGCACTAAAACTCCATCCACATCATCGAGCTGGCCTCCGAGTCCTTCCGCTTCCACTTTTTCCGAATCAATGAATTTCAATTTCACCCGGCAATTATTGGCGATCCCGCCATGCACCAGCGCTTCATTAAGGCTTTTATAGGAATCGGTCAGGTTTACATATTTGCCGACAATACCGATGCACACTTCATGAGGAGGATTATTGAATTTGCTGACCACTTCTTCCCAGGCATCGAGCTTTGGCTGTCCCGTCCAGATATTGAGCAAATCAACAATCTTGTTATCCAGTCCTTCCTTGTGAAAAACCAACGGCACTTCGTAAATACAACCGACATCCTTGGCTGTAAAAACAGACGTTACTTCGACGTTGCAGAAAAGTGCGATCTTGGATTTGATATCGTCAGAAAGAAGATTTTCCGTCCGGCAAAGAAGGATGTCCGGCTGAATACCGATTTCGCGCAGTGCCTTGACGCTGTGCTGCGTGGGCTTGGTTTTGACTTCGCCCGCGGTCTTGATAAAAGGCACCCAGGTCAAATGAATAAAGATAGCATTTTGTTTTCCTGCTTCATTACGGAACTGGCGAATAGCTTCCAGAAAGGGGAGGCTCTCGATATCGCCAACCGTGCCGCCGATTTCTACAATCGATACATCGTATCCGGCGGCGGTATTTCTGATATAATCTTTAATCTCATTGGTGATGTGGGGAATGACCTGCACGGTTTTTCCCAGATAATCGCCGTGTCTTTCCTTGGTAATAACGGAATAATAAACCTGTCCGGTGGTGAGGTTGTTACACTTTCCCATACAGGTAGAGCTAAACCTTTCATAATGCCCCAAATCAAGATCAGTTTCCGCGCCATCATCGGTAACAAATACTTCACCATGTTGAAAAGGACTCATTGTGCCGGGATCAACATTGATATATGGATCCAGCTTTTGATTGGTAACTTTCAGTCCGCGGCATTCCAGCAGGGCTGAAATTGATGCTGCTGCCAATCCTTTGCCCAGTGAAGAAAGAACACCGCCAGTGACAAAGATGAATTTCGTTTTCATAAGTGCTCCTCAAAATTTCCTGTATGTTTATAACTATAGCAGATCAAGTGCTTCCACCGCAAGTTCGATGATGAATTTTAATTCTTTGCAATAGCCCATTGCTTAATTCGCCCGGCCAGAATTTCTACCGGCTCGCTGAACAAATCAGCAAGCGGGATTTTTTCCAGATAACTGTCATCCCAATTAATATTATATTCATTGACCAGGTTGCGGATATCGTTGTACCGGTAACCCAGAACTTCTTTCTTTTTGCCGACGGGCAAAAGTTCATTATAATCCACATGGAGCAAAAGCAAATTACTGACGGATTCATTTTCTCCCAGAAGCGGCAAGATAACGATTGCCGCTCCGTCCGCCTTTCCCTTCCCGATATAAACATGACCGGTACTGACAATCGTTCTTTTCGTTCCCATAAGCATTGCGGAAGTTTCCACGCGCGATTTCATATCTTTAGCCACTCCGCCTTTTTTTCGTATCGCAATAGTCGATCCTTCGGCGGGATTGCCCTGCGCATCGAGATTGTTAATAGCATAAACGGTGTATCCCCTCACGGCAGAAATAGTGGGCTGGATTCTGCTTACCGTCATGATGTTTCTGTAGGTCAGATCTTTGGCGGCAAATTTCAACTCATCCAGAAGATCAAATATTATTCCCTTGAGTTCCTTTTCTTTGCGGCTTGTGCCGACTGTAACCGTTTTAGCCTGATGGCGTATCGCATCTATGGGCCTGGTCAGTTCATCAATCGCCCGTCCCAGGGTAACATCCAGAAGATCAATCGGCGAGGCAAAATCTTCATCACTTTTAAATTCATAGCGGAAATCTTCCAGCGGTAATTTGCCGGCGGAATATTTCGCCAAAAGCACTATATCCGAAATTGTCCTGACGCTCAGCAAATTGAAGGCGCCATTATTGCGTGAATTATTGAAATTTTGATAAAACTCATTAATCAGGCGGCGAAACTGAACATCCGCAATTCTCTCGTAAAGAGAATAATTCATTTTTACCTGCCGTGCCATGGCCAGATTCAAGTCGTTTCTGAATCCTCTGAAGATGAGCGCTTCTTCATCTATGGCGCAGGCGGCGTAATAGCCCCACAAATGCCCCGCCATCGTATTGAGGATTACCGGCAGAGGCATGGGAGCGGCAGGAATGGGAATCACGGCATCGGCAATTTTATCAAAGCGAATGTCCTCTTCTTCAGCGAAAACAATAACTGCGGCCTTGTGCGCTTTAAAGATCGCCACCTCTTTGACGATATCTTCTACAACCGGTCCCGGATTGCCGGCGGCACAAACCAAAATTAAAGGCTCGGCTGACAAATCAATATGTTTTTTGTTTTCTACGATATCGGAAGAAATGGTTTTATAACAAAGTTCGCTGAGCTTGATTCTGATTTCATCGGCTGCCGCTTTGTTGGGACCGCTTCCCACTATCGCCCAGAATTTCTTGGCTGAAGTTTTTTTAACTGAGGCGGAAATTTGACCCCTCCGCGCAAAAACACGGGCCATCAGTTGCGGCGCTGTCTCCAAATTGCGCAATTTAGCGGCGATATAATCATCCTTCCGGGCTCCTAAAAGTTGCGCGATGAAAAGGGCTAAAACCTGACCCGCGATAATCTGGGAATAAAAGGCCTTAGTGGAAGCTACCGACATTTCAATATCGCGGCCGTCACTCGTGTAAAATACTCCGTGCGATTTAGCAGTGATGTCCGATTGCCTTCTGTTGACGATGGAAATGACGAAGGCGCCTCGTTCTTTGGCCATAGCCACAGCGCGATTCGTATCTGTTGTTGTTCCGGATTGAGTGATGGGAATAACCAATGTATCGGCCAGATCATCTTTCAACAAAAATCCGCTCAATTCGGAAGCCAATCTTGCTGTTATGTTAATATTTTTATCCTTTAAGTAATGCGCCAAGGCATCGGCAACAGCCACTCCGGCAACTGCTGCCGTTCCATGGCCGATAACGATGATATTTTTGATAGTGCCGTTTTGGAGTCCTTCTTGAACAGCGGCGGGCACGATATTTGCGCCTAAATTGAAAATGACTTGCGGCAAAGAATTATTCTTGTTTGCGATGCGGTATTTACCCCGCAGGGTTCGTTTAATTGAAACAGCCGATTCGGAAATTTCCTTGAGGAAAAAATGAGGATAATCGCCGCGATCAATGTCCCGTGTTGTGATTTCCGCTTTTTGCAAAGCATTTTCTTTTAAAGTAATTTTGGCGCCATTATAATCGCAAGCCTTGATTCCCGCTAATCCTCCGGAGGAATTTTGATCTAAAATAAAAATTTGTCCCATTGCCGCGTTTTCGCCAGTGACAATGACCTCTCCGTTCATTTTGATAAAATGAGGCATTACTTCCACCAGACCATAGAGCTCCGAAGAGAACATATATTGATCAGGACTAATGCCTACATAAATGGACTGACCGCTGCCCTTGAGCGCTAAAAACATTTTGCCCGGTTCCAAGTCGCTGGTCATCGCTATAGCATGCGAACCTTCAAAATCATTCACGGCAAGTCGGAAGGATTCGGCAAGATTTTGGCCCGCCTTTAAATATTTTTCAATTTGCAGGGGAATAATTTTTGTATCGGTTGTAACTTCCGGAGCAATCAGTTCCTTATCTGCCGAAAGACTGGCTCGTAATGCCGGGTAGTTGTCAATATCGCCATTTAAAACAACATTAATATGCGCTACGGAACTTTGATAAAAAGGAAAATGTGGATTTTTTTGATCAAGTTTATAATTATTGATAGGATGACAATTTTCCTCCGTAATTGAACCGACAGAAGCCCAACGTGTGTGCATAAGCGCTGTTTCACATACCGTATCCATTTGGGCAAAACACTGGAAGATTTGATCTTTCTTAATGGTTTGTTTTAAATCACCGGAATTGCGCCCTAGTTCACCGACAATAGAAAATGTTTTATAGGTAAAGGTTACGGTTGTTCTTTTTTCAGCAGCGACAAATGCATGAGGCGCAACCCAAATCGAACCGTTGACAATATCTCCATCCTGCGACCGCATTAAATAATCTTCGTATAAGCCTTTTTTCTTCAGGTTAAGCAATATACTTTCCATGTCTTTACCTTTTTTTAGGGTAAAGACGATTTGCAATCCTGCGGAATCTCTGCCTCGAACTTCCAGACGATCCAGCGCATTGAGTAATAAATTGATTTGCCGGTATTTTTTGAAAGCCGCCGGATTGAGCGCGGTTATTTCTTTCGCGTCGGAAAGATCGATAATTTTCGCGAAATTATCCAGGATATCTTTTTCTAAAATCCATTGGATGTCTTTGAGGAGAACAATCCGGCTATTAATAATTTCCAGATCAGCGGAAGAAAATTTGGCGGCGTTATCTTCCAGCATCTTTTCTTCTTCCGCCAAAAATAATTTCATTTTTTCAACTAAACCGAAAAGTTTTTTGGCTCTTCCAGTCTGGAAGAAAAGAATTTCCTGCTTACTTTCCTGCTTCAGCTCCAATGCGGTTTTTTCCATGGAATTGAGTGTTTCGAGTCCATTTAAGTATGCTTCCGGGGTAATCTTTCCGGTTAAGGCATTTTTCAGACAAGAACTTTTGATTTTTTTCCACAATTCCGCCAGTTCAAGATCGTCAGTTAAGTCTGTTATTTTTTTATTGGGCTGGAAAGTCATTAACCCGGCAAAGCCGCAGTTAAGTTGGAAAGTCATAACCGGGAAAAAAATTAGTGCCGGAGCGGAAGCACTTATTGGATTTTTTCCTATAAAGACTTGACAGACCGCAAGAAACCGGCCCATATTTTTTATGGTATTGAATATTCGCGAGATAAACATTATTTTTCTTTCTGCCTTGGAGTGTGAGAATTATTAATACACTCAGTTATGATGTTCTCAGTAATATCTTTTAACCAATCAGTGCCTTCAAGTGTTTGCGCAGGTGTTAACAACTGTATTGCTTCCAGATAAGAGTTGCCTTTATTGGACAGGCGCTGCATCGTTTTTACGAAAGAATCTCTTTTCTTCCGCCCGATTTTTTCTTCATTGTTGCCGGAAAGATATGCTTCCATTTGCGGCCAATCCTGTAAAAACTGTTTTTGAGTCCGTGACACGCTATCCGGATATATTTTTTTCAATTTTTTTGTGCCGACAGCAATGGAAGTTTCCATATTCTGCGCGAATAAACGCAATTGTTTGATCCTCTCAGCAATGGCTTCATCCAAAACCTTGCAGGCTCCGGAATAAAGGGCATCGCCGTAAGTTTCCTTTATAAAAAACTCGCGGCGCACATAGCGATACCACTGCCTTAAGGACGATAAGTTAGCTACATACTCTATATTACGCTTGACTTTTCGAATAATGTCACCGTAAACGCCAGCGATAAACTTTTTGGGCCGGAGGGGAATAGATAAAGGCTCAAGAATTTCTTCGGCTGTACAATCCTGCCGGCAAATAATACCCGCGGGAATCACCGTTCCATAATCAATTTGCACCGGCCCCACAATGCCACCCTGGCCGCCCAGAAATATTGGCGGTTCACGCAGCATTACGCCGTGCGGCACATCACCGATTAAAGAAGGAGTCGCTTTGTCCTGCTGGGGAGTATAATTGAAATGGATGTAGGAGCTGCCCACTTCACTATGATTCCTCCGGCTCGTTCCGCCAGCCATCAGGCAATCACAAAAATTAACCAGACTGCCTAACTGAACAAAAGGGAAGAGGATTGTTTGTTTCAATCCGACACAGTGGTTTCCGCCGGCTTCTTCTTCCAAAAGGCAACCGGAGCGAACCTGTGCGTTGCTGCCCATCGTTGCTTTATTCAAAAAAACCGAATTGGTAAAATATCCGCCCCTGAGCTCAACCGCCTCGCCCAGTTGACAATCAATTAAAGTAACAGGCGCTTCATATCCCAGTTTTACATCTGGAGCGATCAATGTATTTTCGCCGTAAATTCTTGCCGCGCCATAAATTATTGAAGAATCGGCAATCCTCTCCGGATTTACCTCATCGCCGATTTCCACAGAAAAAGGGGCCGTCATCCGAACCCCTTTTTTTAAGAGACAAATTACCTTTTCCGGTAAGATTGCAGTTTTCTTAATTGTCCTGGTCATAAACTTTTTTTTCGCGTCTACTTATTATTTTTTCCACAGCTGATACCTAGTTTAGCCATTTTATCGGTAAATGTGTTGCGGCTGATGCCTAGAAAAACCGCAGCCGAACTTTTCACGCCATTTGACCGGCGCAGAGCAATTTTAAATAGACCCTTCTCCACCATATTCATAACTTCTTCGTAAAGCTTGCTTTTGCGATCACCGGAAGAAGATAAAATTATGGCAATATCTTCCAGTTTTTTTTCCATTATTTCTTCGACAGCCGTATAAGGGGTTGCCTTCACCTTCATAACAATCTCTGCTTTATTCTGCTTTTTCGATCGCATTTTTTGAAACTTACTCCTTTCGGACAAAATTTACTAAAAACGTATGTATTTTTTAAACATGATTAATTTCAAACTTAAACTGATAACAATTTTAAAATTATAAAGGCACCACTGATTAACACAGCGAACCAACACATCACAATCAGGGAACGTCGTTCGACAGGATGATCTAAATAATTCTTAACTTCCGTTTCAACTCTTTCATTACCTAGCTTATCCACAAGAGAACGAATAAGTAAAGCATGGTTTTCTAATAAGTTGGAAAAAAAATAAAAACCCTTGGTTGTTGTTAGTAGAAAATAGATTTTATTGCGCAGATTAACAACATCTAAATGCGTAATTTCCGTCCAGCTAAATTCTTTTGTCCGAAAAAACTTTTTTATTTCTAAACCCTCGTCAGTTAGAACAATTTTCCTCCTTGTTGCTTCAATGGCAATGAGCAAGGTACTGGTAAAGGAAATAGCAAGAACAATTTTTTCCCACATTTGACCTCTAAATAAACTGAATAAAAACAACAAAAGAAGAAGCACAACTATTGTAATGAAAGGTACGAGGAAAGCTCGCCTGATTTTAAAAACATTTTGTGCCATTTTTTAATTTCCTGATTTGATATGATTTATTACACAAACTATCAAATATTGCTTTCCTGAATGGTTTCATTTGCTTCTAACTGACCATGGGCATTATGCCCTCCGCTTTGCGGGATTGTTCAACTTACCAATTTCCCTAAACTTCGTTATGGAAATTGGAGTTTCACGAATAAAAGTGCCGCTTTTACCGCCGCTTTTTTCTAAAAGCATGATTTCCCCGATAACTATTTTCTTATTGACCGCTTTACACATGTCGTAAATAGTCAAAGCGGCAATACTCACTGCGGTTAGCGCTTCCATTTCCACGCCTGTTTTTCCTGCTATTTGCACTTGAGTTTCTATTACAATTTGCGAGTTTTTATGATCAATATTTAAAGTTATGTCAATTCCCGTTAATTCCAAAGGATGACAAAGGGGAATAAGCTCGCCCGTTTTCTTTGCAGCCATGATACCGGCAATTTTTGCCGTTGTTAAAACATTCCCCTTGGCAATTTGGCCTTTCTCTATTAATTTCAGGGTCCGGGAATCCATTTTGACAATTCCCCGCGCTTTCGCCTTGCGGATTGTCTGATCCTTTGCTGTGACATCCACCATTTGGATCTGGCCTTCATTATTCACATGAGATAACTTTTTCATGGCAGTTACTGACTTTGGAATTTATTGTTGGATCAATCCCGCGACTTGAAATTCCTCTGATACAACTGGTGAGGAATGTGTCGTAACTCGCGGGAGGTAGCATTGCTATAAGGAGCCTCCGGCTTCTGCCAGAGGTGGCTCCACTTGATTTTTGTGGACTTTAGCATAGGCCAATTAATGAGTCAAGAAACGTAAATATTTTTTTCAGATGATCTTTTCGGTTCGTCCGGATTAAGTGTCCTTGTACGGGATTTACCTCTTCCTTGTTGTCAATCACGGGTATGAACTTCAGGGCAAGCCCTTGACCAAAATTCCGTCCCAGGGGACTGGGTATTATATCCTTGCTTATACAGGATATCCATATGTGCTTTGCACAATGGATAATTCGTCCAACAAGTTTCAGCGCGCTTTGCTTCTTAAACTTGGGACTCATTAATTCGACTAAGAAACTTCTATTCGCTTCGCTTTTTGAAGTTTGAGTCTCACAATAAATTATAATCTTTGGCAAAGACTAATAATTTCAGATCGCGTTGTTATTTCCTGATAATTATGATACGTCTTAAAAAATTGTTGTGCTAATTTTGTTACTATTCGGAGCCCATAGGTACATCATGAAACTGCATCTGCTGACACTGAAATTCTCCGGGGAATCGTCGAAACTCGAAGCGCCGTTTTTGAGTTATTACTATCGGATGTCACTTCCCCAAATCCGCAGATTCATAGTCCTAGGAGCGCTAGTGTACGCATTTTTCGGTATCTTGGATGCGCTCCTCATGCCGGAGCTAAAATCAATCATGTGGTTTATTCGTTTTGTTATCGTCGGTCCCGTAATTTTAGGGACTTTACTGGCATCGTATTCAAAGTATTTTGAACGGTATATGCAGCCTCTTATGACGGGCACACTCATTATGGCCGGTGGGGGCATTGTCTTCATGATTGTTATAGCCCCGATACCGGTCAATTATTATTATTATGCCGGCCTGATGCTTGTTTTCATGTGGGGTTACACTTTTGTTTGCGTTCGGTTCCTCTGGGCTTCATTGGCCGGTTGGGTGCAGGTGGTATTGTACGAAATCGCGGCCATCTGGATCAATCCGACGCCCATTGCCGTTCTGATCAGCAACAACTTTTTCTTCATCAGCGCAAACGTAATTGGAATGCTGGCGTGTTATTTCATCGAATTATATGCCCGGCGCGATTTTTTCCTGACGCAACAGTTGGAGTTTGAGCAGGAAAAGACTAAAAAGGTCAATCAAGAACTGGAAAGGCGAATGACGGATTATCAGATCATTAATCGGGAGCTTGAACATGAAATCGCTGGCCACAAGCGGGCGGAGGAAGTGCTAAGGGAAAGCGAAGAAAAATACCGCCTAATTGCAGAAAACACGGCTGACCTCGTTATCGTCACGGATATGAATTTACGCTTTACCTATATCAGCCCGTCCATCATGCGTACTCATGGATACACCGTTGAGGAGGCCATGAATATGACCCTCGACCAATTCATGACCCCCGGATCCCTGAAGGCACCGCTGACTCTTTTTGAAAAAGAGTTAAAATTGGAAGCCGCTGGAACCGCCGATCTCTGGAGAATCCGCATCCTGGAGGTTGAAGAATATAAAAAGGATGGATCCGTTATCTGGCTGGAGAGCAACATATCCGCTCAGCGGGACAAGGAAAACAAACCGATCGGGATACTCGCGGTGAGCCGGGACATTACCGATCGCAAGCGGGCAGAGGCGGCACTGCGGGCTAGTGAGGAGCGGTATCGGGCATTGGTGGAAAATGCGAGCGATATGGTCTTCAGGACCGATGATAATGGATATTTTACCTTCGTAAATGCATCGACGATCCGTATAACAGGGTACGAAGAAGAGGAGATTATTGGAAAACATTATCAGGCCATGATCCATCCGCACTTGCGTGACGAAGCCATTAGGTTCTTCGGTATTCAGTTCGTAAAGAGGCTTCAAAATACATATTCAGAATATCCCATGATCACTAAGGATGGCCGTGAGGTTTGGCTTGGGCAGAATACCCAGTTGATTGTGGAAGATGGCAAAATTACAGGCTTTCAGGCGGTGTCCCGCGATATCACCGAACGTAAGCAGCTGGAAAAGGAGGTTAGAGACAGCGAAGAAAGATATCGCGAAATGAGCATTATCGATGACCTCACCCAGCTTTATAATTCCAGGCATTTTTACCATCAGCTTAAAATGGAAATTGACCGACTGGACCGCCATGAACAGCCATTAACCATTCTCCTTATTGATCTAGACGATTTCAAGGCGTTCAACGATGCTTATGGCCATATTGAGGGAGATCAGGTTTTATTGCGACTCGGCCAGGTGATAAAAAGATGTCTTCGCAAGGCGGATTCCGCCTATCGTTATGGCGGTGAGGAATTTACAGTCATCTTGCCCATGACAACATGCGAGGAAGGCATTGTTAATGCGGAAAGAATCAGAGAGGAATTAAGAAAAGAGAATTTTTCTCCGTCACCGGGTAAACACGTCTATCTTACAGTGAGCATAGGACTTGCGCAGTATAAGAAAAAGGAAGACATAAAAGCCTTCGTTAACCGGGCTGATCATCTTATGTACCAGGGAAAAAAGAACGGAAAAGACAGGATTTGTTCGGAGTCATATCCTCAAGAGAGAAGAATTAACGAATTTAAGAAGATAAAAGATTACTTGATGTCGTTTGTGGAACGAGGAGGTCCTGAACCAAGTGAGTATGTTGAGCTCAACGATTATTATTCTTATATAAACTCTATGCTTAAAGAGGGTAAGATTTCTCGCGCTCAAATCAGGGAGTTGTGGGCGGCTTGCGGGGAAGCTTTTTCGGAAGATACCATACAGGGATTTGTGTGTAAGAGTCCCCATGGTTACCACGGCGATTATGAAATAATAGATAGAATTTATATGGGATGGATTTCACCAAAAAAGCATCTGGAAAATTGGGATAAGTTCTTTCATTGGCAGGCTGCACCCAAAGCAGTGCGAAACAGGAAAGACTATTTTAAAAACATATTAGCTGAAATTGAAAAATCACAGGTTATAGAAAAGGCCGTGTTGAATATAGGTAGCGGCCCATGTCGTGATATTTATGAATACAAATGTAAACATCCATTGTCAAAAATACATTTTGATTGTCTGGATATGGATTCAAAGGCCATAGAATACTCCAAACAACTGCTCAATGGTTCGAATATTACTTTCTTTTGTGAAAACGCATTTCGTTTCCGTACGGAAAAACAGTACGACTTAATCTGGTCTGCAGGACTTTTTGATTATCTTGACAATGAAAAGTTTGTATTACTGCTGCGCTCATTAATGAAAATGTTAACAATAAATGGCAAAGTGGTTATTGGCAATTTTTCAACATTAAATCCATCAAGGAATTATATGGAATTTGGGGAATGGTTTTTATTCCATAGAGACATAACAGAGTTGACTGAATTGGCCGGCAAAGCGGGCGCTGATCCTGATTCGGTTTCAATTGAATCCGAGGCAACAGGGGTTAATCTATTCTTAAAAATAGACAATAAGGGCGTATAATAGAGGATCGCATAACAACCGTTGCACTTGTTTCGTTGAAGAAGGCCCAATGTTCGTTAAAGTAATCAGTATGAGCGTCATTGGTATGGAATCATACCCAGTGTTCGTAGAGGTGGACACATCTCAGGGTTTGCCTCAATTTGCCACTGTCGGTTTGCCTGATGCTTCGGTTAAAGAAAGCAGAGATCGGATCAAAGCCGCCATAAAAAATTCCGGCTATCGTTTCCCCCGCAGCCGTGTAACCATCAATCTGGCTCCCGCCGATATTAAAAAAGAAGGAACAGGTTTTGACCTTCCCATTGCTGTGGGAATTCTGGCCGCGGAAGAATTAATTAAAGAAGCCGCACTACAGGATTGTTTTTTTATTGGAGAACTGTCTCTTGACGGCAGTATTAAAGGCGTAAATGGTGTCTTACCTGCCACTTTTAAAGCCAAAGAAATAGGCATTAAATCGGTTTTTGTTCCTGAAGAAAACGCCGCGGAAGCGGCTATGGTGGAAGGGATTAACGTCTTTCCGGTGAAAACACTGCCGGATGTTGTGGAATTTTTAGCTGGACGGAGTAATATCGAACCGGTTTCTTTGGACATAAGTAAAATTTTCCAAAAAACCCGTAAATATGAAGTCGATTTTAATGAAATAAAGGGTCAGAAACAGGCAATGAGAGCACTGGAAATTGCGGCGGCCGGAGGCCATAATGTGATCATGATCGGTCCGCCCGGTTCCGGTAAAAGCATGCTGGCAAAAAGACTGCCTACAATTTTGCCCGATCTTTCCTTTGATGAAGCGATCGAAGTAACAAAAGTATTTTCCATTGCCGGCTCCTTGAATAAAGATGAAATGTTAATCGCGGTGCGGCCTTTTCGTTCGCCGCATCACACGATATCCGATGCCGGTTTGGTTGGGGGCGGCCAGACACCGCGCCCGGGAGAAATAAGCCTTGCCCATCTGGGTGTGCTTTTCTTAGATGAACTTCCCGAATTCAAAAAAAACGCGTTGGAAGCCCTTCGCCAGCCTCTGGAGGATGGCACCATAACAATTACGCGTTCTTCGGTAACGGCTTCTTTCCCCGCAAAATTTATGTTGGTGGCGGCAATGAATCCCTGTCCCTGCGGTTATTTTGGCGACCGTGTTCATACTTGCCGTTGCAGCCCGCAGCAAATTCGTCAGTATCAATCTAAAATATCGGGACCGCTATTGGATCGAATAGATTTACATATTGAGGTGCCTTCAGTTAAATATCGAGCCCTGTCTGATAAAGAATTGGGAGAGTCTTCCGCAACGATTAGAGATCGCGTAAACAAAGCGCGTGATCTGCAAAAAAAGCGTTTTGGCCACAAAGGCATACTATGTAATGCCCGGATGACGGAAAAACAAATTAAGAATTTTTGTCAGATAGGCGAGGAATCGCATAAGCTTATCGAAATGGCCATTGAAAAACTGGGGTTTAGCGCCCGGGCGGTAAACCGGATATTGAAAGTATCCCGCACAATTGCTGATCTGGAAAACAAAGAAAATATTGAACCTGCTCATGTTGCCGAAGCAATTCAATATCGAAGTCTTGATCGCAGTTTAATTTAGTGATATGTCAAAGTAAAAATTTTAATACCAGACCGACTTTCGAGGTAGTGGAAGGATATGCGCGAGGCTGCAGCCTGGTGAAAGAGGCATTTATGGAAATTAAAGTCAAGAAAGCGCCGCTGAAAAAAAGAAAAGCCAAACCCACTGATGAATCCAAACTTGGTTTCGGTAAGATATTTACCGACCACTTCTTTAACGTAAAATACAAGGATGGCAAGGGTTGGTATGATCCGGTAATTGAGCCATACCGTTCTTTAAAATTAGATCCAACTGCAATGTGTTTGCATTACGGTCAGGAAATTTTTGAAGGTCTCAAGGCCTATCGCGGTCCAAAAGGTGAAATTTATCTTTTTCGCCCGCAGGAAAATATCAAGAGAATGAATTCATCCGCGGAAAGACTCTGTATGCCGCCGATCGAAGATAATCTTTTTATGGAAGCAATGAAAAAACTGATTATTCTGGAAAAAGACTGGATTCCTCATGGTGCCGGAACTTCCATGTATATACGTCCGACTATGATTGCCACAGAGGCGGCTTTGGGAGTGCATCCATCTACCGAATATTTATTTTTTATAGTGGTAGGGCCGGTGGGCGCCTATTATCCTCAGGGATTTTCTCCGACAAAAATGTATGTGTCGGAGGAATACGTTCGCGCGGTGCGAGGAGGAATAGGTCATGTCAAGGCGGCCGGTAATTATGCCGCCAGCCTTTATGCCAGCAGAATAGCTACGAATATGGGATATACGCAGGTTCTTTGGCTGGATTCCGTTGAAAAGAAATATGTGGAGGAGGTCGGAACAAGTAACATCTTCTTCCTCCTTGGTGAAGAATTAATCACGCCTCCTTTAGCTGGATCAATTTTACCGGGTGTTACGCGAAACTCGGTTATTGCTTTAGCACGTCACTTGCAAACCAAAGTTGTGGAAAGGCCAATATCTATTGATGAAGTTATAACTGCCTCGCAAAATGGTTCGTTGAAAGAAGCTTTTGCGTCCGGAACGGCGGCAGTCGTTTCGCCTGTTGGACAAATTCATTTCCGTGGCAAGGAATATTTGATTAATGGCGGAAAAACCGGAATTCTTGCCGAAAAATTATACAATGAAATATTACAAATCCAATATGGATTGAAAGAAGATCCATTTGGCTGGCGCGTCAAAATCGCGGATTAGGATAAATGCGTAAAAGGTTTTATAGTGGAATCCCCTAGCTGGAACCAGTGGATTTCAAGTTGCGGGATTGATTTTCCCCTTTGATACAGGTACTTGGATTTGTATTCCACAAGACTGTGGAAATGGTTGTTGATAACCTTGTTGATAATCTTCGTAAGTGCGTAATTGTTACGATTTTACACCAAATTGCCTAAGGTTTGAGCAACTTAAATATTTAATATAATCAATAACTTATTAATATAGCCTTTTATCATCGTCACTTATACGGTAGGATAAGAGCAAGATATAAACTTCATAGAAAAAAGTGTGCCACCTGTGGCCGGTTTTTTATAAAAAAATGATAAAAAAATTTATTAAAATAATTAAGCTATTTACGACAACGGGGGCTGGTCTTTGCCTTATTTTATCACTGCTATCTCTACCTTGTTGTGTTTTTTCCGAAGAACTTCTAGTGGTTGGCGATATTGCCCAAAATATTCAGAGCTCTTATGAGAAAACAAAAGACCTGAAGGCTGATTTCATTCAGGAAGCAACCATTAAGTCGATTAAGAAAACAGAAAGGGAAGAAGGCAAAGTTTTTTTTAAGAATCCAAAGAACATGCTTTGGGAATACACAAAACCACAGGGCAAAAAACTGGTGATCAACAGTCAAAAAGCGTGGCTTTACCTTTCTAAGGAAAAGGTTGTCTACACGCAGAAGTCGGAAAGTATTTTTCAATCGAAGTTTCTGATTAACTTTTTTTCCGGGTCGGGAAAATTAAAAAATGATTTTGTAATAAAATATGCCGAACCCAAAGCTCAGGACAAAGATGGCAATTATCTGCTTGTGTTGATTCCCAGAGAAAAGACGGCTGCCTGCAATTCAATCAAGTTGACAATTGACAAAAATAATTTTTATATTCTGCAGATAAGCTTCGATGATGTTATGGGCAACTCCACGACGCTGAAATTTTCCAATATTTCCGTAAACACTGGAATGGCGCAAAAAATGTTCCAATTCAAACCTCCGGCGGGAGTCCAAATTTTCGAAATGCCATAGGTGCTGTTGAAAAAAATTCATCTGCGGCGTTGCATTGCAAACCGCACCGCTCAACGTATGTATAATACGCCTCGCGGTTCAGTTTTTGCGCGCCTTGCATCTGAACATTTTTGAACAGCCCCTGAACATTGAGTTTCTTACAACCCCGTCATTCATATTTTTGTCTTTTTATTCTAAATGAAAAAGAGTATGAATGTGACGGAAATTGGGAAATATTAACTTGAAATATTAAATGTTAGACAGCATATATAAAATAATTTCTAACAGAAATATTTAAGTATAAGTAAAAAAATGAGAATAAAATGGAAGTAACTTCAAATATATATCATGGAGATAGCAAAGAGGTTTTAAAACAACTTCCGGCTAATTCTGTTGATCTTATAGTGACATCACCACCTTATGCAGACCAACGAAAAAATACCTATGGTGGAATTCATCCTGATCAATACGTAAAATGGTTTTTGCCTATTTCAGAACAGCTTTTACGTGTACTCAAGCCTTCGGGAACTTTTATTCTCAATATCAAGGAAAAAGTGTTTATATGAGTTACGAAGGTAAAATGCTTAAAGATTTGGCTATGCCATCGAGAAAGAAAGTTGAAGAAGCTTTGCTGAAAACTTTGTTTAAACATAATGGTGTAATAAAAGAGTTTGCCACTGGTGAAGAAATCGTAAATGAAATAGCTGATGAATTTATTTTAAACAAAAATCAGAGGACTGCTGTTTTAGAAAGAATTTATCGTAAAGAAAATAGAATTGTAAAAACACCACTTTGGCATCGTTTACTCTATCGAGCTGCTGATTCGTTAGCAAAAGAAAATTTGGTTTCAAGACCAACATCAACAATTCTTCTGACAAACAAGAAAGAATGGATGCTAACTGAAAATGGCCTTGATGAGGCATTGAAGATTTTGAATATTCCTAAAACACAAAAAGAATTTCTTCCAACAAAATCCTTTGAAGTTCAAAAAATTGTAAAGAAACTTATTGAAACACCTCGACCTGCAAATTATAATCCATTTGATAAAGAAAAGAAAGTCGCAAAGGTTACCAGAGAATCAACAATCAGAACAAGAGGCTTTCGTCAAGCGGTGATAGAAGCATATGATTACAAGTGTGCTTTTTGTGGTATGAAAATTAAAACTCCAGATTCTTTATTGTGGGAAGTTGAAGCTGCACATATTGTTCCTAATAGTGAAAAAGGAAAAGATGATATTTTTAATGGGTTGTCTTTATGTCATCTGCATCATTGGGCTTTTGATGCTGGATGGTTCACATTGCAAGATGATTATAAAATTCAAGTTTCCCTAAAAGTAAATTCTTTACCTTCTGATTTTGGCAGAATGGGCGATTATGATTTCATCAGAGCATTATCCAATAAAAATTCGAAAATGCTTCTTCCGAAAAGAAAAGAAATTTACCCTCATCAAAATGCAATTAGTTGGCATCGTGAAAATAAATTTTTCACGTAATGGAGTTTAAAAATGAAAAGTAGCAAAATCATTTATTCACTCAATGAAGAAGATATTCAAACGGTGGCTCTTCAAGAGATAGAAAGAAATTTAACGCCGGAAGAAATTGAAAAAATAAAATATTCTATAGCTGACAAGATAAATTGGTTTGATGCAATTGCTAATTCAATAAATGAAAAACTCAAAGTATAATCATCTCGAAAATGGTAGCAGACTTTAAAACTGCAAAAAAAGACACTGAGAACCAGCAACTCAAAATTGAATATCGTTGCTGTAAATGGTTGTTGTTACGGAAGGGACAGCAAACCGGATAAAGGTGATTATTTCAAGTATTGTGGTCAGCGTTTTTGGGAGTTTATTTCCGGTGACGCTGATCTTTTTACAGAGATTATTGAACCACTTGGACATAAAGCTAAGGAAAAGAATGATGTTTTTATAGAATCTTATTCGCAAATGATTAATAAATTCACTAAAGAATTTGCCAATGTATTTTGCAAAGATACTGGTGAAATCGATTGGGATAAATTAGTGCGTTTCAACTCTGCAAACGAAGAACCCAAAGAAAGAAAATAAAAAGCCCAACAAGTTGCTGTATTGGATCAGCGCTTACGCATGGCTCCAAGTAAGCTTAGGTGTTATCCATTCAAGCAGAATTTATACCGATTTGCAGTCAAAAGTATACCGCGGCGGCGAGGAAGAGGCGACGCAGTCGTATAGTACAATACGTCTAGAAGCCGATGACGATGCCAACAAAGGTAGACGAATGAATGCGAATTGGTATCAATTAATCAAAGGGATTTTCTTGGTCAAAATCCGGAGTCAGTTCGTAGTCGTTGACTTCCTGAACAAAAATATTATCGAAACCTAACTTCAGAGCATAATCCGTGACTTGCTCGTATTCATTCTTAGTGATTCTGCGTTTCAAAATTGGATGATTGCGCACTTTGGCAACCGGAGTGTATTGAGACATGAGGCTTAAGAAAACCGACGTGGATATTTTCTTTTTGATCAGCCTTAAAGCTTCTTTAGAATTTTCTATCCTGCCGGGTAAAACTAAATGGCGAATAATTATTCCTTTTTGAGCTACGCCGTTTTTTAATTCCAGACCGTCGCCGACCTGCTTCACCATTTCTTTTAACGAATCCAACGCGAAACGGGGATATCCCGGCGCGGAAGAAAACTCCACAGAATCTTTTTCCAAACTGTATTTAAAATCCGGCAGATAAATATCCACCATGCCGTCTAGCAAACGAATAACATCAGGATTTTCATAGCCGCCGCAATTATAAACAAACGGCACCGTAAGTCCCTGCATGCGCGCCATGCACAGAGCCTCTATCACCAGAGGAGCTTGCGGCGTCGGGGTGACCGGCTCAACATTGTGACAGCCGCTTTTCTGGAGATCCAGCATGACCTTTGCCAGTTGCAATACAGTCAGATTACGCCCCTGTGCGCTGTGAGAAATCTGATAATTCTGGCAATAGATGCAACCCAGGTTGCAGGAAGAAAGGAAAATTGTCCCGGCTCCGCGCGTTCCGGAAAGAGGCGGCTCCTCTCCGTGATGGGCCAGAGCGCAATCCATGACTATATCGGCAGGCAGACGGCAATAGCCCAATTCGCCTTTTGTCCGGTCAACCCGGCAGGCGCGCGGACAAAGCGTGCAGGACTTGTAGAGGTCGAGAAGGGCTTGAATGGTCATCACAAACCATCTTATACCAAGTCGCATTCTTTGGCTAACTTTGTTGGCTGCGTCGTCGGCTTCCTCAACGTATTAATAATACGCCTGCGGAGCCTCCTCCTTGCCGTCGCGTTATCCTTTGAATGCAACCTGGTATTAAACCTTATAATTTTTCAACCAGATCGCGGATCTTGCCGCTCTCCACCAGTTCTAAAAAATCTTCGCCCAGCGGCGTGGATAACTCCACGGCTTTGCGCCAGTTTTTAATTCTTGTTTCCTGGTCGTCAATGAAGGTGACAAAATCCGTGCGGTCGGGAACTTTTCCGCCCGGAAGATTTTCGATAAAGCTTTGCGAGGGGAGAACCATTAAAACATTGCTTAATGTTTCCGCATCCGGTGCTCGGCGCACTATATTTTTGTCCAGCCAGCCCGGAATGATCCGTTCCTGATGATGGAAGAAAAGCACTATTTCATTTTCTTTAGCGGCAAACTGATGCGTAAGATGATAATCAATAAGTCCGCCATCGCGATAGACTCCACGCGGAGCGCCATAAATATCACGCACACCTTCAATGACAAGAGGTATGGCGCCTGAAGCCAGCACTGCGGATTTAAAATTAACTTCATTTATCTGCACGTAATTGCCGCGGAACTGCGACTGAAAACAAAAGGATGGCGGTTTGGCGCCATTATAAAATACAACTCTGTCCACGAAACGATAAATATTATTACGGCTGAAATAATTAAAGACATAACAAGTTACCAGACCAATTTTTTGTAACCAGATATTTTCAAAAGCAACAAGACCGCGTGCCCGGGCGGTAATGACAACCAAACGATATTTTTTATTAGCCAGGGCAAAAGGCAGCGCGTCGTCTTCGAGATATTCATTAATTACGCCGGTGATTTTTTCCAGCACTGTTGCCGGTGTGTCTTTTCTGGAGTATCTTACGTTGATATAAGCATCCAAAAGTTTGCCGTAACATTCCACGGCCTCCGGCTGCAACCAGGCGGCAAAGCGAAAGGCACCCGCAGAGGAGCCAACCAGATTCATGGCGCTCGAGCGGCCTAAAAACCCGCCTTTCAAGAGAGTTAAGTCAAAGCCGCTGGCAATCAGCCAGCGTGGCCCTATCGCCGGTCCAAAATAAGTGGAGACAGAATCAAAATTAAATCCACCATCTTTGATGATTTTGTAAATGTTTTTGCCCGCTTTAATTCGTATTCGGTTCATTTTTTTCTATTATGGCAAAGGCCTTGACACTTAAACTTTTGTTTTGTAGATTGACATCAGTAATACTTATTGTTAAAAGCTGAAAACAATCAAGTTCTTTAAATTTTTGTTATCTGTTTTCAGTTGGGCAGTTTTTATCAATAATTGGCGAAAATGCAAGAAAATTTATTAATGAGACTCGCTGAAAACGAATCCCGACGAGTCGGGATGAAGTTTGAAGCGTTAGTCGAATTATCCCAGGAGTGAAGCGACGTGGGATTTGAAATTCGCTGAAACGGAATCGGGTTCCAAAACTTGCTTTGGGATTACAATAATATTTTTGATTTTAAGGACAAGCGGTGGATATAAAAAAATCTATAAAACAAATTGCTCAGGACGCGGCATTAGCGGCACGAAAACTTTCCCGCGTTACAACAACGGAAAAAAATAACGCCCTTTTACAGATGGCTGATGAACTGGAGAAGAATTGTAAATTTCTTCTGGCGGAAAATGCCAAAGATGTGGTCATAGCTAAAAAATCAGGCATCTCCCGTGCCATGCTGGAACGTCTTACCTTGAAACAAGATACAATCGAACAGATGGCCAGAGGATTAAGAGAAGTGGCCGCTCTGCCTGATCCTGTGGGCAAAGTAACTTCCATGTGGCGTAGGCCCAACGGGCTTTTGGTAGGCCGGATGCGTATTCCTTTGGGTGTTATCGGCATCATTTACGAATCACGTCCCAATGTTACCGTTGATGCTGCCGCTCTTTGCCTCAAGGCGGGGAACGCCGTAATTTTGCGAGGTGGTTCCGAATCAATCAAATCCAATTTAGCCATTGCTTCTATCCTGCAAGGAGTCTTGTGCAAAACGTCCCTGCCTGTAAACACTATTCAGGTTATTCCGCTGACTGACCGCGAAGCTGTCTCGGCAATGTTGCAATTGGATGAGTATATTGATTTAATCATTCCCCGTGGCGGAGAAGAATTGATTCGCGCCGTAGTCGCCCAATCCAAAATACCGGTACTTAAGCACTATAAAGGAGTCTGCCATATTTTTGTGGACGCGCATGCTGATATGGACATGGCCGTAAATGTTTGTTTAAACGCCAAAACTCAGCGTCCGGGTGTATGCAATGCCATGGAAACAATGCTTGTGCATAAAGACATTGCCGGTAAATTTCTGCCGCAGGCGGCAAAAAAATTAAAAAAAGCAGGCGTCGTGATAAGGGGATGTGAAAAAACAAAATTGATCTTAAAAAACATTGAAAAAGCCAACGAAAAGGATTGGTATACCGAATATCTCGATTTGATTCTGGCCGTAAAGGTTGTTGAGAACATTGATGAAGCTATCGCTCATATTGAAAAATACGGGTCTTTACATACGGAATCAATAATCACGAATGACTATGCCAATTCTCAACGCTTTTTGAACGAAGTCAACTCTTCGACCGTGCTGGTCAATGCTTCGACCCGTTTCAGCGATGGCTTTGAACTGGGACTGGGTGCTGAAATCGGCATCTCCACGACAAAGCTTCATGCTTTCGGTCCTATGGGGCTGGAAGAATTAACGACAACAAAATTTATAATTTATGGCAATGGGCAGGTGCGAACATGAGATGGGGACTTTTAGGCGGAACATTTGATCCGATTCATTTCGGTCATTTGCGGGGCGCGGAAGAAATGCTGGGAATATTTAATTTGAACCGCATTATTTTTGTCCCTTCATCCCGGCCGCCGCATAAGTTGGAAGCAGAAATCACGTCCTTTAAACATCGCGAACAAATGATTCGTCTGGCAATCGAGGAAAATGTTAATTTCTCTTTTTCCGATGTGGAGAATTTACGCGCCGGGAAATCTTATTCCGTGGAAACAGTGGAATATATTCTCAACAAGTACATGGAAGATTTAGAACTATATTTTATCGTCGGGCAAGATGCTTTTCAAGCGATTACGACATGGAAGGATTGGGAAAGACTTCTGCTGTTGTGCAATTTTGCCGTAATGACCCGTCCCGGCTATGAAAATGTGAAATTGGACTGTATTCTGCCGAAAGAATTTGTCGCACGATTTACTTACGATGAAAAAAATGACGGATTTAAAGGGCCGACCGGTCACACCATATATTTCCGTCATGTAAGCTTTTTGGACATTTCTTCTTCTCACATGAAAGAGATGATTAAAGCCGATAAATCTATAAGATATCTTACACCGGATAAAGTCCGTCAATATATAGCTAAAAACTCTCTCTACAAAAAATCCTGAGAATGCTTAAATAAACACTAAAAAAACGTAAAATTTTTGAAGGAGAAATATATGAAATATAAATTTATTGAATTGGAGATTAAGGATTACATCGCGACGGTAACTTTGGCCAGGGCGGAGGCCCTGAATGCTGTGAGTTTGGAGTTTGCTTCGGAGATTGCCGATGTATTCAAAAAAATGGGAGCTATGGATGACGTAAGGGCAATTGTTCTGCAAAGCAACGCCAGAATTTTTTGTGCCGGTCTCGACTTGAAAGACGCCGCCTCGAATTTCAGTGATTCGGCCAGAGGTGCTTTCGATGCCATAAAAAAATCCCAGTCATTGTTTGATTGCTGCAATGCCATTGAGGAATGTCCTAAACCGGTAATTGCGGCCGTGCATAGCAAGTGCATCGGCGCCGGGCTTGATATGATTTCCGCCTGCGATATTCGACTCTGCAGTGAAGACGCGATTTTCTGTCTCAAAGAAGCCAATATTGGATTGGTTGCCGATATGGGTGTGCTTCAACGGCTTCCCCTGATAATTGGCCAGGGATTTGCCAGAGAGATGGCCTATACAGCAGGAAACTATTCAGCGCGGAAGGCCGAGAAAATGGGTCTTGTCGCTGAAGTTTATGCTGATAAAGACGCTCTTATGTCAGCCGCGCTGCAATTAGCGAAGCAGATAACCGCAAATGCTCCCCTTGCCATACAATGCACAAAAGAGGTTCTTAACTTCAGTCGCTATACAAACGTTAATGAAGGCATGGCTCTGGCGATACAAAAGAACATGTTTTTAATGACATCGATAGATCTGAAAGAAGCCTTCATCGCTTTTATGGAGAAAAGGGCGGCGGATTTCAAAGGGAAATAAAAAATAACAATATTTTCTCCAGACCTTTCTTATCTTTAAAACCAGAAAGGTCTGGAGTGATTTGTTTTAGTTTTTGTACAGTTTTTCGATATCATCTTTGAATTTTTCAAAGACGATTCTGCGCTTCAGTTTCAAAGTTGGTGTCAGTTCACCTGTCTCGACGCTGAAGGCTTTGTCCAGTATCTTATAGTACTTAATCTGTTCGTAACGAGGCAGTGTTTCGTTGACCTCATCTACCTGTTTTTTGATTAATTCCTTGACCTGTTCATTTACGATAAGGTCTTTATCAGAACATGCCGGAATGTTGTTGTGCTTGGAAAAACGCTGAAGTTCTGAAAAATCAGGAACGATAAGAGCGCAGATATATTTCTTCGCGTCGCCGAGGAGGCAGGCCTGATCGATATAAGGCTTACCTGTCAGTGCCAGTTCAATTGGGTGCGGTGCAATATTCTTGCCGCCCGAAGTTACAAAGAGCTCCTTCTTGCGGTCAGTAATCAGGAGAAACCCGTCCTTATCAAATTCACCGATATCGCCGGTCTTGAACCACCCATCCTCAGTGAATGCCTCGGCTGTCTCTTCCGGCATATTCCAGTATCCTTTGAATACTTGAGGACCCTTGACAAGAATTTCACCATCTTCGGCGATTTTTTCCTCCGTCCAGAGAGCCGGTTTGCCGACGGTACCGGGCTTGATTTGCAGTTTATGAGCAACGGTATTATAAGCCAGGGAAAGTCCCAACGAACGTATAGGACTAGTATAAGGCGACAACCCCTGCGCCTGTTTCGTAATCATCAGATCCACAGTCAAATCGATCATCTTATTGCCAAACCAGCCAGCCTTGCTGGGATCAAAGCTGCCGCTGAATTCTGGTTCGTTGAAGTTAATTACCGGCGATGTTTCTGTAAGCCCGTAACCTTCGCTGAGTTGAATACCCAGAGCGCGGATAAATACGCAAACATCTTTGGAAAGCTTGCCTCCGCCCGATGCGCCGAGTACGACGCGATCCAGACCGGCCGTCTTTTTAATTTTATTGAAAACAAGCACGTTGGCCAGCGCGAATTGAAGCAAATCAATTTGACCCATTCTTGTAGCCGTTGCCATGGCATTGCAATACTTTTCACCCAGCTTCATTGCCCAATTGAAAATTGACTGGGTGGTCTTATTCTGCCGGGAGACGATTGATTTTGTGGTGTCGTATATTTTTTCCCATAATCGGGGAATGCTTATTATAACATTGGGTCTTACTTCCAGAATATTTTTCGGTATTTTTTCGAAGCTTTCTGCAAAAACGAGAATGCCGCCCTGTTGAAGGGCTCCTATGTGGTAGTCGGTTGTCCTGCCGAATACGTGACATAAAGGCAGATGAACAAGGAATGTCAGGTGAAGTCCCAACTCTTTCTGATGACGGACGAGTGTTGAATTAGAAGCCTGATGAAGATTAGACACCCAGTTTTTCTGGGTAAGGATGGCACCTTTTTGCTTTCCAGTAGTTCCGGAAGTATAAATTATGGAAGCGACATCTTCGGGGACGACAGCGTTTATTTTATTTTCTACTTCCTGATCGCTTATCTTTTGTTTTCCTAAAGTCATGACCTCATTAAAAGTGTAAACACCTGCCGGTTTCGTGCCTTCCCAGGGACACATCGTTATGATTGTTTCTATGGGAATGCCCTGCGTCTTTGCCTTGAGGGTCATTTCTCCCTTTTCCTGAGTAGAAACGATGACCATCTTGGCCCCGCTGTCCGATGTCATATATCCCAATTCTTCCAATGTTAAAGTTGGATAAAGAGGAATGCCGACGGCACCGCAGGCTTGGATAGCTTGATCGGCAATGATCCATCTTGGCCTGCTTTCAGAAAAGATAACGACTCGATCACCTTTATTTAATCCTAAAACAATCAAACCCTTGGCCATATTTATAGCTTCGTCACGAGTCTCTTTCCATGTTCGGGAATGCCAATCGCTGCTCGTGCGGCCCTCCCCATCGAACTTGCCCCGAAGAAGCTCAACCTGACCTCCATAACGCAATGCCTGATTATGGAATATCCCGCATAAAGTATCCATCCTGTAAGCCATGATACCATCCTTAATCTTTTGAACTATTTTTTCTGTGTAGGTAACTACAATCAAACGAGAAAAAGCATTTCGTTGCTCTTTAAGTCCATTTCAGGCGACGCGCCCTTCACAGTCCCTTTTTTTCAAAAAATCAATTTCAAATTTAATGAGACTCGCTGACTATAGAAAGCGTTAGTTGTAGTGAGACTCAAATTTTATAAGCGTAGCGTAATGAAATTTGTAAGTCGAACTATCCAATAGCTAAAAACTATTGGAAATTATCCCGCGAAGCGGAAAGCATGAACCCCGCCGCTTGCTGTGGAGTTCATACCCGTGGTTTACCCTTATAAATAAAACGCTCCAAAAGGCGGTTGTAGTTTGTCCAATCGGAATCGGCATTGGTAGAATCAGTAATTAATGTTTGAAATGCGTTAAACTTGGCATCCAGATCATCAATATAATGGACGACCAAAGCTTCCAGGGTTTTCGGGCGTTTAGGAGAACCGAATTCAAATTCTCCGTGATGACTTAAAATAATATGGCGTAATTCCAGTGCTAATTGCGGAGGAAAACCATCAATAGCGGCAATTTTTTTATCGATCATTTCCACGCCCATAATAATGTGGCCGATTAATCTTCCTTCATCGCTGTAATCAATTATGTGGTCATAAGAAAATTCGTATATTTTGCCGATATCATGAAGTATACCACCGGTAATAACCATGTCTTTGTTGAGGGTTGGGTAATGTTCGGATACTTTTTCCAATAAGCGTACAACAGAGAGTGTATGTTCCAGAAGTCCGCCTAAATAAATATGATGAAAACCTTTTGCCGCAGGCGCTCTTTGAAAAAGTTCTGCGGTTTTTTGATCATGAAAGAAAGATTGCAGCAATTCTTGCAGTGGTTTAGTCTGCATTTTTTCAACATAGATGAGTATTTCATTAAACATGGCGGCAACGTCGCCTTTGGCTGCGGGTAAATAGTCGGCAGGTTCGACATCTTCCCATTCATTCTTTATAATTTTGATTATAGATATTTGAATTGAATTTTTATAACTGGCGGCTTTTCCTTCAATATAGATTACATCGCCTTTTTTAAACTGTTGATCTAATTCAATCGCGTTATCCCAGACCTTGCCATCGAGCTCGCCGGTCTTATCCTTCAGGCGCACGTTCAGATAAGGAGAGCCTTTCAGAGAAAAGGCCATATTCTTTTCAGCAGCCAAAAAGGTGCCAGCTACCTTGTCCCCCTGTTTGATATCTTGGAGATAAATTTCTTTTGTTTTCAAATCATTATCCGCCTTTCCTGAAAATAAATGTTCGTTTTACCGCCGTGAATATAACCGATAAGCATAATATCCGCCTTGTGTAAAAGCTCGACAGCTTTTACCACGTGCGCTGCAGGAATCAATGTTTTTTATTGTTGAAACTCCAATTCCGAAAGCGTAGCGCAGCGTAATTGGTAAGTTGAACAATCCTGCGAAGCTGAGGGGTTAATACCCCGCAACTTCGCAGGATCGTCTTACTCATATTTTTTCCCGTAAAATGCGATGATCGCCTACTCTTACGGTCAGCTTATTTACATCAAAATATTCCATCAACGGAATAATGTATTTGCGCGAAAGACCGGTTAGATCTTTGAATGTCGCCGGTGTCGCCTTGCCGTCTTTTACCAGCATCGCTTTGTAATCGTCTCGCAATTTACTCAGGGACCCACGTGCGAAACAGAGCTCTTCATTGATTTTGATCAAGTCTCCGTTTTTGAGCATCAGTTTGATAATGCTTTGTGCTTTGACTTTTTGATCCTTAAAGTCGTTGACAACATTGGTGAGAGAAGGCGGCGTAAGTCCCGCCTCACTATAAATCCGGGCAATGTTATGCCGTAGCGAGTCAAGATCCCCGGCCAGTTGCACCTGATGCCCTGCCATACGGACATTGTCTTTGTCGCTGACAATGGTTTCTTTTTTACCAAGGCTTCGTAGCGCCAGATTGAACAGTTTTGCCGATATAGTGCGTCCGAGTGTTTCTTTAAGCTGTTCTTTGGAGATGCCCTCCTGCAAAGGGTTTTTTTTATGATAGGTGGCAATATTTTTACCGATAAGTTCTTCCAGCCGATTGTAAAAGTAAGCAGAGATTACTGTTGTATCTTCGCTATCCAGAAGAATCGTTTTTTTGCTGGAAAGCAAACTCTCCAGAGCTTCCCGGATTTTCTTCGCGTTTACTCCAAGGCGAAAGGTAAGTCCGCACAAATTGATGCCGGAAAACCCGGTTCTCTCCATGATTACGGAAATTCTTTCCGGCAGCGATCCGTTATGCAATATATTCAAATCGGCAATAATTTTTTCGTTTTGTCTTTTATGCTTCAAGGGCAGAGGATCAATAATCTGACCGCCGCCAATTGTTGTTACCGGCGAATAGCTGCGCAGAACAAAGCGGTCACCGGAAACAATTACATCTTCACTTTCCAGAACTAATTGAGCAAAGGCTTTTTGTCCCGGCGCAAGTTCATCTTTATCCAGCAGTATTATGCGGGCGATAATTTCGCTTGTGCCCGCGTGCAGACGAATGAGTGCACGATTCTTCAGATTCTTAGAATTAGAGGCGAGGAATTCGACAAAAACATCAAGTCGCTTCGATGGCCAAGCAGTTTTAGGACGCACAAGGACATTGCCGCGTCCAATGGTCGATTTTTCAATACCTTGAAGATTAATCGCCGTGCGCTGACCG
The DNA here is from genome assembly GCA_003139775.1 of Syntrophaceae bacterium. Classification (GTDB taxonomy): domain Bacteria; phylum Desulfobacterota; class Syntrophia; order Syntrophales; family Smithellaceae; genus Smithella. The sequence goes on along the minus strand of PLGI01000198.1, from coordinate 46,586 downwards.
GACCATGCTTCTTCCACCGGCTGATTATGCACCTGAATTCCTCTAATGCGGGCGGTAATATCTCCGGGAAGTATTTCAATTTCTTCGCTGGTTTTAATATGGTCGGAAACCAGTGTGCCGGTAACGACGGTGCCGAATCCTTTCATCGTAAACACACGATCCACAGGCAGACGAAAAATTCCATCATCCGCTTTTTCATTGATTTTGCTTACAGTCGCATCAATTGCCATGATCAGATCAGTAAGTCCTTCCTGTTTAATGGCGGATACCGGCAAAATGGGTACGCCTTCTAAAAAAGTTCCCTGAAGGAATTCGATGATTTCCGATTTTACAAGCTCCAGCCAGTCTTTTTCGACAAGATCAATTTTAGTCAGAGCAACGATACCTTTGGAGATTCCCAAAAGCGAACAAATATGTAAATGTTCTTTCGTTTGCGGCATGATGCCCTCGTCCGCGGCCATTACCATCATTACTAAATCAATGCCCGCGGCGCCGGAAACCATATTTTTGATGAATTTTTCATGCCCGGGAACATCCACTATACCAAGTGTCTGACCGGAAGGAAGAGCAAGTGAGGCAAAACCCAGTTCAATGGTAATGCCCCTTTCTTTTTCCTCTTTTAAACGATCGGTATCCACTCCAGTAAGAGCTTTAATTAGCGCAGTTTTTCCGTGATCGACATGACCGGCTGTGCCGAGAACAAAGTGTTTCATTTATTTGCCTGTTTGATTTGGTAATATTTTTTAAAAAATAACAAACTCCTCATTTTTTCACAAGATTATATTTACAATTAATTAAAATTAATCATGTTTGTTTATCATAGTTAAAGACATCAAATCACGGGTATAAACCCCAAAGCAAGCTTTGGAAACAGGTTCAGCAGCAAGCTGGGGAGTATTAAATACCTGCTTATGCGGTATAATTCGACAAACGCTTCCTATGGTCAGCGAGTCTCATTACCCTCCGCTGCGCGGGATTGTTCAACTTACCAATTCCGCTATGCTTCGCATTCGGAATTGGAGTTTCAACAATAAATTAGTCCTTGAAAATGCCAGGGGGAATTGTTAGAAAATGAAATAGAAGAGGTACTTCTTGCGCATACTTGGTTTGGATTACGGTGAAAAAAGAATTGGCGTGGCTATCTGCGATGAATTGGGGTTTACCGCTCAAGGTTTGCCTACAATAATAAGAAAAACTAAAAAGCATGATTGGGAAATTTTAGGAAGTTTGATCAGAGACTATAAAGTAGAGAAAATTGTAATAGGTTATCCGGTAAGACTGGACGGTTCAGAAGGTATCCAATGCGAAAAAGTCAATCGTTTTACAGCTATACTGGAAGCAACTTTTTTTCTTCCCGTTGTTAAATGGCCGGAAACACTCTCTACCAAAGAAGCTGAAGAAATACTGATCAATTCCGGGATTCGTTGGGAAAAAAGAAAAAAAATGGTGGATAAACTGGCCGCCTGCCTGATCCTTCAAGGTTACCTGGATTCAATCACTAAATAGTTTAATAAATTAATTCCGCAAAAAATATGAAAAAATTGAAGAAAAAAAATACTTATAAAAAACCCGGCCCAACAACCAATTCTGCAAATGGAAATAAACGACGAGTGGAGGTATGGGAAAAGAAACTTTTCTCTTTTAATTTTTTTAAAATGCCCCATTTTACAGGTAAGGTAATTCGCTACATTATTCTATCTTTTGTTGTTATTTTACTCTTTTGTGTTCTGTTGGTAAATTATTCAACCAGTTCCATTGATAAGAAAAATATGACTATACTGGTCGATATCCCCACTGGCTCCAGCTTTCTAAAAGTTACGGAGATACTTAATCAGGCGGGGCTAATCAAACATCGTGTTTTCTTTTATAGCTTGTCCATAATAAAAAGAGCCTCGCGTTCCATTCGCGCCGGCGAATATGAATTTAACACTTCCCTGACTCCTGTGGAGATGATTGATAAACTGCTGCGTGGAGAAATCAAAAACTATAAAGTCGTTATCCCTGAGGATTTATCCATGCTGGAAATCGTCGCGCGCTTGGATGAATTCAGACTGATTGATAAAGAATTATTTTTTGAACTGGCCAGCGATGAAGATTTTTTAGAATCTTTAAATATTAAGGCGGATTCTATAGAGGGTTACCTTTTTCCAGATACTTACTTTTTTGACCGTTCGATGAGCACGCGCCAAATTATGAAAATAATGGTGAATCAGTTCTGGAAAAAAGTTACACCGGAAATGATTAAAAGAGCCGGAGAGCTTGGATTTAACACTCATCAGTTTGTTACCTTTGCTTCTATGATCGGCAAAGAATCAGGTGATGATATGGAAAAACCTATTATCTCCGCAGTGTTTCACAACAGACTCAAAAAGAGAATGCCTTTACAAAGCGATCCGACGGCAGTTTATGATTTGGATAATTTTGAAGGCAAAATCTTGCGCAGTCATTTGAAAAGAAAATCGCTTTATAACACTTATATTATAAGAGGTTTGCCGCCGGGACCAATCGCCAATCCGGGATTGACTTCCTTTAAGGCTGTGCTTTATCCAGCTTCTGTTAATTATCTTTACTTTGTTTCTAAAAAAGACGGTTCGCACTTTTTTTCATCTTCTTTTAATGAGCATAATCAAGCAATAAAACGCTATCGATATATTAATAATGAATCAATACAGTCACTTGAAGATTCAGACCTTGAATAAAAAAGGATGAAAAAACACCTTTAATTTTTAAATCAACATTTTTGTTTCCATAATTTTTCCAGTTCAAAATTATTTCTGTTTCCTTTTCTCCATTTTCCCAGTGATTTTAAGTTACTTAATCGAAAAAAAGTTAAATTTTTTGCTTGACAAAGGCAAATACCACCTTTATAGTCGACCATGTGGAGCAAAGTGGTTTATCGTGGAGGGAACTAATGTCTGTATTTAGGGGTCAATATCAGCACAATATTGATGAAAAAGGAAGAATAATCTTTCCTTCCAAATTCCGCGAGATATTCGCGGAAGAGTACGACAACCGGATGGTGATTACCAACTGGGACCAGTACTTGATGGTTTTTCCTTATGATGAATGGCTGGTAATTGAGGAAAAGGTAGCTCATCAATCCAAATTGCGCAAGGAGGTGCGGTCGTTTCAGCGCTTCTTTATGTCCGGGGCTGTTGATTGCAATCTTGATGGACAGGGACGTGTGCTTATCCCGCCGACTCTGCGTGAATATGCCAAATTGGAAAAAGATATTGTTCTGGCCGGTATGCTGAAAGTAATCGAAATCTGGTCGAAAGATCGTTTTGAAGAGGAAATGAAAAAGGCCGGCAGTGAAATTGACAAGAACACTAACTTCATAGCTGATTTGGGAATTTAAGCTATGAGTACCGACTTTTATCACGAGCCGGTAATGCTTAAAGAAGTTATTGCTTCTCTAGTAGTTAGTAAGACGGGAATTTATGTGGATGGCACTGTGGGGGGCGCGGGTCATTCTTATGCAATACTTAAGGAAACAGATGCGTTTTTAGTGGGAATTGATTGTGATGACCAGGCTTTGCAGTTTGCAGAGTCGCGGCTGGCGGAATTTGGTTCCCGCAAGATTCTGATAAAAGCTAATTTTGCCGATTTAAGCAAAGTACTGGAAAAATTAAACATAGAAAAAGTTGATGGTGTTCTTCTGGATTTGGGAGTCTCTTCCCATCAACTGAATACAGCTCAAAGAGGTTTTAGTTTCAGTCTGCAAGCGCCGCTCGATATGCGGATGGATCGCAGCTTGAAACTCAGTGCTTACGATATTGTCAACAGCTTCGCGCAAAACGAACTGGAAAATATTATCAAGTTTTACGGAGAAGAAAAAATGGCTGCAAGAATCGCCAGGACAATATCAAAAAAAAGACAATTGTCGCCCATTGAAACAACCATGGAACTTGCGTCTATAGTTGCTTCTTGCATGCCCGCCAAATTAAAATGGCAAAAAATTCATCCCGCCACAAGAACCTTTCAAGCCATAAGAATCGCAGTCAACAATGAGCTGGATAACATAAAACCGGCAATTAAAGCAGCTGCTGAAGCGCTAAAACCCGGTGGCCGCCTTTGCGTAATTTCTTTCCATTCGCTGGAAGATCGCATTGTAAAAAATGAATTTCGCGCCTTGGCCGGAGATTGTGTCTGCCCCAAGGATATGCCATTTTGCGTCTGTCAAAAAGAAGCAAAGCTCAAAAACATAAATAGAAAAGCGCTAATTCCCGCGGCAGAAGAAATCGAAGCTAATCCACGCGCCCGTAGCGCTAAATTGCGCGTGGCTGGGAGAGTTTAAAATGGCACAATCTGCGCAATCTGTTGGAACACGAGTTATTCCCGGTTTCCGGGAAGTAAAGGAAACTTCTTTCGGGATTAAGTATTCGACTTTTATTATTTTTGCCATAGTGTTCATGTTTGTTGCCTTGATCTATGTCGGCTCGCATATTCGGATGACAGAATTGGAATATAATATTGCTACGGAACTAAATGTCAAAGAACAAAAATTGGAAGAACAAAAAAAATTGAAATTGGAATATGCGATGCTCAAATCACCGCAACGAATTGAAAGCATAATGAGAAACAAATTGCAGATGTCCTATCCTGATAATGATCAAGTAATTGTCTTAAAAAAATCGGGAGAATGATATGGCGAGTGAATCGAAAAAATGGCTAAAATTCAAGATTGGCATCATTTTCATAATGTTTCTGGTGTTATTTATTGCCTTGATATCCCGTGCTTTTCAGTTACAGGTTTTATCGGGTAAAAAACTAAAAACATTAGCACAACGGCAGCATACTACTGTGCTGCAGTTACCACCGGAAAGAGGCGTAATTTACGATCGCAATGGTGAAAAACTTGCTGTATCAATCATGGCTAATTCCGTTTGCGCCGATCCTTCCAAAATTGCTGATCCCATCAGGGCTGCCGGGCAAGTTGCAGGAATCCTCAATTTAGATAGTCAATCAGTCCTCAAAAAAATATCACAGCCAAAAAACTTTTGTTGGTTGGCCAGAAAAATTTCTCCAGAGCAAGCTGCTTCTGTGGAGAATGCAGACATCGAAGGAATTTTTCTAGTCAAAGAGCCGAAGCGCTTTTATCCCAATGGCGAACTGGCCGCACATTTGGTTGGATTTGTTGGCATGGATGCTAACGGGTTGGAAGGATTGGAAAGTAAATATGATGAATCCTTGAAAGGGAAACCGGAGAAGCTGGCCTGGGCGCGGGATGCCAAAGGGAAAAAATTATTTTTACGTGTCGAAAATAATGAAATAAAAAAAAATGAAAGCACAAATCTTGTTTTAACCATTGATAATCGGATTCAATATCTTGTGGAAACCCATTTAAAAGATGCTGTTCTTTCCAAAGGCGCAAAAGGGGGACTTGCCATTGTCATGGATCCTAAAACCGGAGAGATTTTAGCAATGGCTAACGAAATGGGATTCAATCCCAATAACGTAGATGGGCTTACACCCGAAAAATGGCGGAACCGCGCTATTACCGATTATTTTGATCCGGGATCAACCTTCAAACCTTTTTTAGTGGCTGGCGCACTGGAAGAAAAGATCATCAAGGAATCAGATAAGTTTTTCTGTGAAAATGGAAATTATAAAGTAGCAAACCGTGTTATTCATGAAGCAAACAAGAAACGTCACGGAGTGTTATCAGTCCCTGATATATTAAAATATTCCAGCAATATTGGTGCTGCAAAAATTGCTCAAAAGATGGGAAAAGAAAAGTTCTACGATTATATTGAAAGTTTTGGTTTTGGGGTGAAGACAGGTATAGATCTGCCCGGCGAGTCCGCGGGGTTGGTAAGGCCGGTGAAAAATTGGGTGCCCGTTGATACGGCGATGATCGGTTTTGGCCAGGGTGTTTCGGTTACGGCAATTCAATTAATTGCCGCCGTGTCGGCCATTGCCAACAACGGAGTTTTAATGAAGCCTTACGTTGTGCGAGGCTTTGCAGATAAAGATAATCGCCTCATTAAACTGTATACGCCAACAGTAGTGCGTAAAGTTATTTCTCCCGACGTGGCGAAGCGTCTCACCAACATGCTGACGGAAGTTGTCGGTGCTGTCGACGGCACCGGTAAAAATGCGCGCATTGTCAATGTAGCTGTTGCCGGTAAAACAGGGACTTCGCAAAAATTCGATTTCTCCCGCGGTGTATATTCATCGGAAAAAGTGCGCACATCTTTTATGGGTTTTTTTCCAGCTGATAATCCGCAGGTTGCCATTCTGGTAATTCTTGATGAGCCGCAAAAAGATAAGTGGGGTGGGGTGGCCGCAGCGCCGGTATTTAAAAATATCGGGGAGCAAATACTCAATTGCTTTAAAACAAACATTCGGGAAACTCCTGTTTTTGAAAAAGACACAAATAAAGTGCAACTGGTCTCGGCGCAGCAAACTTTAACCCCGCAAAATGTTGCTGGCGATGATGAATCAATAATGCCTGATTTTTCTGGTTTGACAATCAGAGAAGCGATGAAAAAAGCAAAAGCCGAATCAATCGAGCTTAAAATATCAGGCAATGGTTGGGCAGTGCGCCAGTATCCACAAGCCCACACGCCATTCGGTGATGAACGCGTGTGCAATGTTGTTTTTGAGTTAAGCAACTGAGGAATACATGAAGCTGAGTCAATTGATTAAGGGTTTAGATATAATAAATCTTTCTGTAGATGCCACGGGAGATGTATCCACGCTTTGTTACGCAGCGGATAAATGTGAGGATAGGTCCCTGTTTGTGGCCATTGCTGGATTAAAACATAACGGTCATGATTATATTGCGGATGCGGTAAATCGAGGCGCGCGTTATATTGTTTACGAAAAAGATATGCAAATTCCATACGGGGGAATAGCAATTAAGGTGACGAGCAGCAGGCGGGCATTGGGTGTGCTGGCTAAAAATTATTTCAGTAATCCCTCCGCCCGATTATGTCTCATCGGCGTTACAGGAACAAACGGTAAAACAACAACGACATATATTCTGGAATCAATACTTACTGCGGCTGGCTGCAAATGCGGAGTTTTGGGCACGGTTAATTACCGTTACAATAACAAAACATATCCCGCGCCCAACACGACTCCGGAATCGTATGAAATGCAAAAGATACTCCGGGCAATGGCTGATGAGGGAATCACTCATGTCATCGCGGAAGTTTCTTCTCACGCCATTGACCTGAAAAGAATTGACGATTGCGATTTTGATCTGGGCGTGTTTACTAATCTCACCCATGAACATCTTGATTATCATTTGACTATGGAAAATTACTTTCAGGCCAAGAAACGATTTTTTGCTGACGTATTACCGCAAAGCAAGAAGGTTCATCCGCAAAAAATGATAATTAACGGCGATGACAAGTGGGGACAAATTATTTTAAAGGATGTAACGCTTCCGGCATTAACTTATGGTGTGGAAAAAAATGACGCAGTTAAGACGGTAAGCTATGAGTTGTCCATGGCCGGGATAAAAGCCGACATTGATTTAGCAGGAGAAACCATTTCCATTCATACACCGCTTGTCGGCAAGTTTAATATTTATAATATTCTTGCTGCTACGGCGGCGGCAAAAGCTCTGCAAATTCCGAAAGCGTCGATTAAGGCGGGGATAGAAAATCTATCTTATGTGCCGGGACGTCTGGAGCGGATCGATTCTTCTTCCGGTTTTACTGTTCTTATTGATTACGCGCATAAACCAGATGCTTTAAAGCAGGTGTTGCAAAATCTGGCGGAATTCAAAAAAAAAAGAATTATCACTGTATTCGGCTGCGGCGGAAACAGAGACACCGGCAAGAGGCCGCTTATGGGTGAGGCGGCAACATTTTACAGTGACTTGACTATTGTAACTTCGGATAATCCCCGTCTGGAAGATCCGCTGGCGATCATCGCGGAAATAGAGGCGGGAATTGATCGAACTAAGATACAGAAAATAGCGCCTGACAATTTGAAAATAAAGGATGATGCTCATGCCTATACAGTAATTTCCGAACGGAGAAAGGCTATTGAAACGGCAATAAGTGCGGCTGGGCGGGGAGATATTGTTTTGATTGCGGGCAAAGGTCATGAGGATTACCAAATTCTGGGAACAAACAAAATACCATTTGATGATCGTGTTGTTGTAACGCAAACTTTAAAACTTAAGGAGTCAAGTACAGTAAATTGATAAATAATGATTCGCCAATATTTTCATTAGAAAATGTATTAAAGGCAACTGCCGGAATTTTAGTTTCCGGAAAACCGGAGAATACATTTTATGGAATATCCACTGATTCGCGGCAGGTATTCAAAGGGAATCTCTTCATCGCCTTGAAAGGTGAAAAATTTGACGGCCATGATTTTGTGCGGAAAGCTTTAGAACAAGGTGCCGCAGGCGTTTTGGTGCAGGATGAGGCCAAAATTAATCAAACCCCGGTGGATAAAACTGTTGCCGTGATTAAGGTTGCCGATACATTACTTGCGCTGGGAGATTTAGCTCATGAGTGGAGGAAACGGTTTTCTATTCCTGTGATTGGATTAACGGGTTCTTCGGGGAAGACGACAACTAAAGAAATGATGGCGGTAATCATCGCCCGGGGGAAAAATATTCTAAAAACGGAGGGAAATTTAAATAATCTGATTGGTTTGCCACAGACGATATTTCGCCTTACCGGGGAACATGAATTGGTGATTTTGGAGATGGGCACGAATACTAGGGGGGAAATAAAGAGACTCACGCAAATTGCAGTGCCGGATATCGGCTTGATTACGAACGTCGGTCCGGCGCATCTGGCCGGATTTGGTTCCCTAGATGTTGTTAGGGAAGAAAAAAATGATTTGTTTCTTAATATGTCATCTTCAGGCATTGCTATCATTAATCTTGACGATGAGGCCATTACAACTGCTGCCGAAAGATGGAATGGCCGGAGAATTACTTTCAGCATGAGTCCTAATGCCGATGTCACTGTAAAAGATATAGAAAGAAATGGTGTCAAGGGAGTGCGCTTTAATTTAATCGTCCGCGGCAGCATACAAAAAGTGGAGATGAAAATTGCCGGTCTTCATCATGTCTATGATGCTATGGCGGCAGCAGCCACGGCTTTTGCTGTGGGCATAGACCTCAAGACGATAGCGGAAGGTTTGGCGGCGTTCCGGCCGTTTAGTGGACGCATGGAAATGATCCGGTTGCATAACGGCGCTTTTCTTTTGGATGATTCGTACAACGCCAACCCTGCTTCGGTGCGGGAAGCCCTGCTGACCTTGAAAGATTTAAAGGCCCACCATAATGGTTACGTGTTTTTAGGCGACATGTTGGAGTTGGGAGAAGAAGCTGACGAAATGCATCGAAAAATTGGAATGTTGATAGCGACTATTGGCGTCAACACTCTTTTTCTTCAGGGGGATTTTTCTGCTATTACAGCTACCGGCGCGGCGGAAGGGGGCCTGTCGCCCCAAAATATTTTCTTTTTGTCTGATAAAGAAAAAGGCATTACTTACTTAAAGGAACATTTAAAAAAAGGAGATTGGATTTTAGTGAAAGGTTCACGCCGAATGAAGATGGAAAAAATTGCGGCTAAAATATGTGATGATTTTGGCAGTGATGAAATTAATGGAAATAATAAAACGATTCATTATTCAGGAGTGAATTAGAATTGATTTACTATTTATTATATCCTTTGCATACCACGTTTTCATTTTTTAACGTATTTCGTTATATCACTTTTCGGACGATTTTTGCGTCAATCACCGCGCTTTTGATTTGTCTGGTCGTCGGCCCATGGATGATTCGGAAACTGCAAGATATGCAAATCAGTCAGCAGATCAGAGAAGACGGGCCGCAAAGCCATTTGATCAAGAAAGGCACCCCCACGATGGGAGGGATATTAGTCATCTTTGCCGTGGTGATCTCTACACTGCTTTGGGCAAATCTTTCTGCTATTTATGTCTGGTTGATAATGTTGGTGACAATAGGTTATGGATTGATTGGATTTATTGACGATTACCGTAAACTTGCCGGTAAGAGTTCCAAGGGCATCTCCGGTAAAACAAGGCTGGTCGCGGAAATCATGATCGCTCTGTTTGTCAGTATAATTCTTTACTTGAAACCCGGTTTCAACTCGCAAATAATAGTTCCTTTTTTTAAAACGATATTGCCTAACCTTGGTTGGGGATATATCCTGCTTTCCACATTTATCATCGTGGGTGCAGCCAATGCCGTAAATTTGACAGATGGCTTGGATGGTCTGGCTATCGGCCCCATAATTATCTGTTTTGCCACCTATCTGCTTTTTGCCTACTTTGCCGGAAATGTGAAAGTCGCTAAGTATTTGCAGATTGTCTACGTTTCCGGCGCCGGTGAATTGGCAGTATTCTGTGGAGCTCTTGTGGGGGCAGGCCTTGGCTTTCTTTGGTTTAATGCTTATCCTGCGGAAATTTTTATGGGAGATGTCGGCTCCCTTTCGCTTGGTGGAGCGTTAGGCACGATGGCGATTATAACCAAACAGGAAATATTACTGGCTATCGTCGGCGGCATATTTGTTGTGGAAACATTTTCGGTTATTTTTCAAGTTGGTTATTTCAAACTAACTGACGGGAAACGCATTCTCCGGATGGCGCCTCTGCATCATCATTTCGAATTGAAGGGATGGGCGGAGCCGAAAGTAATTGTACGGTTTTGGATCATTTCTATTTTATTAGCCTTAATGGCCATGAGTACATTGAAGTTACGTTAGAGGAAGCATGGATTTTACCGGTAAAAAAATAGTCATAATCGGTATGGGCAAAACGGGGATTGCCGTGGCCAGGTTTTTAGGAAAACAAGGCGCAAAAGTAGCCGTCACGGACGAAAAGCCGGTTGATCAATGGGGGTGTGAGTTTGAACAGCTTGCCAAGGAAAAATGGCTGGAAATCGGCGACTATAATACCCGTATTTTAAAGGGTGCAAGCATGGTTATTCCTTCTCCCGGCGTTCCTCCCTACAATGATTTATTAGTTGACGCGCAAAAAAAGAATATACCTGTTTTCAGCGAAATCGAACTAGCTTACTGGTTTTTAAAAGTTCCGGTAATTGCTGTAACCGGCACTAACGGTAAAACGACAACAACAACCCTGTTGGGTGAAATTTTGAAAAGCTCGGGAAAGAAAACGTTTGTCGGCGGGAACATTGGCACTCCTTTGATTGAATATGTGGAGGGTTCACAGAAAGATGATTTTATCGTTGCTGAAATCAGCAGTTTCCAACTCCAGTGGATAGAAAAATTCCATCCGTTTATTGCTGTGCTTTTGAATATCACCTGTGATCATATCAATTATCATGGGTCTTTTGCGGAGTATCGCCGCATCAAGACCAGAGTATTTGCTAATCAAACAAAAGCTGATTTTGCGATTCTTAATGCCGCAGATCAGGAGCAGAAAGGAATAGCCCGGGTCGTTAACGCACAAATTGTCAGGTTCAGTTCGAAAAATATTCTGCAAAAAGGAATATTTATTAAGAACAGTAATATTGTTCTGAGGATGCCCGGAGCGAACGAAGAACAATATCCTCTAAGCATTATTAATCTTCCCGGCTTGCATAATATGGAAAACGTGATGGCGGCTATAATGGCGGCGCGCTTCTGTGGTTGCAGTCAGAAAAATATAATTGCGGCTGTTGCCGCCTTTCGCGGATTATCGCATCGCATCGAATTTGTTGCTGAGAAGAATTCGATCAAATTTTACGATGACTCCAAGGGAACGAATGTTGGTTCCGTTGCGCGGGCGCTGGAGACATTTGCCCAGCCCGTAATTTTACTTTTGGGTGGCCGCGATAAAGACGGTAATTTTGAAACTCTGAAACCATTGCTCGCTACAAAAGCCAAAAAAGTAATTTTGTTTGGCGAAGCGCGCAATCGTATTGCGTCGTTAATTGGCGAGGATATGCCGACGTTAAAAAAAGCGAAATTACAGGAAGCTATTGAGAGCGCTTATAAAAATGCAAAGCCTGACGATGTTATTTTACTCTCACCTGGTTGCGCCAGCTTTGATGAATTTGCCGATTATAAAGAACGGGGCAATTTTTTTAAGGATGTAGTGGGGAATCTTTAAATGGATGCTGCGGTTAAAAAAGAAAATAAATTGCCGGACATTATTTTGCTTTTAGTTACTTTGATTTTGGTGACTGTGGGCACGGCGATGATTTATTCGTCCAGTTCCATTATTGCGTTGGAAAAGTTTAAAGACGGCCAATATTTTTTAAAAAAACAACTCTTCTTTGTTTTTGTGGGCCTGAGTTCTATGATTATTATGACCAGGATTCCTTATATGCAATTAAGAAAATGGGCTTATCCGGGGATGTTATTATCTTTCCTCTTACTGTCGATGCTGCTGATACCGCATTTGGGAATGAAGCGCGGAGGGGCGACGCGCTGGTTGAATTTGGGAGGATTTTCTTTCCAGGTAACCGAGATGGTTAAAATTACAATAGTAATTTTCCTGGCACACTTACTAACCCGCAAGGCGCATCAGCTAAAGGATTTCAGCAAGGGTATTTTGGTTCCTTTAGTGATTACCTCTATTATCATTTTGCTGATTTTACTGGAGCCTGATTTTGGAACGGCCGTAATTATCGCCACAATTTTGCTTTTAATGTTGTGTATAGCAGGCTCACAGATAAAGCATCTTTTCTTTTTGATAGCAGCCTTTATTCCTGTCGGAGTATTGTTGATTTTTTATAAAGGATACAGGTTAACACGTTTGACCGCTTTTTTGGATCCATGGAAAGATGCTGACAATACCGGTTTCCAGATTATCCAATCGCTGCTCTCTTTTGGTTCCGGTGGAACATTTGGCGTGGGAATAGGAGACGGCATGCAAAAATTATTTTATTTGCCCGAGCCGCATACTGATTTTATTCTTTCTATCATTGCCGAGGAAAGCGGCTTTATCGGAGTGGCTATTGTAATAGTCATGTTTGCTATTTTTGCTTTTCGCGGCTTTATGATTGCATTGAAAGCGCCGGATCTTTTCGGGACGCTGTTGGCCTCGGGATTGACCATGGTAATTGCGTTGGAGGCATTCATAAATATTGCCGGTGTAATGGGACTTATACCACTAAAGGGTTTGGTGCTGCCTTTTTTGAGTTATGGTGGGACCGCATTTATTATGACCATGACGGCTGTAGGCATTTTATTGAATATTTCCACCCAGACGTGATGAATGAAATGTCAAGGAAAATTTAGCTATTTGCTAAAAGAAAAGTTGAAAAGGTTTGATTTTGTCTGAAGAAAAAATGCGCATAGTAATTGCGGGAGGAGGAACAGGCGGACACTTGTTCCCCGGAATTGCCATCGCTGAGGAATTTTTAAGAAGAGATGATAAAACGAGAATCATTTTTATTGGAACGAAAAAAGGCATTGAAAGCAAATTGCTTGGTCAGCTTGGTTATGAACTCAGAGAAATTGATATTGAGGGAGTTAAGGGACGAGGGGGTAAGGCATTGGTAAGAGGCGCTTATCAGATTCCGCTAAGCATGTTGCAATCAGGGCGCATTTTGAAGCAGTTTCGCCCTAACATTGTTATTGGTGTGGGCGGCTACGCTTCAGGTCCGGCAGTGCTTACAGCCCATTTTATGAGTATACCTACCGCAATCGCGGAACAAAATGCTATCCCGGGTATCACTAACAGAATCCTGGGTAATTTTGCAGATAAAATATTCGTAACATATGCGCAAACCCGAACATACTTTCCGCAAACAAAAGTGATTTTAAGCGGCAATCCTGTACGGGCGGCATTTGTTGTGAAACGTGATAAAGCAAAAGATAAAAAAGATTATTGGCAGTTGCTTATTTTCGGTGGATCGCAGGGAGCGGAGGCGATCAATAAAAGCATCATCGATATATTGCCGCAATTGCAGAGTATGAAAAATAAGGTTCATGTTTTGCATCAAACCGGTTCACGGCAATTGGAAGAGATAAAGAAAGCTTACGAACAATTCGGTATTCGGGCGAAAGTTACGCCTTTCATTGTTGATATGGCCGGAGCTTATGCGGATGCGGATTTAATCATTTGTCGCGCCGGCGCCACGTCGCTTGCGGAAATTACCGCGGCGGGTAAGGCTGCGATTTTGATTCCGTACCCTTGGGCGGCAAACGATCATCAATCAAAAAATGCACAAGCTCTGGCTTCCGAAGGCGCCGCTGTCATGATTTCAGAGCGGGAACTTAGCGGCGGTAAGTTATTTGGTGCAGTTGAGAATCTATTGCGAGATGAACAAAAGCTGCATCAGATGGAAGAAAATTCATTAAGACTGAGCAAGATTGATGCGGCGGAAGCAATAGTTGACAACTGTATTAAATTAATGGCTGAGAAAAATTAGGTATATGCAGTTCATAAAGATAGAAAGAAAATGGCAGGATAAATGAGAGTAGATAAAAAAAACAGCTTAATGCAACGCAAAGTAAAATGCATTCATTTTGTCGGGATTGGAGGCATTGGTATGAGCGGGATTGCCGAAGTTCTGGTTAATCTCGGTTACCATGTCGGCGGTTCCGACGTTCAGCCTTCAGAGACAACGGCGCGATTGCAGAAGATTGGGGCGCATGTAGTCATAGGACATGCGGCGGAAAATATTGGCAATGCCGATGTGGTTGTTACTTCCACGGCAGTAAAGCCCGATAATCCGGAAGTTATAGAAGCGCACCGGAAAAATATTCCGGTAATTCCGCGGGCGGAAATGCTGGCGGAACTTCTCAAAATGAAATTTTCTGTCGCCGTCTCCGGCAGCCACGGAAAAACCACGACCACATCAATGATTTCCACGATCCTCGCGCAGGGCGGTTTAGATCCGACGATGGTCATCGGGGGAAAACTGGCTAGCATCGGCAGCAATGCCCGATTAGGCCATGGTGAAATCATTGTGGCGGAAGCGGATGAAAGTGACGGCTCATTTTTAAAATTGTCGCCAACAATTGCCGTCATTACAAACATCGACCGCGAGCATTTGGATTTTTATCCGGGCATTACTGAAATCAAAGAAGCGTTTCTTAAATTTGCCAATATCGTTCCCTTTTACGGCTGCACGGTTATTTGCAGCGACAATATCCACGTGCGGGAAATTACTCCGTTGATCAAACGCAAGATGATAACTTATGGCATTGAGTTGCCTGCAGACTACAGCGCCCAGAAGATAAAATTTCTAAAAAGAAAAACCACCTACGGTCTCGTTTATAAAGGGGCGAAATTGGGGACGATTGAGTTAACTGTGCCCGGGATGTTCAACGTCTATAATTCTTTAGCGGCAGTAGCGGTAGCCCGCGAACTTAATTTAGATTTTGCAACCATCAAGGAAGGTCTGCAAAGCTTTTCCGGAGTACAGCGCCGTTTGGAAATTAAAGGAAGGGTAGGCGATATCACCGTAGTTGATGATTATGGCCATCATCCGACAGAAATCAAAGAGACACTGACCGCTATACGGCAAATATGGAAGGACAGGCTGATCGTAGTCTTCCAGCCGCACAGGTTCACCCGGACAAGGGCGCTCTTTGATGAATTCACGAAAGCTTTCAGGAATGTCGACATCTTGATTATCAATGACATATATCCGGCCAGTGAAGAGCCTATTGCCGGAATTAATTCCGCCGCACTTTGCGAGGCTATCAGACAAACCGGGCAACCACATGTAAAATATATTCCGCAGGCGGAAGGCACTATAAAATACCTCTTAAAGACGGTAAAAGCGAAAGATACTGTTGCCACCCTGGGGGCAGGTAGTATTTATAAAATTGGCGAAGAATTTTTAAAACAACTGACGGCAAGGAAAACAAAAAAGTGATGGCCGTTAAAAATGAAATTAAAGAAGCGTTGGGCAGTATAATTGCAGGGAAAATATTATATGATGAACCGATGTCGCGTCATACATCGTTTAATGTTGGCGGCAATGCTGGCGCTCTGGTGTTGATAAAAAGTGAAGATCAACTTGTTGGCGTTGTCAGGAAACTTAGAGAAAAGAAAATAAAGTTTTTGCCGGCAGGAAATCTGACTAATATCATTGTGCGGGACGGTGGATACAGGGGAGCAATTTTGCTGATGACCGGAATGAAAGAAATCAGATACGAATATACACCGGGAGGCGGTGATTTCATCTCCGCCCAGGCAGGCGCGGCGCTGGCAAAAGTTGTCAGCCGGTCAGCAACAGACGAGCTGACAGGGATTGAATTTTGCGCCGGTATTCCCGGCAGTGTCGGTGGCGCTGTCTGGATGAATGCCGGAGCTTATGGGAAAGAAATTAAAGATGTTATAAAGGCGGTATTTTTACTTGATGCCGCAGGCGGGAAGAAGACAATGAACAGAGAGGAAATATCTTTTGGTTACCGCAAGACAGAGTTTCCTCCCGACACAATAATACTGGGAGCTCAATTTAAACTGGAAAAAGGTGAGCGGGTGAAAATCAAGAAAAAAATAAGTGAAATTTTGCAATGGCGTCAGAAAAAACATCCTTTGGAATTTCCTAATGCCGGTTCCATTTTTAAGAATTTGCCCATGCAGGCAGCCGGGGAACTTATTGAAGAAATGGGGATGAAAGGGATGAATGTGGGAGACGCGCAGATATCGCCTAAACACGCGAACTTTATTGTCAATAGGGGAAAGGCCACAGCTTCCGATGTTCTAGAGCTCATCGCGCTTATTCAATCCAAGGCCGAAAAAGAAAAGGGTGTGATTCTGGAGCCGGAAGTTGTGATTGTTGGAGAAAATTAATGTTGAAAAGATCAGGACTTAAAGCGAAAAAAAACCGGATACGTAGGCGTTTTACCAATATATCGGAAGATTTTTTGGCCGCTATGGGATTACTGATTGCCATCGCGGCGCTGAGCTCTTTGTTTATTTATGCTTACAACGTCCTTATAAGCAGACCGTATTTTGAAATAAAAGAAATTTCCGTGCGCGGGTTGAAGGAACTGACGGAAAAAGAAGTTCTGGCATCAGCGGAGATAAAGATCGCGCAAAACCTGCTAGCCATAAATACCGATGCGATTATACGCCGGGTTGCCGCGAACCAATGGGTGAAAAATGTTTATATTGGCAGGGAACTGCCCAACAAGCTTGTTTTGGAAGTGCAGGAAAGAAGTCCGTTGGCTTTAGTCAAACAGGGCAGTGATTTTTATCTGATGGATGGCGAAGGTTTTGTGTTTAAAAAAATGGGTAAAGGCGATGAAGTGGATCTTCCGATACTTACCGGAATCAACGCTCAAGACAAAACTAAGTCCCCGCTTTTTTTAAGCACGCTTAATTTATTGAAAACTGTATCCGGTTCCAGCCAGTATGCTTATTTAGGCACAATTTCCGAAATTCATATCGATGACGTATTCGGACTGTCCTTAATTTCCGATACAGGACTTTACTTAAAACTGGGCATAGGCGATTTTGAAAGTAAACTGAAGAAATTAACTCTGGTTCTGGCTGATCTGGAACAGAGAGGAATGAAAAACGGCTATTTATGCATTGATTTATCCGATGAATCAAAAGTTACGGTACAACGCAAAAATGCTCCGGGGCGGATAGAGCAGGGCAATAAAGGAAAGCAGTATCTGATATAAAAAGAAAAGCCCGCGGGCTGGTAAAATTAAGAAGAGGGGAAAGTGCTGATGAAAAAAAGAAGCAATGTGTTAGTTGGGCTCGATATCGGAACGACAAAAACCACGGCTATTGTCGGTGAGGTTACTGAAACCGGCATTGACATAATTGGCATCGGGACATCTCTGACCAAAGAAATTAGAAAAGGGACAGTTGTCAATATCGACAGCATGGTGGAATCAATAAAAACGGCGGTGGAAGAAGCTGAACACATGTCCGGATGCCGCATCAATTCGGTTTATGTTGGAATTTCCGGTAGCCATATTAAAGGACAAAATTCGTTGAGCATAGTTTCCATTAAAGGCCGGGAAGTGGATGAAGGCGATGTACAAAGAGCGGTTGAAGCGTCCAAAGCCATTGCCATTCCCATAGGCAGGGAAATCATGCACATTCTTCCCCAGAGTTATGTAATTGACGGTCAGGAGGGAATTAAAGATCCAATAGGAATGTCCGGCGTCCGGCTGGAGGCTAAAGTGCACATTGTTACCGGAGCCACCTCCGCCATCCAGGACATTGTAAAATCCGTCAATCGGGTAGGTTTGGATATTGATGATATCGTTCTGGAGCAATTGGCCGCCGGTGAGGCGGTGTTAAGCGCTGATGAGAAAGATTTAGGAGTGGTTTTAATTGATATTGGCGGATCCAATACTTCAATTACTATTTTTTCTGAAGCAAGCATCAAACATACGGCTATATTGCCTGTCGGAGGTAACTATCTTACTTCGGATATCTCCACCGGTTTACGCACGCCTTTGGGCGAAGCGGAAAAAATTAAAATTAAATACGGGTGCGCCATGACTTCCATGATTCCCAAGGATGAAACAATCATGGTGCCCAGTTTAGGCGGCAGGGAAGACCGCGAAGTATCGCGTCAGATACTGGGACGGATAGTAGAACCGAGAGTAGAAGAAATTTTAAATCTTGCTTACAATGAAATTGTCCGTTTCGGGTTCGAAGATTTACTGGCCGCCGGAGTTGTTTTAACCGGGGGGACATCGCTTTTGCCCGGTATCAGTGAGCTTGCCGAACAAATCTTTGATATGCCGGCGCGGAAAGGCATTCCTATTGGTGTCGGGGGCCTGATCGATATTGTGAATTCACCGGCGCATGCTATAGGCGTTGGTTTAATAATTTATGGAAATAATCAGTTAGGCGGCGATTCCATTTACAGAAAGACAACAGGTGTATTCGGCAATGTGGCAAGAACGGTAAAAAAAATGTTTTCAGAATTTTTTTGAAAGGAAGGAGAGGATATGTTTGAATTGACAGAGGTATGCAGTGAAAATTTGGCGAAAATAAAGGTGATTGGCGTAGGTGGCGGCGGCGGAAACGCCGTCAATACCATGATTTCATCATCCCTGCATGGAGTTGATTTCATCAACGCAAATACGGATGCGCAGGCGCTCGGTGTATCGAATTCGCCAATCAAAATTCAAATTGGTACGCAAATAACAAAAGGTCTGGGGGCCGGTTCCAACCCTGAAATTGGCAGACAATCGGCTTTGGAATCCCGCGATGAAATCAAGCCGTACCTGGAAGGCGCGGACATGATCTTTATCACTGCGGGAATGGGTGGAGGAACGGGAACAGGCGCAACTCCGGTTATTGCGGAGATTGCCCGCGAATGCAGCATTCTGACCATTGCCGTGGTTACCAAGCCTTTTCAGTTTGAAGGCAAAAAACGTAATATCCAGGCTGAAGAAGGCATCGCCCAGCTGCGGGAAACTGTAGATACGCTCATTGTTGTTCCCAACCAACGGCTTTTGAGTCTGGGCGGCCGCAACTTGTCGCTTTTGGAAGCTTTCAAAAAAGCGGACGATATCCTTTATCAGGCGGTCAAAGGGATATCAGATCTGATTCTAGTTCCGGGACTGATTAATCTTGATTTCGCCGATGTCAGGAGTGTCATGAGCAATATGGGTATGGCCATCATGGGTACCGGCGTGGCGAGCGGTGAAAACCGGGCGGTAGAAGCGGCGCAGAGAGCTATTTCATCTCCTCTTCTGGAAGACAACACTATCCAGGGCGCGCACGGAATTCTGCTCAACATCACCGGCGGACCGGATATGAGTCTTTATGAAGTTAATGAAGCTTCATCATTGATTCAGGAGGAAGCGGATGACGATGCTAATATTATCTTCGGTACAGTCATCGATCAAAATATGCATGATGAAATCCGCATCACTGTCATTGCCACGGGCTTTGATGATTTTATGAAGAAAAAGGAGTCACTGGGAAATGTTACACATTTAGGCGGTTACCGGCGGGAAGATTTATCGACGCCTACTTTCATGCGCCGAGAAAAAACAAACAGCCATGCTAATGTAGCGGCTATGGGCATCAACGGTGAAACTGAAAACATAGATATACAGATTCCGACATTTTTACGCCGCCAGGCTGACTGAAGTTTTGACAGGAAATAGGCCATGATAAAACCATGGATTGGAAACTGAAAAAAAAATATGTCGCCGTTCTGGAGAGTGAAACAGGATATGTAAAAAAAGTTTGGGGCACCTGCAATACGGTTTGTCTGGCTTATCCCAATTATTACCGGACGGGTATGGCGAACCTGGGTTTCCAAACGGTTTATAAAATATTTAATGAGCAGTCCTCCTTCCTTTGTGAGAGAGTATTTCTGCCCGCTTCCGGAAACGACGCCGAATTCGTTTCCGGAGCGGCGGAAATGGTTAGTATGGAGAGCCAAAAGTCAATTGCCGAATTTGACATTTTGGCTTTTTCTTTATCCTTCGAAAACGATTATCCCCATGTTTTAAAAATGCTGGCGCTGGCAGGGATCCCTCTCTTAGCCAGAGACCGACCGGATAGTTATCCGTTGGTTATCGGCGGCGGTATTGCGCTTACGCTTAATCCTGAGCCTCTAGCCGATTTTTTTGATTTGTTTATTCTGGGTGAAGCCGAAGAAACATTGCCGCAATTTTGCCGTTATTTTGAAGAAGCACGACACCTTAATTATGATCGCCGGAAATTACTTAAAAGTTTGCAAAAGAAAATAAACAATATTTATGTTCCGGGTCTTTATGAAGTAAAGTATTCGGCAGAAAGCAGGATTCAGTCAATTATGCCAAAAGATGCGGGATTGCCGGAGAAAATCAAAATCAAGCACATAAAAGATATCAATGCTTTTTGTACGGAAGAAGTTATCAGCGCGCCCCAGACTGAAATGGAAGATATGTTTCTGGTGGAAGTAAACAGAGGCTGTGCTCGAAGCTGCCGCTTTTGCGCGGCCAGCTTCGCTTATCGCCCGGCGCGTTTCCGCGGCAAGGCAGAGATTATCGCCGCAATTGATCGCGGTTTAAAGAGAAAAAAGAAGATAGGCCTGGTCGGAACGGCTGTCTCCGATCATCCCGACCTCATCCATATTTGTGAATACATCATCGCGAAAAAGGCGCAGGCGGGTATAGGTTCCCTGCGGATTGACCAGATCAATGAACAGATTGTTGATTTAATAAAGGCCAACGGCATTGAGACAGTCGCGCTCGCGCCGGAAGCAGGCAGCCAGAGAATGCGGGACCTTTTACGCAAAGACATAACTGAAGCGGATATAATCCGTGCCGCGGAAATACTTGTGGAAAAAGAAATTCCCAATTTGCGGCTTTATTTTATGGTTGGCCTGCCCAAAGAAGAAGAACAGGATATTGATGCCATCATTGAGCTTACCAGAAAAATTCAACATCACGTTCTGCAAAATTCTCAGGGCAAAAAAAAGTTCCGGCGCATTACGCTGAGCATCAATCAATTTATTCCCAAACCGGCAACTCCTTTGCAGTGGTGCGCTCTGGCCGATGTCAATGTCACCGGTAAAAAAATTAAAAAGATCGAGAATGCTTTTAGCCAGGAGAAGCAGATAAAGGTTATTCACGATGTTCCGAAGTGGAACTATGTTCAGGCCCTGCTTTCTCTGGGTGATCGCCGGGTGGGCGAAATATTGCTGGCTGTGAATCGTCTGGAGGGAAACTGGGCGCAGGCAATGAAAGAAGTAAACATCAATCCCGACTTTTACGTTTACCGCCAAAAGCAATTTGATGAAATTCTGCCCTGGGATATCGTTGATCTGGGTGTCTCTAAAAAAGCGCTGATCAGCGAGTGCCGGAAAGCACTGGAAGAAACTTGATTTCAATCCCAACTCAAAGCGCTATCTTTGTTGGCGGAGCCTGCCCGGCGCATGCCTGGGTCGTCGGCTTCCTCAGCGTATTTTCATACGTGTGACCTTTAGGTTATACGCCTCCGGTGCCTACTCCTCGCCGCCTCGATATCATCTTTGATTTGGAATTGAAATAATAGACAAAAATATTATTGACTGTTGCTTTCACAAAAAAATCAGCGGGAGCGAAGCGATCGGCTGTATTGCCTTTGTTCTTATGGCCTTCATGCTTTTTATTTGCTATTGCTGTCATCGGTCTTTTATTTGCGGAACTCAGCTTCAGTTAAAATGCAGGTTAATGGTGTAACCTTGCCGTGATAGTTCTTTTAATTCTGCTTCGGTGATGTATCCGCTAGCCAAGCGCCTTGTAAGATTAATAGCTTGTTGGTCTGTTATTGCGTCGAATTCAATTTTATATATCGGCTGGTTCACTATTTCCCCAATAGATGTTAGTGTGACTGTATAGGTATTTGACCCAGTGGCGCCGGGTAGAATTGTATTCGATTCACCATCAAATTCGCTTAAGGCTTCCTTAATTCCCTTTTGGTTTTTATCGTACATTCCGACCGTTTTAGGATAAATTTTGACGCGTTGTGCGCCATTGTTTTTAAAACTACACTCAAGCTTTACTGTTTTCCTATCACTGTTTGAGCCGTCACACGAAATAACTATATTAGGCCTAAGATCATTCGAAAGCTTGGCGATATCGGGTGTGAGTCTTGTTTGTTCATGATTACTTTTTTTATTTTCGAGTTGAATCTTTTTAGATTCCAATTGTGCCATTGTCGCTACTGACTGTCTTTCTTGACTAATACGCGCCTCGTCGATCTTTGCAACAGACTCTGCAGTTTTTTGTGCAGATAGCGCGATGTCGACTTTAATTTTTTCGAGAGCAATGGTTTGCGCTGCAATATCAGTGCGGGTTCGCTCAACCAACCAATAATTGAGAAGCAAAGTGACGATTGCAGTAAAGGCTGCCAATAGTGCAACTATTATCGCAGTCCGACTGGACAGCAACCCAATATCACGTTGTCTTTTGTCATCTTTTTCGGTTTCTTTGTCCGATAACATATATTCTCCATTCGATGTTGCTTTTATTGCTGCTAAGTTATGCTGTTATTATCATTTATTTACTCAAAATAATTAATATACTCTTAGGCTGGTTCAATCTTGTAGATTGAACCGAGCATTTAGATATTTTTATATTTGCTGATTCGATTGTCCTTCGATAAAAGCGAATCATTGGGAATTTATAGCAAAATTAAATAAATGGTTCAATCAGAATGATTGAACCAGCAGGAAGCCGGCATCGCTGCCTCTGTTACCGCAACTCCGTGCCCTGGCGAAAATTGTTCTTGCAATCACCTTTTTCCGTCAAGGAAATATTTTGCTCTTGACAAGAAGAAGCCTTATAGGGGTTATCTATTTTTTTATGTATTTTATGTACAGGCTATCCGCAGCTTGCGCCAGTTTCTTATCCAGTGTCCAGACAGGTACACCCGTTAATACAGCGGATGTAATAAGATGGACATCAACATAGCCCATCCCTTTTCCCATTAAACGGTTATTCTCTATAAATGACAATACTTCATCATGTTCGGCTTCGATGCTCATCGGCAGCAATTGCAAAAACGAAAGGATGCCTGCTCTGTCTTTGAGATTCCCGCAGGCAAGTTCGCCTACAATTAATGGGTGGCATAGTACCCTTCCATTATTGAGCAGGTTTGCAAGATCAGCATTTCCATCCCTCAAATGTGAAACCCAAACCGATGTATCCACAAGCACCATTTCTTATAATGCTCCTTTTCTTCTTGGTATTGCCTGCAAATGCTTTTGAGTCCCACCAAGCCTTGCAAGCCTCTTGCCACTTTCTCTGGCAATAAGAGCCTCAAGCCCAAGCTTAACGAGTGCGGTTTTTTCCTTGATCCCAGTCATTTTGGATGCCTTGTCCATCAGGTTATCTTCGATATTCAAAGTTGTTCTCATAGTTTCACCTCATACAATTAAGATGTCTGAGTATGTATCATCTATGCATATCTGTCAAGACATTCTTAGATAACAATTAATATACCCAGTGGGTATTTTCCGATAACCTAAAGGTCACGAGTATTTTGTGCAATCCTATATCAATTCAAAAAAATGAAAAGAGAAAAATGTGTCATAAAATCAAATATAAATAAATTTTTCCTACCGGGTATTTTGTGGTAATAAAGACCAATCCCGATACGCTACGCAATCGGGATAATTCGACCATCAAGTTTCAGTGCACTGCGTTTCTAAAACTTGGGTCTCATTAAAGTCCGGTGGGTAAAATATGGGAAATTTGTCCAACTGCTGTCAGATGGAACACGGCGCTATATTATTACTGTCACATTGATTTTATTTTCAGTCGCTGATTCTACTTTCTTTTTTTAATAAACAGACTGGATAATACAATCAGGGAAACCAGTATCAATATGGTTACTGTGATTTTTGTGCCTGTATTTCCGAATTTCGGTAGAATTACGAAAGGCAGCAGCCACAGGTAAACCGTCATGTGAAGAGTACCGATAAATCCTATTCTCAATATTTTTTTCATAAGTTGAACTATTTTTTCGCGTCTGAAGAAATTAATTAAACATGTCGAATGGATCTGATCTGCCTCCGATGCCTGTACCACATGTCAGGTTAGAGTTCAGCAGTTTTTTTATTGTTGAAACTCCAATTCCTAAAGCGAAGCGCAGCGGAATTGGTAATTTGTAATGAGACTCAAATTTCATAAGTGCAACGTAATGAAATTTGGTAGTCGAATTATCCAATAACCAAAGGTTTATTGGAAACAATCCCGCAGCTTGCTGCGAAATTTGTTTCCAAACCTTGCTTTGGGGTTCATACCCGTGATTTTTTCCGAAGAGAGAGTATAAAGGGCGTATTCCTTTACATTTTGGTTGGTTATTTCTTATCTTTACACAAAATTGTTCCAATCGCGCAACTTGGTTTATCATCAATTCATCAGTTATTTCGGTAATTTCGGCGATAAGTTTTATTTTGGCACTGTCCTTGCCTTAAGTATAGTCGAAAGCCACGGGTATGAAACCCCAAAGCAAGCTTTGGGTTATTCAACTCTTGCTTATGCAGGATAATTCAACCTGCAAGCTTCAGTCGCAGATGACCTTTAGGTTATGCACTTCGTTTCTGAAGCTTGGGTTTCATTACTCTCCGCCTTTGGCGGGATAATTCAACTTGCAGATATTACTGCACGGCGTTTGTAATATCTGAGTTTCATTAAATTTGAGTCTCATAAAAAAAATTTTCGAGGAGGTATTAAAAATGAATTCAGGAGATACAGCATGGGTTTTGATGTCCACGGCGCTGGTATTGCTGATGACCATGCCGGGCTTGGCATTTTTTTACGGGGGACTCGTTCGCCGGAAGAACGTTCTTTCTATTTTAATGCAATGCTTTATTATTTTGTGCGTAATCAGTTTGCAGTGGGTTTTGTTCGGTTACTCTCTGGCCTTCGGCCCCGATTTTCACGGACTAATAGGCAATTTGAGTTGGGCAGGCCTAAACGGTGTAGGTTCCTTGCCGAATAAGGATTACGCCGCTACTATACCGCACAGTGTTTTTATGGCCTTTCAAATGATGTTCGCCGTTATTACACCGGCTTTAATTATCGGCGCTTATGCGGAAAGAGTGAAATTTCCGGCCTTCCTGCTCTTTACTATTCTCTGGGCGACTTTTGTTTATGATCCTCTGGCGCATTGGGTTTGGGGAACAGGCGGCTGGCTGAAAAATCTGGGCGCGCTTGATTTTGCCGGTGGTATGGTTGTCCATATCAGCTCAGGAGTTTCGGCTCTGGTTTTGGCTTTGTTGCTGGGAAAGAGAGTTGGATTAAATTACGGGCCTATTCGTCCGCATAATCTGCCGTTTGCTGTTCTGGGTGGAGCACTCTTGTGGTTCGGCTGGTTTGGTTTTAATGCGGGTAGCGCGTTGGCTGCCGATGGCTTAGCAGCCAACGCTTTTGTCACCACCAATACGGCAACAGCCGCAGCGGGACTAACCTGGGCGCTCATTGAATGGTGGCACAATGGAACACCAACTATTCTGGGAACGGTTACCGGAGCTGTGGCCGGACTTGTCGCGATCACACCGGCCTGCGGTTTTGTCAACCCGATGAACGCGTTGTTTATAGGCATGATTGTTGCTTTTGTTTGTTATATTGCTGTTGCTGTCATTAAAGGCAAACTGGGCTACGACGACTCTCTGGACGCGTTCGGCGTGCATGGTGTTGGTGGAACTGTCGGAACGATAGCCACAGGACTATTTGCGGAAAAAGCCGTCAATGCGGCAGGCGCGAACGGTCTTCTTTTCGGCAATGCGCATCAGCTTGTGGTTCAATCTTTATCGCTTTTAGCCACAGTCGCCTTTGCTGTAATCATGACCTTCATAATCTTCAAGATTGTCGATGCTCTTATCGGCATGAGGGTTGAAGAGAAAAATGAACTCGTCGGCCTGGATTTGACTCAACAAAGCGAAGCCGCTTATACCGTGATTGAATAGGAGGAAAATAATATGAAACTAATCATTGCTATTATTCAGCCGCACAAACTTGATGCGGTTAAAAGAGAACTGGAGGCCGTGGGAGTAAATTTGATGACTGTTACCAGTGTTCTGGGGCAGGGCAGACAAAAAGGGGTCACCGAAATATACAGAGGCGCGAAAGAAGCAGGCGGCCTGCTTACTAAAATCAGACTCGATATCGCCGTAAATGACGATTTTGTGGCGCCGACAATTAAAGCGATTGGCAAAGGAGCTCATACCGGAGATGTCGGCGACGGCAAAATTTTCGTGATGCAGCTTGCGGAATGTATCCGCATCAGCAGCGGCGAACGAGGCGACGGCGCCATTGGCTGAGGTTATCTCTTATGGACAATAATAAATTAAATACCGAAGAAAATGTATTGGAGCGCTGTGTTTTAGACTGCGAGAAGACAGTCATCATTCATGCGTTGACAAGAACTAAGGGCAATCAAACGGCCGCCGCCAAACTTTTAGGAACCACACGACGCATTCTGGATTACAAAATCCATAAATATCGGATTGACCGTGAACAATTCAGAGGTGCGGGATAGTTCCTACCTTTATGGCGGAGTTACTTTAGGTTACACTTTCTAAGAGGTGACGTTTGTTTTAAAGCCGCTGCAATTTTTCTGAAATAAAATTGCAGCGGCTTTTTATGTAAGGGTTTTGAAATATTTTTCCTGATCAGTCGTGATAAAGAAGGGATTATTAATATGCCTAAACTGCGCGTAGGAAGAAGCACACCTGAGATAAGAAGACACCCGGTTATTGAATCAATTGGTTGGGAAGGACAAATCGTTATACTATTCGCGGATATTGTTGGATGCTCGGAAATTTCCAATTATGAACCACTCGAAAAATACAACAGGATATTACGACAATTCAGATCGCTGTTTGAAGAAATAACCAATAAATATAAAAAGGAGTTCTATGTCTCCCCAAACAACATTGATTTTAAATCCCAGGTTAGAGGCAATGAGGGTCATTTAATGATCTTCAGGAAAGATCCGGAAGAATTAAACCAGGATTTATGGGCAGATGATATTGATACTGCAATAACTATTGCCTTGGATCTTAAGCGGAGATGGCTTCTGAGTGAATCCAATAAAGAGAAAATCAACTCCGGAAAACATACTTCCGATATTGCCGTTGGGATTCATTTTGGGCAAGCATGGATTAATAAAATAGGCAATAATAAATATCAACCTGAAGGATATGCAATTAATTTAACTAAAAGGATCGAGAGCCATTCGCGGGAAGGAGCTTTTACGCACATTTATCTCAGCGAAGCCGCATATGAGAAACTATACCCTCTAACAGACAAAACACCATATACTTTTGATCTCCCGCATTTAATCAAACCTAAAGGCATTCCCGCGGGCATTAATGTATTTGAGGTAAAACATCATTTTCTTCCGACAGATTGGGCCGATGAAACAACCAAAGCCTCCAAGTGGAAAACATTTGAACCATCGACAGATGACATTGAAAAAATTGAAAAAGCCCACCTCGCAAATCCTTCAAATCTCTGGTTGTTGGAAGAATGCATTATGATGCAAATTCAACATGGATATAAAGAATTATTAAAACAAGGAAAGGAAGAAGAGTTGCGCAACCTTGGAAACGCATATAGCGAGTCGGTATCCATCGCCAGAAAACTTGCCACAAGCTCAATGCGTGATGCCGTGAATCTTCTTGTCTGCATGGCTTCATATTGGGGGAAGATGGAAACGATAAAAAAGATCAACAGCTCCATGAAGAAGCAATAAATGAAGGCATGGAGATACTAAGATTATAAGCGACTTTCCGTTGGGACTATCCTCACATTTTTGGGACAGCCTCAAACCTTGCATAGTGTCAATTACACGCTTTCGCCCACCAACGCATCAACGAAATACGGCATTCAAAAAACCAAAATTACTGATACTAGAATTAACTATAAAGAAATTTTGCATCTGGTCACCGGTTACTTTATGCACCACAATTCTGTACGGTTTTTCAATTATTCATAACGAAACAGTTCTTTAATCAGGGATTGTTCGTCGACTTTTATCATGATTATATCTTTAATTTTCATGGCTTATAATAACAATAATCAATGGCATGAATCTTGATGTTATAAAATGTTTATAGTAATATGCTATATAAGATTGAATGGAGTATTTCGTTATGACGCCTTGCAATGAAAGTGACAGGGTCTCGCGTGAAATAAAAGAGCTTTCCCTACTTTTTGAGATAAGCAAGAAACTGAGTGAAAGCCTCGATCTTAAGGCAGCCCTGAAGTTTGTCCTGAAGAGCATGGCCGAAAACACGGAAATGCCCCGTGGCGCCCTGACAATATTGAACCGTGAGAGTGGGGAAATTGTCATCGAAGAGGCTTACGGACTCCTGCCTGAGGAACAGGTCAAAGGAAAATACCGGATGGGTGAAGGCATTACCGGCAAGGTGATCAATACTGGCAAGACGATCATTGTACCCAGTATTTCCGATAATCCATTGTTCTTGGACAGGACGGGTTCCAGGAAAAAATTAAATAAAAGGGACATTGCGTTTATCTGTGTCCCCATAAAAATCGGCAATGAAGTTATCGGAACCATTTCCGTTGATCGTCTCGTTACCGAAGGCACATACTTTGAAGAGGATGTCCGGCTGCTCACGATCATTGCCTCCACAATTTCGCAGGCCGTACGTCTGCGTCAATTGGCCCAGGAGGAACTCGACAAGATCAAAGAAGAAAACCGTCGGCTGCAAGATGAACTGAGGATCAAGTACGGCCCCAAAACCATCATCGGCACCTCAAAAGTTATGCAAAACATTTATGGGATGATCGAAAAGGTCTGCCGCACAAATGCAACAGTTCTGATCTTGGGTGAAAGCGGCGTCGGCAAGGAACGCGTTGCCCATGCGATCCATTACAATTCGAGTTACGCGAGAGGTCCTTACATCATCGTCAACTGCGCGGCCCTGCCGGAGTCCCTCATCGAAAGCGAGCTTTTCGGGCATGAAAAGGGCGCTTTCACCGGAGCTACTGAGTTTCGCAAGGGACGTTTTGAACTCGCTAACAACGGTACTATCTTTCTTGACGAAATAGGCGACCTTCCGCCAGCCGTTCAGACAAAATTACTGCGCGTCCTTCAGGAACGGATGTTCGAGCGCCTCGGTGGCAATATGAGCATAAAAGTGAACATCCGGATTATCGCCGCAACAAATAGGGATCTGGAGGCGCTCATACGAGAAGGAAAGTTTCGGGAAGATCTCTACTATAGGCTGAACATCTTCCCCATCGTCGTTCCGCCCCTGCGGGAGCGAAAGACGGATATCATCCTTCTGGCCAATCATTTCATCGAGAAATACGCCAAGGAGATGGACAAGAAGATTGTGAGCATCTCCGTCTCGGCAACGGACATGCTCATGCACTATCATTGGCCGGGAAATGTCCGGGAGCTTGAAAACTGTATCGAACGGGCCATCATTCTCTGTACAGACGGCGTCATCAAAACCCATCACCTGCCGCCAAACCTGCAGAAAAGCGATGACTCCCCCATCCAAGAATCGAAAGGCACATTGCAGGACATGTTGATCTCTCTGGAAAAGGAGATGATCAGCGATGCATTGAAACGCTGCCGCGGTAACATGGCCAAAGCTGCACGAATCCTGGGATTGACAGAAAGAATCATGGGCCTCAGGGTGGCAAAATTCAGGATCGACCCGGGGAAAATGAAATAGTCTTTCCTGATAAATTGTATTCAACAGTATTCCTACCGATCTGAAGGTTAATGTTCATATTCCTACCGCTTTGTCGTTTTTTCTTTTGTCTTTACAAGTCTTACAAAACTTCAATTCAGAAAAAATTATTTCTTATGTCGTGATTATCACGGTACATTAAGAATGACGATATCCAGATAATAAACGCTCTTTATGTTCTGGCACGGCTCTTGATCTACAAGAAGGCAAATGTTGCATGCAGGTGAAAGGAGAACAACGATGAGAAAAATTGCAATCTATGGAAAAGGCGGCATCGGAAAATCGACGACTACGCAGAACACCGTGGCCGCACTTACTGAAATGGGAAAAAAAGTCATGATCGTGGGTTGCGACCCCAAAGCGGATTCAACCCGTCTCATTTTGGGTGGATTATCCCAGAATACCGTTCTCGATACGCTTCGTGAATCAGGCGAAGATCTGGATCTTGATGATGTTATCAAACTCGGTTTCAAAGGAACACGCTGTGTGGAGTCCGGCGGACCAGAGCCTGGCGTAGGCTGCGCGGGTCGAGGTATTATCACATCGATCAACCTGCTGGAGCAGCTTGGTGCTTACTCGGAAAAATTCGGCATCGATTACGTTTTTTATGACGTTCTGGGCGATGTCGTATGCGGCGGGTTTGCCATGCCGATGCGCGAAGGCAAAGCCAAAGAGATATATATCGTCGTTTCCGGCGAGATGATGGCCATGTATGCGGCAAACAACATCTGCAAAGGCATCGTCAAGTTTGCCGAGGCTGGTGGTGTAAGACTGGGCGGCCTCATCTGCAACAGCCGGAAAGTGGATAATGAACGGGCCCTCATTGGAGCTCTTGCGGATAAATTGGGTACTCAGATGATCCACTTTGTGCCGCGCGACAATGTCGTACAGCGGGCTGAAATTAATCGTAAGACCGTCATCGATTTTGAAGCAACGGCAGGTCAGGCGAACGAGTATCGCCAATTGGCCAGGGCCATTGATCAAAACCAGATGTTCGTGATTCCGAAACCCATACCGATGGATGAACTCGAAGCGCTCCTGATCAAATTCGGCATGGATCAGTAACCAACAACAAAGGAGGAACAAAAAGATGTTGATGATAAGAGCCATTGTAAGGCCCGAAAAGGTAGATGTCATTTTGGAACAGCTCATGTCGGAAGGATTTCCGGCAGTGACCAAGATGAATGTTTCGGGACGAGGCAAGCAGAGAGGTATCAAGATAGGTGATATCACTTATGATGAATTGCCCAAGGAACTCTTGATGCTTGTGGTTCCCGATGCCGATAAGGACCTGGTGATCGGCCTGATCATGGGCGCTGCTCGGACGGGTGATAGAGGTTCATACGGCGACGGCAAGATATTTGTTTCCTCTGTTGATGAGGTTTACACCGTCAGCTCCGGGATCAGGGAAACCAACGCCGGAACACAGGAGGTTTCATTATGAAAGAGATCCTGGCCATCATCCGTATGAACAAGATTAATCAGACGAAAAAGGCCCTTATCGAAGCCGGCATTTCCTCGATGCATGCCCGTGATTGCCTGGGGCGCGGCAAGGGCCTGGTGGATGTTCAGCTCCTCAAAGGCGCAGAGCAGGGTTACGAAGAAGCAATATCCCAGTTGGGAAATACCCAGCGGCTCATTTCCAAAAGAATGATCGCCATCGTTGTCCCGGACAATCTGGCGAATAAGACCGTATCGGTCATCATCGCCGCCAACCAAACGGGAAAATCCGGCGACGGCAAAATATTTGTCCTGCCCATACATGACGCTGTCCGCATCCGGACCGGAGAGTTGGGAAATGACGCACTGGATGAAGCATAAGAAGGGAGATAAACCATGTCTACGAATAGCAACATCGCGCAGGATGATACAGCCGTGGCTCAGGAAGTCAGAGAACTCATCCTCAAGAAATATCCGGCAAAGGTGGCCCGTAAACGGGCGAAACAGATTATCGTAAACCAGATTGAAGACAATGATCAGGCTCCGGAGATCATGGCGAACACCAGAACGATTCCGGGTATCCTCACCATGAGGGGATGTGCCTATGCCGGTTGCAAGGGCGTTGTCCTCGGTCCGACACGCGATATCCTACAGATTACTCACGGACCGATCGGCTGCGGATTTTACAGTTGGCTGACCAGACGTAACCAGACCAGGCCCAAAACAGCGGATGGCACCAATTTCATGCCCTACGCTATGTCCACTGACATGCAGGAAGAAGAGATTATCTTCGGCGGTGAAAAGAAGCTCAAAAAAGCCATTGAAGAAGCGATTTCTTTATTTCACCCCAAGGCGATTGGTATCTTTTCCACCTGTCCTGTCGGACTGATCGGTGATGATGTCCATGCCGTCGCCCGCGAAATGGAAGAGAAGTACCCGGAGGTTAACATCTTCGGTTTCAGTTGCGAGGGGTATAAGGGCGTGAGCCAGTCCGCAGGCCATCATATTGCCAACAACAAGGTTTTTTCAAAAGTGGTCGGGCAGATCGAGCAGCACGTAGAAGGAGAATACCGTTTTAATATTCTCGGCGAATACAACATCGGGGGTGACGCCTTTGAAATCGAACGGATTATTGAGCGCTGCGGGATGACCCTCCATTCCACTTTCAGCGGCAATTCGGAATACGAGGAGTTTGCCAGCGCCCATACCGTCGATCTGAACGTCGTCATGTGTCACCGCTCGATCAATTATATGGCGGATATGATGGAGAAACGCTACGGCATCCCCTGGTTCAAGATCAGCTTCATCGGCGCGGAGGCCACGGCGAAGTCGCTTAGGAAAATTGCGGCCTACTTCGGCGCGCCTGAATTGATGGAAAAAGTGGAAAAGGTCATCGCCGAGGAAATATATCATGTGGAGGCAGTCCGTCAGGAGGTCAAGGCCCGTTGCGAGGGCAAAACCGCCATGCTTTTTGTCGGCGGATCAAGGGCGCACCACTATCAGGACCTCTTCACCGAGATTGGCATGAAGACGGTTTCCGCAGGGTATGAGTTTGCTCACCGCGACGATTATGAAGGGCGAAAAGTCATTCCGAATATCGTCGTCGACGCCGATACACGCAATATTGAAGAACTGACCGTAGAGGCTGATCCGACGCGATACCGGCCCCGCAAAACAGCAGGGGAACTCCAGCAGTTGGAGCAGCGCGAACATATGGGCTTTAACGAGTATCTGGGGATGATGGCGGAGATGAAAAGCGGCGATCTGATTATTGATGACCTCAACCATCATGAAGCAGAGGTTCTGATGGAAAAATACAAACCGGATATCTTCTGTGCCGGCATCAAGGAGAAATATGTCATCCAGAAAGGCGGCGTGCCGCTCAAACAGCTGCACAGTTATGACTATAGCGGCCCTTACGCCGGATTCCGGGGCGCTATCAATTTTTACCGGGAGATTGACCGGATGGTCAATTCCAACGTCTTTCGATTTATCAAAGCGCCCTGGCAAAAAAATCCCGAACTGTCGGGAAGCTACGCTTGGAACAGGTAAAAAGAACAGTTAAAGGAGAAACATCATGCTACTTAGACACACACCCGAGACACTAACAGATCGATCGGCCCTGACAGTCAACCCGGCCAAGACTTGTCAGCCTGTGGGGGCCATGTACGCAGCGCTGGGCATTCACAACTGTTTGCCGCATAGCCATGGTTCTCAGGGTTGCTGCGCCTACCATCGGAGCGCGTTGACCAGGCATTATAAAGATCCGGTCATGGCCACAACCAGTTCCTTTACGGAAGGAGCTTCCGTTTTCGGCGGCCAGGCCAACCTAGTTGAGGCTATTAACAATATCTTCGCAATCTACGGCCCCGATATCGTGGCGGTCCACACGACTTGTCTGTCTGAAGTCATCGGAGACGACCTCGGACAGATTATCAACAAGGCGCTGGCGGACGGAAAGATTCCCAAGGGGAAACGGGTCATCCACACGAATACGCCAAGTTTCAAGGGGTCACATGTGACGGGTTTCGCCAACATGACCCAGAGCATGGTGCAGTATCTTTCCGAACATACAGGAAAAGGAACAGGGCAGATCAACATTATTCCGGGATTTGTCGAGCCATCAGACATGGCCGAGATAAAAAGAAACTTATCAATGATGGGAATCAAAGGAGTCCTTTTCCCCGACACATCCGAGGTCGTTAACGGCCCGCTGGATGGGCGTTTTCACATGTATCCCAAGGGTGGTGCAACGGTCAGTCAGATCACCAGCGCCGGAGACAGCGCTTTTACTGTTTCCCTGGGCCGTACGGCATCTTTGTCAGCAGCGAAACTCCTGGATACAAAATGCGGCGTTCCCTTCACTAACCTCGATCTGCCCATCGGGATTTCGGCAATGGATGCCTTTGTGGATTGTCTGCGAAAGACCGCCGGTGTGAGCGTGCCCGACAGCATTATGGTCGAACGGGGACAGGTGGTTGATGTGATGACAGACATGCATCAGTATTTTTACGGAAAGAAAGCGGCCCTTGTTGGAGATCCCGATCAGTTGGTCTCTCTAGTCCAGTTTCTTACCGATATGGATATGAAGATTCTTTATGTGGTGACCGGAACTCCGGCAGGAGAAAAATTTGAGGAACGCATTCGTTCTTTCACGGGAGATGATACCGTTATCAAATATGGTGCGGGAGCGGATATGTTCTATTTCCACCAATTGGTTAAAAGCGGCAAGCCGGACCTCATTTTCGGAAACACCTACGCGAAATACATTGCCCGCGATGAAGATATACCCCTCATCAGGATTGGATTTCCGATTTATGACAGGGTAGGTCATCAGTATTTTCCGGTCGTGGGATACCGCGGCGCGATGCGTCTGATGGAAAAGATTTTGAATGCCGTTATGGATAGGCAGGATCGGGATGCACCGGAAGAAAGTTTTGAACTGGTCATGTAGCACAAACATAAACCCGCCCTCTTTTGCCAGGGGAATACTGGGGGGATTTTGAAGCTGAGTATCTGAGTCTTCCCGGTTCCCCTTTCATTAAAGCGGGAACAGAAAATGGTGAAAGACGATGATTGAGATTCTTGAGGCCAGAAAAGGTCAGATTTTTGAAAAGGGCACGGAAGGAACTTTCGATATGGCCTGCGATAAGGTCAGTGTCGCCGGTTCCGTGAGCCAGCGCGCTTGCGTATTCTGCGGGTCCCGGGTGGTCCTTTATCCTATTGCCGACGCCCTGCATCTGATCCACGGTCCTGTCGGCTGCGCCGCTTATACGTGGGACATCCGGGGCTCTCTCTCCTCGGGGCCCGAGCTGCACCGGCTGAGCTTCTCCACAGATCTGCGCGAGGAAGAGGTCATTTACGGCGGTGAAAAGAAACTTTACGCTGCTTTGACGGAACTTATCGGAGCATACCACCCGAAAGCCGCCTTTGTCTATGCCACCTGCATCATCGGCCTGATTGGCGACGATATCCAGGCTGTCTGCCGGAAAGTTTCCGATGAACAGGGCATTGATGTGATCCCTGTCCATTCGGAAGGATTCCGGGGAACGAAAAAAGACGGTTATAAGGCGGCATGCGAGGCATTGTTCCGGCTGATCGGAACGGATGAGCAATCGATTGCCGCACCTCACAGCATCAACATCCTGGGAGATTTCAATCTGGCCGGCGAGACATGGATCATCAAGGAATATTACAAACAAATGGGTGTTGAGGTGGTCTCGTGCATGACCGGCGACGGACGAGTGGATGAAATCCGCCGCGCTCATAAGGCTGCGATGAATGTTGTCCAATGTTCCGGGTCCATGACCTATCTTGCCAAGATGATGGAGAAGGACTATGGCATTCCCTTCGAGCGGGTCTCCTATTTCGGTATTGAAGATACGGCCGACGCGCTCTACAAAGTTGCCCGTCATTTCAACGATCCGGCCATTCTGAAAAATACGGAGGAATTGGTGCGCAAGGAGGTGAGCCGTATTTATCCTGAAGTCGAAGCGTATCGGAAGTATCTGGAAGGGAAAAAGGCAGCTATTTATGTGGGCGGGTCGTTCAAGGCGTTTTCGCTGGTGAAGGCACTGCGCCATCTAGGCATTGCCACGGCCATTGTCGGTTCCCAGACTGGAAACAGGGAAGACTATGAATATCTGGAAGAAATATGCGACGAAGGAACCATTATCGTTGATGATACGAATCCCCTGGAGCTGTCCCGCTTTATGTCGGAAAGGAACGTGGATCTGCTGATCGGCGGCGTGAAAGAGCGGCCCATCGCCTATAAAATGGGGATTGCCTTTTGCGACCATAACCATGAACGCAAGGAGGCGCTAGCCGGCTTTGAGGGAATGATCAATTTTTGCCGGGAAGTTCACGGATCCATCATGAGTCCGGTCTGGCAATTTTCGCCAGCGAAATGCCTGCGGGCCCAAAAGGAGGAAATGGAAGATGCAAACTCAATCCGTCAAGCTGCACACAGTTAAAAAAACAGCGCCATCTTTTGTTTCTACGAGGAACGCCTGCAAACTTTGTGCGCCGCTGGGCGCCAGTCTTGTTTTTCGCGGCATCGAGGGCTGTGTCCCTCTTATTCATGGTTCACAGGGCTGTGCGACTTATATCCGCCGTTACGTGATAAGTCATTTCAAGGAACCAATAGATATTGCCTCCTCGAATTTCAGCGAAGCGACGGCCATCTTCGGCGGCGCGGATAATTTAAGAATCGCTCTGGACAATCTGACACGCCAGTATAGGCCTGCGGCAATCGGCATCGCTTCCACCTGTCTGTCGGAGACAATCGGTGATGATGTCCGCAGTTATATTGAACAATATAAAGCGGCAAATAAGGGTGTGGAGATTCCCGCCCTGATTTATGCCTCGACTCCCAGTTACCGTGGCACTCATATGGATGGTTACCACGAGGCTGTCCGGGCAACTGTTATCAGTCTCGCCGCCGGCGGCCCCCGGAGCAGAAGGTTGAATATAGTTCCCGGATTTTTATCGGCGGCCGATTTGCGGCATATCAAGGAGATACTGGATGATTTTCACTTTTCTTATACCATGCTCCCTGATTATTCGGAAACTCTGGATGGCGAATCCTGGTCTGATTATCAGAAACTCTCTCCCGGCGGGACTCCGGTTGCATCGATCCGGTCCATGGGACAATCCGTAGCGACAATTCAGTTAGGCGGAAGCCTTGCTTCGATGGATACCGCAGCCTCTTATCTTCAAGAGACATTTGGCGTCAAGGCCGTAACGCTGGGGATTCCTATCGGCATTGGTGAAACGGACCGCTTCTTTGGTGCTCTGGAGGAAATGTCGGGCAGAGCCATGCCGGATAAGTACAAAAAAGAAAGGGGACGGCTTGTGGATGCTTATATAGACGGTCACAAGGTTGTCTCCGGCAAACGTGCCGTTATCTATGGAGAGGCGGACTTCGTGGCATCGATGGCCTCGTTTCTGGATGAGATCGGCATTGTGCCGGCCCTGTGCGCAACCGGCGCCTCTATAAAAAAATTCAAGGAAATCGTTTCCTCTGGATTGTCGGAGGGACATAAGGATATCATTATTCGGGACGATGCGGACTTTGAAGACATGCTGGAGATCTGCCGGAGTATCGGCGTGGACATCATCATCGGCAACAGCAAGGGCTATTATCTGGCAAAAAACCTGAGCATTCCCTTGGTACGAGCCGGTTTCCCGATTCATGACCGAATTGGCGGTCAGCGTATTCTTCATGTGGGATACGCGGGAACGCAACAGCTCTTTGACCGGATCGTTAATGCCTTGATTGAGCATAAACAGAGCAGCTCGGCTATTGGATACAGTTACATATAGGAGGAAGCATCATGAAATACCAAGACCATCCCTGCTTCAGCGAAGGCGCACGCCACCGGACAGGAAGGATTCACCTGCCCGTAGCGCCTGCGTGCAATATGCAGTGCAACTACTGTAATCGTGATTTTGAATGTGTCAACGAATCCCGGCCGGGCGTATCGAGTACGATCCTGCTGCCCTGGCAGGCGGCGGATTATCTCGACGAGGTGCTGGACAGGATCAAAAATATAGCCGTGGTGGGAATAGCCGGTCCCGGCGACCCTTTTGCTAATCCGGAGCAGACACTGGTGACGCTTCATCTGGTCAGGGAAAGACACCCGGAGATGATGCTCTGTGTGGCTACAAATGGTTTGGCTTTGGCAGACTACGTTGATGAGCTGGCGGATCTGAAGGTCAGTCATATCACCTTGACGGTCAACGCCGTTGACACTGCTGTCGCGGAGAAAATATACGCCTGGGCCAGGTTGAAAAGCAGAGTTTATCGGGGTGCTGATGCCGCGCGGGTCATTTTAGAAAAGCAGCAGGAGGCTATCCGACGCCTCAAGGCAAAAAGCATCACCGTGAAGATCAATACCGTGATCATTCCCGGCATTAATGATGATCATGTCATAGAAATTGCCCGGCAGATGGCGAACATGAGGGCGGACATCTTTAATGCCATTCCCATGTATCATGTGGCCGGTACGCCATTTGCGGATATTGCTCCGCTGGCGCACGAAAAAGTAGAGAGACTGCGCAAGGCTGCCGGTTCATACCTTCCCCAGATGTCTCATTGCAGCCGGTGCCGCGCTGATGCCACAGGAATGATCGGAGAGAAACAAAATGATGAAATCATGGATCTTCTCCGAAAAGCCTCTTTGCCCCATCAAAGTCCGGAAAGACCCTATGTGGCCGTAGCCAGCATGGAGGGGTTCTTTGTGAATCAACACTTGGGTGAAGCTGCCGGATTATGGATATTTGGCATGCGTGACGGGAAAATTGTTTTGATTGAACGCCGTTCCACACCTCCTCCTGGCGGCGGGCCGGAGCGCTGGGATGCCATGTCTCTTTTGCTGCGTGACTGCAATACCGTTCTCGCCAGCGGTATCGGTCCCAGCCCTCTGGCCATTCTTGAAAACAGCGGCGTTAATGTTGTCGTCATGGAAGGGTTGGCCAAGGAGGGCATCGAGGCCACCCTAACGGGAAAAGCCATACCGAAAATCCTTCTGCGTAAAGCTGGCCATTGCGGCATTGGCCAGCAATGCAGCGGGAATGGCACGGGGTGCGGATAATCAATAATAAAAAGACTAATGGAAAGAGAGGAATTAAAATGAAAAAACCAAAACATCATATTTTCGTTTGTGGAAGCTTCCGAGCTGCGGGAGATTCCCAAGGCGTCTGTAGCAAAAAGGACTCCATGCAATTACTTCAGTATATGGAGCGGGAACTATCCGACAGGGGCTTAACGGATGTTGTCGTATCGAGCACCGGATGTCTCAAGGTCTGCGATCGGGGACCGGCCATGGTGATCTATCCGGAAAACTGGTGGTACGGTAAAATCGAGAATGAATCAGCCATTGATGAAATCATCGATGCCCTGGAAGCCGGCAGAACTGCGGACAATTATCTCATATAGAAAGGAAAATAATTACCATGAAAACCCGTTTTTTCCGATATATTCTTTTATTATTATTGATAATGCCTTCCTTTGCTCATGCGGAAGAAAAAATTCGCGCGGCGGTGGCTGCTAATTACATCCAGACGATGAAAGAGCTTGTCGTGGAATTCGAGGCAAGCACGGGCATCAAGGTAGAGACAACCTTCACATCTTCCGGAAATCTTTATAGCCAGATCATCAACGGGGCGCCTTATGATATTTTCCTGTCCGCCGATGAAGATCGTCCGAGTCGTCTTTATCAGGGAGGTCTTGCCGAAAAACCGTTTATTTATGCGACAGGCAAGGTGGTTTTGTGGTCGGCTAAAAAAGATTTTTGCAAGACCGGCGATTGGCGTGAAGCATTAAGAAGAGAGTCTGTAAAAAAAATAGCCCTTGCCAATCCGGTTACTGCCCCTTATGGAACAGCCGCCATGAAGGCCATGAAGGATACCCAATCATGGGAAGCTCTGCAAGGCAAGCTGGTCATCGCCCAGGATATCGCCCAGACATTTCAGTACGCCTCTTCCGAGGCCGTCGATGCCGGATTCTGTGCGCTATCATCAACGGTAACGGATGGCGGCAGGAAAGGATGTTTCTTCATGGTGGCCCAAGCTCCGCCTGTGGTGCAGTCGGCCTGTGTTCTGAAAGGAAAGAATAAACCTGCGGCTTCCAAATTTGCGTTATTTCTAATTTCTTCCGAGGCTGAACTTATCAAGAAAAAGTATGGATACAGGTAAAATGGATCTGATACCTTTATATGTTTCATTAAAACTCTCTATTGCGACGACAGCCATATTGACGGTTCTGGCGGCGCCTCTTGCCTATGGGCTTGCATTCCTGAAGTTTCCGGGCAAATCATTCATCGAGGCGCTGATCAACCTGCCTATGGCGCTGCCTCCTACGGTCATGGGTTTTTATCTCTTGGTGATAATGGGTCCGAAAGGAGTAGTCGGACGTCTTTGGGAGAGCATGACGGGCGGATCGCTCCTGTTCACTTTCTTGGGAATTGCCGCTGCATCGGCGGTTTGCAGTCTTCCCTTTGCGCTGCAGCCGATGAAGGCCGCCTTTCAAAAGATTGATCGCCGGCTCCTGGAAAATGCATATGTTCTCGGTCTATCCCGCACAGAGGCCTTCTTCCGGGTGATCATTCCTAACAGCTTAAGTGGTATCGCGGCCGCGGCGATCCTGGTGTTTCTGCACAGCATGGGGGCCTTCGGCATCATCCTGATGGTCGGGGGCAGTGTGCCTGGAGAAACAAAAGTCGCTGCTATCGCTATTTATGAGGCTGTGGAATCCATGAATTACCGGGAAGCCGGGCTCATGTCCCTTTGTCTGGTTCCGGTAAGTTATATATTTCTATTAATTGTAAACAAACTGAATCGTGAGGAATCTTGATATGGCTCTCCGGGTTTGCATCAAAAAAAAGTTGAATTATTTTGATCTGGATATAAACTTTTCCTGTTTCCCTGAAGAATTACTGGCGATGATCGGGCCGTCGGGCAGCGGCAAAACGTCCATTATTCGTATGATCGCGGGACTCGAAACTCCGGACGAAGGCCGCATCAGCTATAGAGACGAGGTCTGGTTCGATTCATCACAAAAAATTTATGTCGCCCCTCAGAAGCGCCGCCTGGGATACGTGTTTCAAGACTATACCCTTTTCCCCCATTTGACGCTGCGTGAAAATGCGGCTTTTGCCACCAGGGATCTTAAACGGGCGGACGATCTGCTCGAAATGTTCGGCATAAGCCATCTTCGAGACCGTAAACCCAACAGGGTTTCCGGCGGCGAACGTCAACGCTGCGCCATCTGTCAGGCTCTGGCCCGCAATCCCAGAGCGCTTCTTCTTGATGAACCTTTTTCCGCACTTGATTTCATGAACAGACGGAAGCTGAGGGAAGACGTTAAACTATTAAGGGATGAAATGACTTTCCCTATTATTTACGTTACCCATGACATTCAAGAGGCATTCTCTCTGGCCGACGAAATATTGCCTGTTGTCGAGGGGAAAATCGATAAAGGCTGGTTGCAAAGATCCATCTCGTCCACACCGTCAACGGGTGCACCTGCCAAAGCAGCGCACGCGACATGGCTGACGCTGGCCTTATAATTTTATGGGGATTGAAACTATGAAGAATATTCGCATAAGGAAAGGAGAGCCCGGAGATATCCAGACGATGGTTACTTTTCTCCATCATCTTTTTGAGCTTGAAAAAGACTTTGCCATAGATGCTGATAAAAATAGGGTCGGCCTGCAACTTCTACTTGTGGACCAGCATGCCGGGACCATTTATATTGCCGAAGCGGCGGGCAAGGTTGTGGGTATGGTTACAGCGCAGATCGTCGTCTCGACATCCAGCGGCGGATACTCGATTTTACTGGAAGACATGTATGTCGCTTCCGGATTCCGGCGTAAAGGTATCGGAACAAAGCTTTTGGAACAGGTCATTGTCTGGGGTTCCGGGCAAGGTGCCCATCGTATTCAACTCGTTGCCGACGTCACAAATATCGGGGCACTGATGTTTTACCGGCAGGCAGGCCTTGTGACGAGCCGGATGACCGCACTCTACGGAAAACTGGACGCCATCAATAAAAAATTAACATGATCCGTATGGAGAGAGCCATGCCGGGGAAAAGAATTTTTATATATGATACGACCTTGCGGGATGGAGAACAGTCACCCGGCGCCGGCATGATGCCTGACGAAAAGCTTCGCTTAGCGCGGCAACTGGAAATACTGGGCGTGGACATTATTGAAGCGGGATTTCCTGTCTCCTCCGCGGGAGAATTCACCGCCGTTCGTCAGATAGCCCGGAAAATCAGAGGTTGCCAGATCGCCGCCATCGCCAGAGCAAGAACCACCGACATCGACCGGACATGGGAGGCCATCCGGGAAGCGGCTGTTCCCCGCATCCATATTATTCTTCCGGCTTCCGATATTCTGCTTAAATATCAGTTAAGAAAAAGTCGGCAGGAAATAATGGAAATAACAAAAATGTCCGTAGCCTATGCCCGAACCTATACGGACAACATCGAGTTTTCGCCCATGGACGCAACAAGAACGGACAAGGATTTTCTTTGCCGGCTTCTGGAGGTGGCCATCGATGCGGGCGCAAAGATCGTCAATGTTGCCGATACGGTGGGTTATGCCATTCCTTCTGAATTCGGTGAGTTGATCAGCTACATCTTTGAGCGCACCGGAAATATCGGCGATCATATTCTTTCCATCCATTGCCATGACGATCTTGGCCTTGCTGTGGCCAATACTCTGGCCGCTGTGGAACAGGGCGTAAGCCAGGTAAAATGCACCATCAACGGTATCGGTGAACGGGCAGGCAACGCCGCGCTGGAAGAAGTGGTCATGGCCTTAAAGACAAGAAACGACCATTTCGACGTGCAGACGAGGATCAAAATGGAGCAGATATACAAGACGTCCCAACTCCTGACGGAAATCACCGGAATTTCTGTTCAGCCTAACAAGGCTATCGTGGGAGCTAATGCTTTTGCCCATGAAGCGGGCATCCATCAGGATGGCTTACTTAAAAATACGCAAACCTATGAAATCATGACACCCCAATCGGTAGGCATACCGGAGAGCCGGTTCGTCCTCGGGAAGCATTCCGGCCGTCATGCTATCCGAAGTTATATTGAAAAAATCGGTTATGTAGTTAACGAAAAACAACTGGATGACATTATGACCCAGTTCAAGGAAGTGGCCGTTCACTGTAAAAATATATCCGCTGCTTATTTGGACGCCATTGTCAAAAAAAATGAGGAGCAAATATGACATATTGGGTTTGGCTTATTTTCATTGGTGCAGCAATATTAGAGGTTAGCGGTGATGCGATTGTCCGTAAGGGATTGCGCGGAAAAAACGTAGCTGTCATATTGATAGGGTGCGCTATACTGGGTTCCTATGGCGTACTTGTCAACACGGTCAAATGGGATTTTTCAAAACTGCTCGGAGTCTATGTGGCAATCTTTGCAATGATAAGCATATTATTCGGCCGTTTTGTATTTAGAGAGAATATACCATACACAACTTGGGTCGGGTTGATGATTATTATTTGTGGCGCAATGATAATCCAGTTTGGAAATAATTAGACTGAACATTGATGGATAGAAAATCTGACATATAAACCGGAGAAATCGGGCTACTTGGAGCGAACATAGAATTTTGATGATTCAACATCGGTTTGTAAATTTCGGTATCAGCCGCCGGTCTTACCCCGTGTCTTCGCGGACCTGCGCACAGTAGCAGTTCTCGCGGCCTTTAATTCGTGCTTCATATGATTGATACTTTAATGATGGAGAGAAAGGCTCTCCCCATTACCGTCGATGTATCGATATTCCTACATATCAGAAGGTTACAGTTCATATTAATACAGTTTTGTTATTTCTTTTTATCTGTCTTTGCGATCCTCTGAAAACTGCAATTCAATTATTTTACCTTTCATAATGCTGTCTTATGACTTCTGCCGGATCAAATCTTAGACGTTGGCACGAAGGATGCTCTATCTAAAGCCAATGATAAATTCGAAAAAGGAGGAAAGAGCAATGGTTAAAGAAAAAATTTCAACTTTAGTAAAGCCTACACTGGGATTATGGGGTGCGACCGTGAACGCGATGGCACTCATTGCACCAGGTGCATTTTTATGGATTACGT
The DNA here is from genome assembly GCA_003139775.1 of Syntrophaceae bacterium. Taxonomy (GTDB): domain Bacteria; phylum Desulfobacterota; class Syntrophia; order Syntrophales; family Smithellaceae; genus Smithella. The sequence continues at coordinate 2,468 of PLGI01000198.1, read as the reverse complement.
ACCAGATGCAGGCCGCGGCTACCGCACCCAGTGGGGCATCGGTGGCAAGCGATATCTGGGCAGGGATTGTGGTTGCCTTGATTATTTGCTTTCTCACAGCTCTTTCCTATTCGCAGTTGGCGAAGATTTATCCGGAGGCGGGCTTTGCCAGCGTTACTTACTTCGCGGAAAAGGCTTTCCTCGACAATGCAGGAACAAAAAGAGCGGCTCCCAATTCAATGGCTCGCCTCTCCAAGCTGGCGACGGGCTGGGCCGCGCATTTGTTTTACTGGGTCTACCCGGGTGTTATGGTGGCCATGTTCGCCACAATGATCGGGTATATCTATACCCAATTCTCCGGTGGAACCTTGTCCAATATTTCCCTGACGGTTATTGCGGTTATCATTGCAGTAGTCATCGGATATATTGCCTACCGCGGCGTGACCGGGTCCACTATGACCTCCATCTGGATCAATATAATACAGCTTGTTACTCTCGTTATTTTCAGCGGCCTGGCTATCTTTTACCGGCTGGGAAACCCGCAGGGAGCTACTACATGGGCATTCAGCAGCGGATGGGATATCATCATGCCGCATTCGCTCAACGGCGTCCTTGTCCAATCCACTCTTGCCATCCTTATATTGGTCGGTTTTGAGAGCTGCACGGCTCTGGCTGCCGAAACCAAAGAACCGTCGAAGAATATTCCGAAGGCTATCATCATTTCTCTGATTATTCAGGGTTTGTTTGCCTATCTGATCGAATATTTTGCCGCGGGCACCATGATCAGTGAAAAACTGATAAACGGCAGCGGGAAGACTCTTACTACAGGAATGGCCGCCGCGGCCGCTTCTTCCGCGCCCATCGGCGATCTGGCAGTGCTTATAGGCAACAACGTGCTCCCCGGCATAGGATTCGGCCTTATGATTACCATGGCGGTTACAGTAGTTATCGCAATCATCGGCACGACCCTGAGCTGTATGAATACAGCCATCCGCGTAAGCGCGGGTATGGCCGGCGGCCGGGAATTGCCGAGCATGATGGGTTTCATCCATCAGAAATTCAGCACCCCGCATGTGGCTATTGTTGCCATGGTTATCGTTTCTTCAGTCATCGCGGCGATCGGCGTGCGGTCGGTGGTCGGACTTACCGGCATCGCGCTTGCTTCAAACTTCGGAACTTTCATTCTCTACGGTTTAACCTGTGTGTGGACCATCATCGCCTTCAAAAAAAGAGAAGATTTCAGCATCCTCAAGCACGGCCTTATTCCGGTGCTAGGTGTCATCGGCAATGTTATTATGGTTATTGCCATCGTTTATCTGTATTCCATAGGCAATGCCGATTCCAAGGCCGAAGTGGATATCTGTTTCCTCATCGCCGGTGCTTGGGCGCTTATCAGCTTTGCCTATGTAGCCATAACGAGCGTAAAGAGATCCTATAGTTTAAAGATGGTTTCGGCAATGATCCGTCCCGATATGCTGAATGTCTTGGTGGATGTCTTGAAAGATGAAGATCTAATTCTGGGCATGACCGTAACAAAGGTTCACGGATTCGGCCGTCAGAAAGGACATCTGGAAAAAGACGCTGAACGTATTAACGACAAAATTTCCTTTATTCCCAAGGTTAGAGTTGATCTGGTGGTAAATGATTGGGATGTGCCCAGTATCATGGAAATCATCCAGGACACCCTCTTTACCGGTGGTGTCGGTGATGGCAAGATATTTGTCTTCGATGCCGTAGACGCCATGCGGGTCAGTACCGGGGAAAAAGGCGTCTTAGCAGTATAGGTATAAAGGGAGTCAATAAATTACATATTCAATAGTAATTATTAAACTTAAAAGTAGAGGTGATTAAAATGAAAAGAATAGAAGCAATTGTGCGACCTGGAAAAGTTGGCGATGTATGCGCTGCTTTGGAACTGGCTGGTCACCATGGTGTCATGATTACCGAAATTGAAGGCCACGGCAATCAAAAGGGCATTGAACAAAAGGTGCATGGTAAATCGTATAAAATTAGTTTGCTGACCAAAGCAAGGGTGGAAGTGATCGTAAAGGATAGTGAAAGCGACAGGATCACCAAAGCCATTGCCGCCGCCGCTTATACCGGTAAAATTGGCGACGGAAAAATATTTATTCATCCCGTAGATGATGCTGTGCGTATACGCACGGCCGAACGAGGCGATATTGCAATAGGGTGAGGTTGTTTTATGAATAACGACAAATTAAATACCGGAGAAAATGTGTTGGAACGGTGTGTTTTTGATTGTGAAAGAGCTGTCATCAGTCATGCTTTGGTACGAGCTAAAGGCAACCTATCGGCCGCCGCAAGACTTCTGGGAACTACAAAACGCATCTTGGCATACAAGGTCCATAAATATGGGATTGACTTTGAACAATTCAGACATGAATTAAATGTAAAGGAGAATTAAACACTATGAAAATTTATATGAATAAAATAATTACAGCGGTGTTACTTTTACTGATTATTGCCGC
>PLGI01000077.1 GCA_003139775.1 Syntrophaceae bacterium | reverse complement strand
TATGGCGGAGTAACTTTAAGTTATACTTTCTAAAAGGAGGTGATGTTTGTTTTGCAGCCGCTGCAATTTATTTAGTATTAAGTTGCAGCAGCTCTTTATACAAAAGGATAAATTGGTGGCGGTTCCATTCATTTTGTTACCATCCTCCTTCTGACAGGTGATTAGAACCGTCACTTTTTTTCTACTATTTATTTACATCGGTAACAGGAAATCATGAACAATCTTATATATTCCTTCTTGACAAGCGATCATCCATTTCATATACACTTTTGCTAAAGAATAATTTGTTTATTATGCGTATAAAAATAATGACCGTTTCCCATGTAAATCGTAAATATATATTTTTCTTATTTGCGATCGTGTTTCTATTTACCTCTCTGGCAATTACATTCCATCATCATGATGATGGGTGTGAACATCATGAATGTCCATTATGTGTTGCCGCAATTTTATTTTCCTCCAGCAATTTAACGGTTCACGAAGCTTTTGTTTTTTATCCAACAATTATTTATCTTCACCAGCCTGAAGAATCCTTTCATCAGGCTTTATCAAAATTTTCCATATATTCTGACCGGGCTCCGCCAGTTTCAGCATCTGTGTAGTTCAAATCAATATCAATAAAAAGAAATCACCTTCCTGACAAGCATCCTTTGTCAGGATGAAGGAGACGTGTGTATGAAACGAGGAATAACCTTATTTATTCTTCTTTGTTGTCTTCCGCTGCTTTCCGGCTATGCATTTGCTGAAAGTGAGATTGAATCGCGGATTAGCATACTGGAGGAGACATTAAAGAAACAGGAAGAAACGATCAAAGCGCAGCAGATAATGATTAATGAGTTAAAAGAACAAAATAAGAGGAATGAGGTCAAACAGATTAACTCTTCATCACCACCTGAGCGCTCTGCTACCGGGCAGACGGCTCCGGCAGGTGAGATGCAGCAACAAGTACAAGAGTTGAAGGAGAAGGTAGATCAAGTTGTTGAAGCGCAAAGAAAAGTTTTGCCCAGCGAGTTCAACCCATCCATCGGGCTGGTGGGAGAGACAGTCTTCAGTTATCGTGACAAGGGATCGTCGCAGACGGGAAGCGGTCGTCCCGGCGGTTTTGATGCGTTCCAACGTTCGGTGGAATTGAATGCGGCGGTGGCGGTTGACCCATATGCCAAGGCCTATGTGGTAATTAACGCGTCAGCCGATCCGGTTACCGGCGAATCGTCTTTGGGGGTCGAAGAGGCCGCGCTACAGACAACATCACTGCCGTGGAATCTGGAACTGAAGGCAGGGCGGTTCTTCGGTGAGTTCGGCAGGCTGGGGTATATTCACGACCACGAACTGCCGTTTGTCAACCGTCCGCTGGCGCTTGCCGAATACATCGGCGGCGAATCGAGGACGGACGGCTTGCAGGTTAACTGGCTGTTGCCGGTCGATCATTACGTGAGCCTGACCCTTGGAGCAGGCGATCAGTTCGGCGGCGACAATCCGCCAAACAATGTCGGTGATTTCCGTAACGGCAGCGGGTTGAATTATTGGGGGCGCTTGTCCACATATTTCGACCTGACTCCCGATATCTCTCTAGAACCAGGCATTTCAGCTCTGTGGAATCCCAGTACGGATGCACAGTGGACATCCCCATCTCCTGACGGTGTTAATCCTCCATTGCCTACAGTAGCCGGCAATACCTTTACCGAACGTGAGCGCCGCCTTTGGGGAGCGGACCTGGTGCTAAGCTATAAGCCGTTGCGTAATAATCAGTTTGAGAGTCTCACCTGGGGCACGGAAGTGCTCTATAGCGATAACCGCTATGACGTAACCAATTCGTCAGGCAGCGCCCTCCCCGGCAGTTCCGTCGGCTCCGTCGGCCTGTACTCGTATCTCACATACAAGTTCCATCGGCAGTGGTCAGCCGGGTTCATGTTTGAATATGTGGAGAATCAGGTGAATAATCAAGACAAAACCTTTGCCTATTCTCCGTACATCACTTGGGCATTGAGTCACTGGAATCAATTGCGCCTTCAGTACACATACACCGATCCCAACGCCGCATCCGGCAGATCCGCCGATAATGCTGTTTATCTGCAATGGGCGTGGATCATCGGTTCACACTCGCATGGTTGGCAACAACGCTAAGGAGGAATTCCACATGAAATATAAATTATATAGTCTATTATTGATCATCGCATTTACCGCTGTATTGTGCGGGTGGGCGATGCCCGCTCACGCGGAAAAGATCCGCGTCGTTACAACGCTTACCGATCTGGCGGATTTTGCTCGCGCCGTCGGCGGCAATTTGGTCGACGTTCACAGTCTGGCGACCGGTGTTGAAGACACCCACGGGGTGCCGATGAAACCGAGCTTCGTGCCGGTGATGAACCGGACTGACCTGCTGATTCTGGTGGGTTTTGATTGCGAGCATGCCTTTCTTCCCGCCCTCCTGGAGGCGAGTAAGAACCCGCGCATTCAGATAAACAAGCCCGGATATGTCGACTGCTCCAAAGGAATCGTCCCGCGCGATGTGCCCAAATCGACTGATCATTCCGAGGGCGATGTTCATCCTTACGGCAATCCGCACTACGTGCTCGATCCAGTATTGGCAAAGACTGCCATCGCGAATATCTATAACGCACTGGCGGCGTTTGCACCAGAGCATAAAGCTGAATTCACGCACAACCGCGATGCGTATCTCGCCAAACTCAACGCCAAGATTGCCGAATGGGAGAAAGCGGTCAAACCACTCAAAGGAACGAAGTTTGTCTCCTATCATGAGCACTGGCCATACTTCGCGGCACGTTTCGGTTTTAACTATTTCGGCACAATTGAAGTAAAGCCGGGTATCGATCCAAGTGCACGTTATATCCAGGAATTGGCCACAGCGATGAAGGCCGAGCATGTCGCTATCGTTGTGCGAGAGCCGCAGTTTCCTGAAAAAGTGCCAAAACGGATCGCCGAACAGACTGGCGCAACCATGATAACGCTTCCCATCATGCCGGGCGGCGTGCCGCATACGGAAACGTACATCAAAATGATGGACTACATTATTAATACGACGGTTACTGCCATACAATCGAGAAAATAAAAGGAGGATGTGTCCATCCGCACTTGCCGGGCGGACACACAAAAAACTATGAATGAACCACTTATTATACTGGACAACCTGAGTATCGGCTATAACAATCAACCTGTGCTATCCGGAATTTCGCTCTCTATTGCCCGTGCAAGTTTCACCGCCATTCTCGGCGCCAATGGTTCGGGCAAATCGACTCTGATCAAGACGGTGCTTGGATTGATTCCTCCAGTAGCGGGTTGCATCAATACAGCATCGACAAGTGCGCCACTCGCGTTCGGTTACGTACCTCAAGCTTTTCAGTTCGACCCGATTTATCTGCTCACGGGATTCGACGTCGCTCTTATGGGCGTATACGGGCGTGTCCATCCTGGTCGCATCGTCCCTCAAATCGAACGCGCCTTTACACGCGAATGCCTGCGTGCTGCGGATGCTGAAGAGTTTGCCCGTCGGCGCTTTGCCGAACTCTCCGGTGGACAGAAACAACGCGTACTCATTGCCCGCGCTCTGGCTATGCGTCCCGATGTACTGGTGCTGGATGAGCCCACTGTAGGTGTGGACCGTGAAACTAAAGATTTGGTGCTGGAGTTTATTTCGCAGATCCACAAAGAAAGGAAGATCACTGTTCTTCTTGTTACGCACGACTTTGCAGCGGTGCGACACTATGCCGAACAAGTCATCTGGCTTCACGGTGGCAAGATGTCTCTCGGCTCAACGCATGAACTCTTAACTGCCGAACGGATGGCAGAAATGATTGAAATGGGGATGGCCTAACATGGAAATAATTTATCAGATTTTCTCACCAGATTTTCTATTGCGCAATTCAATATACACCAGCGTGCTCGTCGGTCTAGCTTGCCCGCTTGTCGGTGTGTTTCTCGTGATGCGCCGGCTGGTGTTCATGGGTGTAGCATTGCCTCAGATTTCTTCAACAGGCGTTGCTATTGCCCTCTCGCTTCCATTGTGGTTAGGATTTAATCTGTCCGAACATAGCTCACATAGCACACACATGCTCGCTTTTATCGGCTCAATTACATTTTCACTGACCGCGATTCTGGTACTGGCATTTTTAGAACGACGCGGACGTGGACAACCTGAGGGCCGACTTGGTACCGCATACGTAGTAGCTGCTGCGCTGAGCATCCTGTTGCTTTCAAAAAATCCTTACGGCGAAATCGGTTGGCTGGATATGATGAAAGGCGAAGTCATCGCTATCTCCAATTTTGATCTTGGGCTGACGGCAGCCACGCTTATGCTCGTAATTGCAGTGATGGGACTGTTCCATAGGGAATTACTCCTAGTCTCGTTTGACCGCGAGATGGCAATTATACTGCGCAAGAACGTCATTTTCTGGGATGTGCTGCTCTATTTACTGATTGGCATGACCGTTTCGATGGCCGTGCTCAGCGTCGGTCCGTTGATTGCGTTCGGATTTCTGCTGATTCCCGCCTTGTCGGCACACATGGTTGCCCGCAACATGCGCCAGTTTATAGTACTGGCCTCTTTGATCGGTGGCTTAGCCGCTTTCCTCGGTTTCTGCATCGCATATAAATTTGATTTACCTGTCGGTCCAACGGATGTTGTTCTCTTGGGATTTCTTTACGCCGTCACCTGGATTATCGCCAGGATTGTTCCCCACGGAGGATTGCGACATCCACATAATGTCCAATAGAAAAGGGTCTAACCGTTACGAGTCCAAAACTCTTTGCTTTGCCAATAAGGGCATAATATAGGTGAAAATAAAACATTCATTTCTGACGTCAGAGATAACATCAGGACTTAGATAAGACCACGAGACTATAAAGCAGTATAGAAAAGGAGAAGAAATGCAAAAAGTAATAACAGGTGTGCTTATAGGTATAATGAGCATTGTCTTGATAGGGTGTGGCGCTACGGCAAAAACCATTAAGCAAAAAACACAAAATACAAGACCGGATGTTTTTACAGAGATGAAGAATGATGATACCCCTTCAGAGGGCTTTGTCACTCTGGCGATCAAGGCGACCATCAAGACCCCTCTTGAAGGATATTATTTACTTGAGTTAAAGGATTCGATGCGCGGAAAGCCGGGCTATCCATTTGTAATTAATATCGACGGACAGGCAGCGGCATGGAAAGTTGATGGGCAAAAAGAAATCCTGCCCCTCTACGATAAGGATGGGAAGACAAGCCATGACCCTGAGGCAGGAGAGGGTATAAAATATGTCCTGGAGAAAAAGATACAACTGCGTGCTGGAATACACAAAGTGTTTCTTGGACTTCCTAATGAGGACTATTTCAAAGAATTAGAGATCATACTCCAAGAAGGAAAAACCTATACACTGGAATTCAAACCCATTTACAAATACAAAACACAACCTACTCGAATTCCTTCCTTTAAAAAAGGTATTAAAGAATACGAGGCATATCTGAATAATATGCACATTTAATACGGATTTGCCCAGCGGGTCAGGGCTATTCTGCGCGCCGACGCGGGATTTAAAACGTAAATGGAATTGATCTGACAATCGCCGTTTGAGCGGACTATCCCGCTCAAACGGTTAATAATAGACACGGGACTTATTGGTGGCGGTTCTATTCATCTTGTTACTCTCCTCCTTCCACCGGGTGATTAGAACCATCACCTGTTTTCCCCTATAGAGAAAATGCTCATCACTGGGCATTTGACTTCATCTTATCGACTAAACCTCTAAGATCAAGAAAATATCTGAAACAAGTTGCAATTTCATTGCATCAAATAATATTAAATCATATAATGAATTTGTGGAAGGATGAAATCACGGGTTTGAAACCCTCCGCTGCGCGGGATAATTCGACTAACGCTTCCTATAGTCAGCGAGTCTCATTAAATTGGAGTTTCAACAATAATTTAGGTAAAGGGACAATTATGGACCATTTGAATTTGCTGCTGAACATCGGCCAATTGGACTGGGTCTTTAAAGGCAGCTCCAGCATTGAAAAATTACTGGATAATATCGTAGTCATGATCGCCAGGCATATGCGTGCCGATGTCTGTTCTATTTACATTTACGATGACGCTAAAGACGAGTTGGTCCTGCGGGCAAACACCGGTTTCAATCCTCAAATCATCGGGAAAATAAAGCTCAAAAGAGGCGAGGGTATCGCCGGAACAGTCTTTGATAAAAACGAGCCGGTCTGCGTCGCCGACGGTTTTACTCATCCCAACTTCCGCTATTTTAAAGGAACCGGAGAAGAACGTTATAAATCATTTCTGTCCGTGCCGATAGTCAGCGGCGCAGTTCCCGTGGGAGTAATCATGCTGCAACGGCAGCAAAACAACCGTTTTGAAGATAGCGATATCAAGGCGCTGCAAATAGTTGCATCCCAGCTTGCTACAGTGCTCGACAATATTAAGATCATTATTTCTTTACAGGGTGCGGCGCAGGGAGAGAGTGTGCGCGGGAAGAAGGAACAACTCGACGGTATGTTCCTCAAAGGCAAGGCGGCTTCCCGGGGATATGCCTACGCGAAAGCAACACTGGCAGTCGGTGCGGCACGGTTTCACGATATGGCTGGCCAGACATTCGGAAAAAAATATGGTCTGGCCGATCTGCAGAAAGCGCTGGAAAAAACGGAAAAAGAACTGGCAACATTGCAGAAGGCTGTAGAGGACAAGCTCAGCGATGCCGCTTCCATGATATTTACATCGCATCTGCTCATCTTGAAAGACAAGAGCTTTATTACGGCAATAACCGCCTCAGTGAAAAAAGGGAAAAACGCGCCCGATGCAGTGATTGCCACCGGACAGAAATACATCGCTCTGTTTTCGGCAAGTTCAGATCCTTACATAAGAGAGAAGGTTCACGATATAGAAGATCTGGTGACGCGACTAATCAGGAATCTCGCCGGGAAAGAGGCGAAGTTGCCGCCGGTGCGCCACCGGGTAGTGGTAGCAACCGACCTGTATCCGTCCGACCTGCTGAAACTTTCTTCGGAAGAAGTGAAGGGCATCGTGCTGATGAGCGGAGGCGTTACCTCACACGTCTCCATCCTTGCCCGCTCCCTCCAGATACCTATGGTTATCGTCAATGATCCAGTCATGAACAATATTTCTGACGGCGATCGCATCCTCATCGACGCCGAGATCGGGAACGTCTACATCAATCCGGGCAAAGACGTAGTGCAGGAATTCAAAGACCGTATCGACGAACAGTCTACGGGAAGCGCGCCGCCTGCCATGAAGCCGATCACCGAGACAAAAGACGGAGTGCGCATAAAGCTGATGGCGAACGTCAATTTACTGAAAGATTTGGAGCTGCTGGGGCAGTTGTCCTGCGACGGGATAGGGCTGTACCGCTCCGAGTTCCCGTTCATTATCCGAAAGAATTTTCCTACTGAGGAAGAGCAGTTTTTTATTTACCGGAAACTCGCAGAGGGCGCGCCTTCAAAAGACGTCACGTTTCGTACTCTCGATATCGGCGGCGACAAAATACCCGCCTACTGGGAGTCGGCGAAAACGGGTAACGCTTTCCTGGGTCTGCGGTCCATCAGATTTTCGTTGAAGTATAAAGATATCTTTACCCAGCAGATCAGGGCCATTTTGCGCGCCGGTGCGGACTGCGACTTGAAGATAATGTTTCCCATGATCTTTTCCCTGGAAGAGTTCCTGCAGGCAAGAGGCATAGTGATGGAGTGTGTTGATGCGCTCAAAAGATCGGGCGACGTTTTCAACGGCCATCCACAGATCGGCATGATGGTTGAGGTCCCCGCAGTGATAGAAATCATCGAGGAATTCTCACTAGTCGTCGATTTCTTTTCTATAGGCACCAACGATCTGGTGCAGTACATGCTGGCCGTCGACCGTACGAACGAAGAAGTAGCCGCGTATTATATTCCCCATCACCCGGCGGTACTGCGGGCAATAAAGCGGGTTGCCGACGCGGCTGTCGCCAGCGGTAAAGAAGTATCTATCTGCGGCGATATGGTCAATAATGCCGGCTATCTGCAGTTCCTTGTCGGGTGTGGTATACGGAAATTGAGCATGAATCCCATATATCTGGCAGAGAACCAGAAAATAATTGGCGGGATCGATGTGGCGAAAGCTGAGGCGCTGACACTGCGGCTGCTGGCGACGGGTGATATCAGCAGTATCGAAAATGAATTATTTTCTTCTTGAGGAGTTGGTTCTCTCCATGGTGAACTCGGCTTAATATCAAATTTAAGCCCTGAAATTTGATATTAAGCCAAAAATCGGATTCCGGGGTTCACAGGTTTTTCTTCGTATCAATATCATCCGGATACATCATTGCATTCGTTCCTCGCTCGCGCGTGCGGACTCGAATGACATCCTCCACAGGCGTAACAAAAATAATGCCGTCGCCAGTCTCGCCTGTGTAAGCCGATTTGAGAATCACTTCCACAGCAGTGTCAAGGTTTCGTTCGTTCAAAACGATATTGATTTGTATTTTGGGAAGCATGTTGACCTGGTATGTTCCGGCGCGTCCGACCAGTTGAATTCCTCCCTGGCGGCCATGACCCCGCACCTCAAACACATTCATGCCCACAATTCCTATGTTGTTAAGGGCTTCCCTGACATCATTTACTTTATCTTCGCGAATAATCGCTTCGATTTTTTTCAGCATGGCAAAACCTCCATCGTATAAAAAAATGCTATATATTCTATATATTGTTCATTTGTACATGAAGACAGTGGTCTATGAGTATGATCTTTCTCCGTGGGAACTGATATCCAGTCCCACTTCTTCTTCCATCGGGCTTACCCGCAATCCGATGCTCATATTCAGCGCCTTGGCCAGCACATAGGTCATCCCGAAGGAAAAAACGATGGTGACAATGACGGCCAGAATTTGAATGCCAAGTTGGCCGGGATTGCCGAAAAATAAACCGTTGGCCCCATCGGCATTAACGGCCACAGTAGCGAATAAACCCGTGGCTATGGTGCCCCAGGAACTGGCCATGCCGTGACAGGCCCAGACATCGAGCGATTCATCCAGTTTGCGTCGCTCCCGGAAACGCATCGCATAATAAGAAAGGGGCGCGGCTACGGCACCGACAACCATAGCACCTAAAGGCGTAACATAACCGCAAGCCGGGGTTACCGCTGCCAGACCTACAACCATTCCGGTTGCGATCCCCAGGGTGCTGGCTCTGCCGTCCAGAGAGGAAAGCAGCATCCACACAAGACCCGCAGTTGCAGCCGAGGTATTGGTTGTCACTAGAGCGTTTACCGCCACGCCGTTTGCCGCAAGGGCGCTGCCCGCATTAAAGCCGAACCAGCCGACCCACAGCAATCCGGTTCCTAAAACCGTAAGAGGAATATTGTTCGGCTCCATCGGAACACTGCCGTGACCTTTGCGCGGACCGATGACTAAAGCAAACGCCAAAGCCGAAAAACCCGCGGCGATATGCACAACCGTCCCGCCGGCAAAATCAAGAACGCCCATCTCCTTCAGCCAACCCCCTTGTCCCCAGACCCAGTGGCAAAGAGGATCATATACCAGCGTCGCCCAGAGAAGACTGAAAAGCAGGAAGCTCTTGAATTTAACCCGTTCCACGAAAGCGCCAGTAATCAACGCGGGGGTAATGACGGCAAACATCATTTGAAAAGAGGCAAAAAGTTCATGAGGGATGGTTTTAGCGTAGGCGGCGTTCGGCTGGGCGCCGACTCCCTGAAAACCCAGAAAATTCAAACCTCCGATCAATCCGCCGATGTCCGAACCGAAGGCCAGAGAATATCCGTAAAGTACCCACTGCACTCCGATCAGGGACATGAAGATATAGCTCAAAGTTAAAGTGGAGAGAACATTTTTCCTCCGCACCATGCCGCCATAAAAAAACGCCAGAGCCGGCGTCATCAAAAGAACAAGAGAACAACACACTAATATCCAGGCCGTATCGCCTGCACTGATTTGCGCAACCATCATATTCCTCCCATAAACAAATATGGGATTACATAATAGCAATTATCCTGCCATAATATATTATTTATTAAATACAATAGGTTATTAAATTTATGAAAAGGCGGAATAGTTCATATTTGTGCAGCTTGAAAAAGAATGGAACATAATTGTGCCGAATCAGGTATGAGGGGGCAATCTGCGTCAAGATAGCGGGGGGTGTATCATCTTTCAATATAAGGCCGCCGGAAGCCATACGGCCGTGTTATTATCCATAATAAACCTGAATAAATATATCCCACCCGTCACTAGCGCTTAATAATAACCACAAGCTTATTTTGCAGTATAGCCGCGACTGTCGAGGCGTGATTCCATAGCCCGTTGATAGTCCGACCGCTTTTGCATGATCTGATCAGCGGGTATTCGTTTGGAATAAAGATAATATTGGAATATCGGTTGGAAAAAAACTCTGCAACCGGCATTAACGCTAAAAGTTCATTACCACTTAAATTTATCAGAAAATAATCGTCGAACTCAGATTATCGAGACTTCCTTAGTCGCCGATGTAACAAAAAAAGCGATGTTCGTTGTTGGAGTTGGGATCAGCAGGGATGACAAAGAATCCGGGACGGCCCTATTGATATCCATTAGTTGTGCCGCCCCGCCCTTATAATTAAAGCTGCTGCTTAATTTGATTGGAAATCAAATACCATTTTTGCACGCCGTTTTCGAGTTGGTAATAATGAATAATATACGCGACCGATAAAATTAAAAGAAGTACTGAAAGAATAATAGACGGTGTGGATGTTCTGATAACAGTGAATCCGAAGGAAAGCAACGTAAAAAGACAGACAAAGAGCATGACAATAAGATGTACCAATCTTTCGTGCTGCATCCATTGAATCTGTTTATCATGATAAGTGAGAAGCTCTTTTAATTTTTCCGCGTCCAGTTTTTTTTCGAGCACATCTTTTACATAGCGTTCATGCCTTTTCATGTAATCAATCATAATATGTCCGTTTTTGATAAGCTTCAAAAAGTTACCAAATTATTGAGCTACTGCAACAGCGGCTATTTAAAAAGCTTTCTGCATTTTATTTTAGGCCGCTGTCCCTGATGATTACTGAGGGGTCAAAGTCCCGTCAGGATTGATTATATAGGCCAAGATATTACTGCCACCCATATTTGCCACATAGGCAAATTTTCCATTCAAGGGTTTATCAACTGTGACGGCAGCGGGATACGTCCCGGCACTCACTGTTTGCAAAGGGGAAGTGGACAAAATCCCGTTAGTGATAGTATATGCTGAGATGGTGCCATCAATCGCATTTGTCTCATAGGCAAATTCTGATGATCCGACCAAAACCGTGATGATAGAAGTTGGACCTTTCCCGGTAGCCACGTTTTGCGTAGAGGTCAATTCCCCGTCAGTGATGGTATAGACCGAAATAGTATAGGAATTCTCATTTATTACATAGGCAAATTGTCCTGATGATCCAAACAAATCCGTGACAATGGAGACAGGACTCGACTCGGTACCTATTGTTTGCCCCACGGAAGTTAATTCCCCGTTAGCGATGGTATAGACCCAAATAGTGTTGTCACTCATGTTCGTCACATAGGCATAATCTCCTGAGGAATCAAATGCTAAGGAGACAGGACTATTCCCGGTACCTACTGGCGTTCCCAAAGGGGACAATGTCCCGTCCGAATTGATGGTATAGACCCAAATAGTGTTGTCACTCATGTTCGTCACATAGGCATAATCTCTTGAGGAATCAAATGCTAAGGAGACAGGATTATTCCCGGTACCTACTATTTGCAAAGGGGACAATGTCCCGTCCGAATTGATACTATAGACCGAAATATTGTTGGAACCAGCATTTACTACATAGGCAAATCCATTTGCAACCTTGACGGAGACAGGATTATTCCCTGTAACTACTGGCGTTCCCAAAGGGGACAATGTCCCGTCCGAATTGATGGTATAGACCCAGACCTGGTTAAGAAACTCATTTGCCGCATATGCAAATTGTCCTAACGGATCAACAGTAATGGATGTAGGATCAGTAACACAGTTCACATACACATCGCCCACAGGTGCGCCGTTGATTGTGCCACTATCGTTGCTGACATAACAGACCTGAGACGGGTTGGTCGGCTGCGTTTTTATCGTAACGGCGTAGGCAGCAGCGTCGGACAGCGGTGTGGGAAAAGAGAAAGCGCCGTTGGCAGAGAGACTCCTATCATCCCCGCTATTGTTCTGCAACACTATATTGCTGCCAACCATACCATTGACCGTACCGCCGATCGTGTAGCTGTATCCGGGGCTGGTACCGCAGGACGCCAGAATGGCCACCAGGCTAACAGCCCCTACAGTTTTGGCCAACATGCTCGACAACGCCCCCAATTTGCGTTTTTTGCCCACAGACAGTGTCACCATTTTTTTCTCCTTCATTGATAAGGTATTACTTTTTCAGTAGTTGGGCGTATACCAACAAAGATTTTTTATGTCAATGAAAATAGTGGAGCCACCTCCGGCGGATTACACCGCATTCCTGCCCCGTCTGAAGCCGGGGGATTCCAAACCGCGGGATTGATCTCATTTCTATATCGCGAACCGAGTTCTGGTCAAACTTGAAGCGGAAAGGGATGCCCATTAAAAATTAATTTGTCTAATTTGAGACTGTGTCGTAGTCTTCACATCTGCAAGACATTCCGACACAGTCTCTCTCCCCGGAGGGAAGGGGCACTTTAGTTAGCTATGGGCACATTTCCATTTCTCGACCATGGCCATCGTTACCTCTCATGCTGCCGCGAGGTCCGAACCCGGGACCTCTGCCCCAGTGAGAATTTGCCAGTTTTTCATTTTGTTCCGGTGTGAGAATCTTATGGATTTCCAATCTCATTGCCGTTACTCTATCTTGCTTTTCATCACGCAATTTCCGAACTTCTTTTTGAGCGGCAGTAATTTTATCCTTATCAGGATTGGCTTGCGACCACAGTCTCCGCAGTGCTACCGACTTATCGAACATCTTTTCCCTCAGTGGCCTCATTGCTTTTTGATTCTCAGATATTAGTGCCTCAATTTTTGTTTTTTGTTCAGCGGAAAGATTTAACTTCCATAATGCCGGTTTACTGCAAGAGCAGTCGCCTTTGCCTACAGCGAGGCTTCCGCCCTCACTCTGACCGAAAGCAAACGCTGGTGCCGTTAAAAGCATTCCCAGAACAACAGTCATTAATACCAATGTTAACTTTTTCATAATCAATTTCCTTTCCAGAGTTTTATTGTTTCTTAAAATTATTTTCTACAGTGATTTACTCTCATTGCTTATAAATCTGACAGATCGGTATACAGACACTATATATTCCAGCAACAATTTTCTCGTGATAAGTGAATAATAATTGCCCAACAACATTCCCATGGCTATACTCAATAATGTCAATATCAGCTTTTTCATAATCAATCTCAAGGTGGAATGGGTATCTTAATTGCTGTAGCCTTCATATTGAGCAAGGCTTGTGCCAATTAAATTTTAATTAAATAACCGCTTGTTATTGAATGGTAAATTAAGAATAAGTCAAAATATCATTTGTTTTTTATTGCGGTTAAGTGGATAATATATATCCAGTTGATGGTATACACATGGGTACAAAATAGCCATCTAGTAGTGGAGATTTAAGTACGGTGTTAAACGCTAATAAAAAAATCTGGTTTAATGTTTCCTTTTGGGTAGTCATAGTCGCAATTACTGTTATGGCCGCCGTTTCTACGGTAATGACGTTCACGTTTTTTCATCAGCAAGAGGAACAGGCCGTTGAACTACTGGTGGAGAAAGGCACGACATTAATCCGGTCATTTGAAGCCAGTTTACGCAATCCGCTGGACGTGAAGAACGAAATGTTCAGGCTGCAAAAATTATTAACGGAAACAGCCCAGCAACCGGATATTGACTACATCATTGTGACCGATAACGATGGTAATATCATTGCCGATGGTGATCCGGCGCAAGTCGGTGATAAATATGGCCTGGATTTGGATATCGGATCACTGGCTTTATCTCACGATATCCGCTGGCGGCAAGTTGTTAATCCTCAGGGCGCGGGCACTTTCGAAGTTTACCGCGGTTTTTTTCCTCCGCAAAAAAATACTGAAGATAAAACGTCATCCCAGGGCAATGTTAAAAGCAAAGAAATTAACAAATTTATTATCTATGTCGGTCTGAATATGGCGACAATAGAAAAAGCAACCAAAGAAGACAACAGGGCTCACCTTATTATCGCATTAATTCTTTTATTGATCGGTTCTTCGGCCATCATCTCTCTTTTCCTGGCACAAGCCTATCGTCTGACCCGCACATCTCTTTCCCGCATTAAAATATTTTCGGAAGCGCTGGTGAAAAATATGCCCATCGGCCTGATCGCGCTGGATCATCAAGGCAAAATTGTTACCTGCAACGAAAAGGCGCAAGCGGTATTGGAAGTTGCTTGCAGTGATGCTTTGAGTAGAGAAGCCTTGACAGTTTTACCGGAGCCGCTTAAAAAGATACTTGCCGAACTTCCTGCAAGCGGCGGCTTTCTGGAGCGGGATATTCAATTGATTTCCGCTGAAGGCCAGGAGCATATCTGGGAAACAGTCGCGGCGGGTCTTATGGATGAAGGAATTCCCGCAGGCCGAATCCTGCTGATCCGCGATGTCACGGCGATCCGTCAAATGGAAAATGAAGTGACCAGAACCCGTCATTTAAACTCTATCGGCTCACTGGCGGCAGGCGTTGCCCATGAAATCCGTAATCCGCTTAGTTCCATCAAAGGATTTGCCGTTTATTTTAAGGAAAGGCTATCCGGTAATAAAGAAGATGAACAGACGGCGGATGTTATGATTGCCGAAACAGAAAGGCTCAATCGCGTAATCAGCCAGCTTATTGAATTTGCAAGACCGCTTAAGTTGAAAAAAGAAAAAGTTCAATTTGTGGAATTAGTGCAGCATACAATTAAATTAATTGCTGCCGACGCGCAGAAAAATAAAATCAGCGTGGAAATTGACGCTGCTGTGGATTTGCCTGCGCTGGAAGTTGATCCCGATAAAATCAAGCAGGTGCTTCTCAATATTTTTCTCAACTGCCTTGCTGCTCTGAAAGAAGGCGGCAAACTGACAATTGAACTTTTGCCTAGTGCGGATAATCTGACCGTAATAATTTCTGATAACGGCGCAGGAATAGAAAAAATGGATTTACCGAAGATTTACGATCCCTATTTTACCTCGAAACCGGCGGGAACAGGCTTGGGTCTGGCGGTAGTCCAGAAAATTATGGAGGCGCACAGCGGCAAGATTGATGTGGAAAGCACAGCAGCGCAGGGGACAAAAGTTTATTTGCATTTTCCACTTCCTGGCAACAAATATATTAAGGAATAAAAAATGAGAGCTAATCAAACAATTTTAATTGTGGATGATGATCTTGCTCACCGCACCATGCTCAAAAAACTGTTGGGCGGCTGGGGATATGAAGTATTTGAAGCGGATGACGGTTCGATCGCGATTGACGAAGTGCGCAAGCGGCCATTCGATTTGATTTTGATGGATATCAGAATGCTGAAAGTATCCGGTATTGAAGCCCTCGAACAAATCAAAATTATCAATCCGGCAATTCCGGTGATTATCATGACTGCTTATGCTTCCGTGGAGACCGCTGTGGCTACCTTGAAGAAAGGAGCTTATGATTATCTCACCAAACCACTGGATTTCGATGAACTCAAGATTGCTATCAATCGTGCCACTGAGCACAACAGGCTCAAAAAAGAAAATGAGTATTTAAAAGAAAGGTTGGGGCAGAAGTTCGACTCACAAAACATGATTGGCCGCAGTCCGCTGATGGCAAAGCTTTTGGATACCGTGGCGCAGGTAGCCGCAACGGAAGCTATCGTTCTGATTACCGGTGAATCAGGTACGGGTAAAGAAATGATTGCCAATGCCATTCATTATAACAGTCCGCGTAAAGATGCGCCATTCATAAAAATCAATTGCGCGGCGCTGACTGAATCATTACTTGAGTCAGAGCTATTCGGGCACGAAAAAGGAGCTTTTACCGGCGCGGATAAAAGAAGGGAAGGAAAATTTCGGCAGGCGGATGGCGGTAGCATATTTCTGGATGAAGTAAGCGAAATGTCCGCCGCGATGCAGGTTAAGCTCTTGCGGGTTTTGCAGGAAAGAGAATTAACTCCGGTAGGCGGCGCGGAAGTGATCGCGGTCAACGTGCGTGTGATTGCCGCGTCCAATAAGGATCTAAAAAAAGAAATGGAACAGAAGCGCTTTCGCGAAGATCTGTTTTACAGACTCAACGTTGTAGCTTTGAATGCGCCGCCGCTGAAAGACAGGAAAGAAGACATTCCACTTTTGGCGCAGCATTTTCTGCAAATGTTTGCCGCAAAGAATAAGAAAAACATCAAAGGTTTCACGCCGCAGTCGATGGAGAAGCTCGTGAAATATAACTGGCCGGGTAATGTCCGTGAACTGATGAATGCGGTGGAGAGAGCCGTTGTTTTGTCTCGTTTAGAATATCTTGATGCTGACGAACTGGGGCTGCTGATGGCGGATAGTCCAAATGCTTCTGGCAGTGATCAACCTAATATGACGGGAAATATGCCGCTGGATGAGGTGGAAAAGAGAAGCATTCTGGAAGCGGTCAATGCTTGCGGCGGCAACAAAAGCGAAGCCGCCCGCCGCCTGGGTATTACTCGTAAAACGCTGCGGAAGAAACTGGATAAGTATGAAAGCGCTGATTGATATGAGCAAGCACAAATATTTAATAAGAAATTCCTTTTCAGAAAGATGACTTGGTATTAGAGTTCAGAGGACGCCTGGTTGGCATTGTCAGAGTGCTTTTGGCTACCTGTGTAGAGCTCGTATTCGAGAAGGCGGCATTCGATTTCGCCGTTATAGAAAATAATTCGACGTTTGGTTCTCAACCCTACTTTTTTGATCATCTCTAAATTGCCGGTAAAAATATAGCCGCGGTAGCCGCCGCCGATCTTTTTAAAAAAATCGCCAATGCCCTGATAAGTCGCTTCCAGTATCTGGAAATCACCTGCCTTGATATGACCGCTTTTATACTGCCTGTCAGATGCTTTGCGAAGGATGATTTTGCGGCCATTTGCAGCCGATTCTCTGCTGACGCGAAAATCTGTTGAATGCGGTTTTGTATTGATGGCTCCCATTCGCTCGCCATAGGGGGGATTTAAAATGATTATACCGCCGTCTTCCGGGATAGGGGTTTCTTCATAAGGACAGGTATTAAATTCGATCAGGTGATCAACTCCGGCTGTTTGCGCGTTTTGTCTGGCGGCGATAACCGCCATTTTATCAATATCCGTGGCGATGATTTTTGCCAGCAATATTTTTCGGGCATTGGCTTTGGCTTTTTTGCGCAGTTCCTGCCAGAATTCTTCAGGGAATTCTTTGATGAACATAAAGCCGTAATTATTCCGCATTAGGCCGGGAGCCCGATTTAATGCGATGTATGCGGCCTCAATGGCCAAAGTTCCGCTGCCGCACATGGGGTTGATAAAGTTTCTTTCGCCCTTCCAGCCGGTAGCCATAATTGCTGCCGCCGCCAATGTTTCCTGCATGGGCGCTTGCAGGGGAATTTTGCGATATCCGCGCAGGGAAAGACGCTCGCCCGAAGTGTCCAGATAAACATCGGCCTGATCGTTCTTCCAATAAACATGGACAACGGCTTTGTCCTTATCCGGGCCGGAATCAGGCCGCCTGCCGCATTTATCGCGCATTCGATCTACGATGGCATCCTTGACCTTGACATTGACGAAACGGGAATCGGTAATCAGCGGGTTATCGGCAATCGAGGTCACGCAAACATAGGCCGCCTTGCCGGAATCATGCAGGAGATTTTCCCATTCAATGGATTTGATTTTTTTGTAGAGGTTTTCCGGTGTATTGACTATTAATCTCTCCAGTTGATAGAGGACTCGCTGAGCAGTGCGCAGATGAAGATTGAGAATTAGGGTGTCTTGGAGAGTTCCTTCGGTTTGAATCGCCGTATCCAGCTCCGCCAGAACCGGAAAATCCAATGCCTCGATTTCTTTCTTTAGATAAAGCGAGACACCCTTCGGACAAGTTACAAGTATTTTACTTTTCTGATTCCAAATTGTCATGATACCCTTCTAACATATTATAATGATTTTGATAAGTATGAAATTCACATCATGCTTCAAGACGTAACGCTATGATTGATAAGCCTTGACCGAAACAGTTTGTTGGTGTAAAAGTTACCAGTTATATTATTGTACCGGGAAAGGAGGATACCGAGATGTCAAAATATCAATACAATCAAGAAGCGGTCGAAAATCTCAGATTGAGTGATACGTCTATTCTGGATCGTTTGGTTGATTTCGAATCAGCGCGCGAAGCGCATTTAAAAAAGGAACACGCTAAAAAAGATAAAAGGATGACTATTGGCGAGGCTGTTGCGACTTATGTGCAGGACGGCGATATCCTCACCGATGGAGGATTTTCTTATGTCAGAACGCCGCATCAGGCGTTTTTCGAAGTAATTCGGCAAGGCAAAAAGAATCTCCAGATGATTGGCGCTCCCAATACCAATCAAAGCTTCTTTATCGTGTACGGTTGCGTGGACTATTCACACAACTCATACACTGGTGCGGAGATGCGCGGGATTGATAAAAGCTATGACCGTATGCTCAAGGCCAAGCGGGTCAAGATTCTTTCCGAGTGGAGCCATGGGGGAATCGCGCAGGGATTCAAGGCTGCCCAACTTGGCACCCCGGGAGTTTTCAGCAAACAGATGATCGGCAGCGACATTGTTCGCTATAATCCTTACCTCAAGGTGATGCAACACCCTTTGAAGAATGATCCCGATCCTGTGGTATTCGTTCCGGCGTTGTATCCCGATGTGGCTTTTATTCATTGCCACGCGGCGGATAAATATGGAAACGCCTATATCTACGGCCCTGCCGTCAATGACCTCGCTGTTGCTGCCGCGACGCGCAAACTCATCATCACGGCCGAAGAAATCGTTCCCGAGAACGACATCCGCTACAACAAGCAGGGGCAGATCATTCCGTTTTTCTATGCCGATGCCGTTGTTGAGATGCCCTTCGGAGCGGTTCCCGGAAATATGCCCGGATACTACTACTGGTCGCGGCAGTGGTGGGAAAAGGTCATGCGTTTCGGCGGCGCTTCCGACGAAAACATGAAGGCGTTTCTTGATGAATGGATTATGGGCACCAAGGATCAGTTCGAGTTCGTCGACAAGCTGGGAGGCGCCAAGTGGATCGCCGAGGCCCGTCGTCAGACCAAGGCCGCCGAAGGCGACAACGAAGACATAGATTTCTCTTATGAGGAATATACCCTGAAGCATGATTCAGGTCTCTACTATTAAGACAGGAGTGTATATTATGCAAGACTTAAACGTACCGGCCAATCCTTTAGAAACATTGGCTTATATTATCGCACAGCAGATTAACGATCATTCGATCGTGTATATCGGAACAGGAATCCCCATGGTGGGCGGGATTCTGGCTAAGAAAACCCATGCCCCCAATATTACCATTGTCTACGAATCCGGGGGGCAGGATCCGATCCAGGGTGACATGCCTTGGTCGGTCGCCTGTCCCTTTACCTGGCGCAAATCTCCCACCATCATGGAGATGTCCTATTCTTTCGCGCAGTGTTACAACGGGTATGTGGATATGGGCTTTCTGGGTTTCGCCCAAGTGGATATGTACGGCAATGTGAACACCCACCTCATCGGCAAGGATTTTCACAAGCCCAAGGTCCGCCTTACAGGCAGCGGCGGGAATAATGATCTTTCTTCCCTGACTGAGAACATGATATTGGTTGGACTCCAGACCCCGGATAAATTTCCGGAGAAGGTTGATTTCATTACCTCCGTGGGACATCTGACCGGCGGCAACTCACGCCGGGAGGCTGGCCTCATCGGCAACGGTCCGAGCGCTGTGATCAGCCCATGGGGTGTCTATGACTTTCATCCGGTCAGCAAACGTATGCGGGTTAAATCCCTGACCCCGGGCGTCACCTTCGAGATAGCTCAGTCGCTCACCGGCTTCGAACTTCTCAGACCCGAAAGCGAGATTCCGGATACCAAGCTGATCACGCCCGAGGCCCTGAAGATCATCCGCACCGATGTTGATCCGCATGGTGTTTTTACTACCATGCCAACCGCATAAATATTGAGAAGAGCGGATACATTATAAGGATGTATTTTTGGCGAAGAGACTGTGTCATAATTCACTTTCCTGTAATTATGTGATTTGCGTATTCCCCGCGATGTGCATTTGGACAGAAGCCGAGTCAGCAATCTATTTGTTCAGAAAATATTTTTTGCAGACCATAAGTTTTTTAAAGGGAACACATTCAAAATCTCCCTGATCCATTTCCACCAGGTCGTGATGAGTATGAATTTCCATCATTTCTGACAACTGCTCACTACTGAACACAAGGTGAAAGTGAGATTGCTTGCTATCGGGCTTTGATTTAGAAATGGTATAATATATTCGATCGACTGTGTTTCTACTTCTCTCGCAAAAAACATTGACAAAAACAGGAATCAATATATAGGTATATCTCAAGTATTGAGGGAGATTAATTATCAATGTTTGGCATAGGACTGCTGAAGCTTCTAATAATTGCGATAATTGCACTGCTCGTTGTTGGGCCCGAAAAATTGCCGGAATTGGCCAAAACTTTGGGTAAAGGCTTAAGCGAATTTAAAAAAGCAACTGAAGACGCTACCGAAGACCTAAAAGGAGCATTGAAAGATGATGAGAAGCCGAAGACCGGCGACGGCGGGAATAATTCTTTTTTGCCTGACTTGGCCAAAACTTTGGGTAAAGGTTTCAGCGAATTCAAAAAAGCAACCGAAGGAATAACCGAAGATATAAAAGAAGCCTTGAAAGACGGTGACAGCGGGAAGGATTATCTTTCAATGAAGAAGCCCGATACCGAAGAAACAAAAACCGGTTCATCTGATAAAATTCCCCCAAAACAATAATTTTAAAATAATTCCCCCTACATTTTAGAGCTGAAGACGGGCAAAGCTTCAAACTATGGAAACAACGGAAACTACAGAAACTTCGGCAACTACCGAAGATCACAAAATGTCTCTAACTGGACATTTAGTAGAACTGCGCAAAAGGCTCACTCGCTCTTTAATTGCGGTGGGCATTGGTTTTGGAGGCTGCTATTATTTCAAGGACTGGATTTTTGATATCGTTACCCGGCCACTAACTAAGGTTCTGCCCAAAAACAGTTATCTGATTTATACCGGATTAACTGAAGCATTCTTTGTCTATATGAAGCTGGCTTTTTTTGCTTCGCTAATAATTACTTGTCCTTTCATTTTATATCAAATATGGAAATTTATCGCGCCGGCCCTGCATTCCAAAGAAAAAAAATATGTACTGCCTTTTGTTTTTTTCTCCACTTTACTTTTCATCAGCGGTGTCTTGTTCGGATATTTTATCGCCCTGCCTCCCGCCTTTGAATTTTTTGTCAGTTTTAATAATAAATATTTGCAGGCAATGATCTCGTTTGGTGATTATCTGTCGCTTTTCGTAACATTTTTACTGGGATTTGGTTTATCTTTTGAATTGCCTATATTTATGTTCTTCTTGGCCAAACTGGGAATAGTTCACGCCAAAATGCTTTCCAAACAAAGAAGGTATGCCATTTTAATTATTTTTATCGTTGCCGCAATTTTAACCCCGTCGCCTGACGCTTTAAGTCAAATATTAATGGCAATACCCTTGATGTTTCTTTATGAAGTAAGTATATTTGTGGTAAAATTTGCCGAAAAGAAAAAAGTAACTCCCGAAAATAATGAATAATAATTGGTAAAAATTATGCCGATACACCGTAAAAGATCAAATAATAAACATGAAGGTGAAGTTCAGAAACTTTCCACGCTTCTTACTTTCTTTCTGGCATTAATCGTTTTTGTCTTGCTGGTGACAGTTGGTGGAACTGTTACCTACTATGCCTTAACCCTTGATTTGCCGGGAATTGACGCACTTAAAGATTATCGTCCCAGCATTGCCTCCCGTGTTTATGATGAAAACAACGCACTAATTGATGAGTTTTTCCTGGAAGACAGAAAAGTTGTCAGGATAGCCGAAGTTCCGAAGATAGTTTGCTATGCTTTTGTTGCGGCAGAAGACTCCCGCTTCTATCAGCATACAGGTCTGGATATGCAAAGCATTTTTCGCGCAATGTTAAAAAATGTTGGAGCAGGGCATATCGTCCAGGGTGGCAGCACCATTACGCAGCAGGTAGCCAAGATGATGTACCTTTCGCCGGAAAAAAAATACACACGTAAAGTTAAGGAAGCTATTCTTGCTTACAAAATTGATAAATACCTGAGTAAAGATGAAATTCTAAATTTATATTTAAACCAGATTTATCTGGGACACGGCACTTACGGAATAGAATCGGCGGCACTAGGTTACTTCGGCAAAAGCGCCAAAGATCTGAAACTGCCGGAGGCAGCCATGCTGGCCGGTTTACCTAAAGCTCCCAGCAACTATTCTCCATTTCTTCATTATGAAAAAGCCAAACAAAGACAAATTTACGTTCTTACGCGCATGATGGAAGACGGTTATATATCGCAGGACGAACTGGCAAAAGCATCTGCCGCTCCATTGAAATTACGGCCGATCAAACCCAAAGATAAAGTTGCCGCATATTTTGTGGAAACCATCCGCCGCTATGTGCAGGAAAAATACGGCGCGGACGTTCTTTACAAGGAAGGTCTTTCGATCTATACGACCTTGAATTTGTCCGCGCAAAAATATGCGCGCGATGCTGTGGAAAAAGGTTTGGTGGAATTGGAAGACAGGGAAAAATATAAACACGGTCTTGTTCAAGGCGCGCTTTTTTGCATGGATGTGAAAACAGGCGCTATTCGCGCCATGGTTGGAGGCCGTGATTTCAATAAAAGCGAATTCAACCGTGCAACGCAATCCCGCAGGCAGCCTGGGTCCGCTTTTAAACCACTGATCTACACGGCAGCTTTTGATAAGGGGTTAAATCCGTCGTCGCGATTTGTTGATTCTCCTATTTCTTTAGAAGATCCATCTCAAGAGGGTGGTCTCTGGAAACCGAAAAATTTTGATGAAAAATTCATGGGACCGATTACCATGAGGACTGCGCTTGTTCAATCCCGCAATATTGTGACCATTAAAATATTGCAGGAAATTGGTGTGGATTACGCAGTATCATACGCTATGAACATGGGGATTACTTCCCCTCTATCGCGGACATTATCATTGGCGTTAGGGGTATCGGGAGTGACGCTGCAGGAACTAGTCCAAGCTTATGGCGTTTTGGCGAATGGTGGCAAGAAAGTAACGCCTTATTTCATTAAAAAAATTGTTGATCGGACCGGTAATGTTTTTGAAGAAACTAAAGTTCAGTCGGAACAGGTTATTGATCCCCGTATCGCCTTTATGACTACTTATGTTATGCAGGATGTTGTGATAAGTGGCACCGGTACACGGGTTAAAAGTATAGGAAGACCGATTGCCGCAAAGACTGGAACGACGAATGACATGCGTGACGCCTGGTTTATCGGTTCTACTCCTTCCCTGATTACCGGAGTTTGGGTAGGTTTTGATCAGGAAGCGTCTTTGGGAAATCAAGAAGTAGGCGGAAAAGCGGCGGCTCCTGTTTGGCTTTATTTTATGGAAAAATTTTTACAAAACATGCCGGTGGAATCCTTTCCCGCACCGGAAGGTATTGTGTTTGTCAAGGTTAATTCCAAAACAGGCCAGCCTAGCGAATCAGGGACTCTTTCCGAAGCCTTTTTAGCTAACGCACAGCCCAGTGAAAGGCCTAATGACTTAACTGAAGAAAAAGAAGATTTATTCCGGTAGGAAAAATAGGAAATAGAAAACCGGTCGTTGTTCTTCCAATAGTTATCAAAGATCAAAGGCAGACTTGACCCCTTTTGTCAAGATTTCAATCCGTAATAGTCAAAAAATTACTAAACTCTAAC